>CALCRR010000204.1 GCA_937894495.1 uncultured Ruminococcus sp. | reverse complement strand
GGAACAAAAATATCTCAAAAATCCGCGTATCAGTTTAGTGTCAACACACCCTAAATGACAGAAGCAAGGGGCAGTAAGAAAAATAATTATCGGGCAGGAGAAGTTAAAGCTTTTCCTGCCTTTTGTTTTGAAAAATAAGTGAGTGAAAATATCCGCAGCTTACGTATATATAAGTGAAAGCGCTTTCATAAGTATTTTGATGATCGGAGGGATCGGTATGAGAAATTTAACAGAGCTTTTGCAGGAGATCCCCCTTGACGAGATGACGGGAGACGATATTATGAAAGACAACAGATCTAATGCGGAAAATAAAGATATAACTATGTATGAGAACAAAGGCACGGCAAGGGTGAAAAGCAGAGTGCCTGCCATAATTGCGGCGGCAGCCTTTGCGGCAGTCATCGGCGGCGGAGTTTTCCGATACGCCCAAAATGCCGACGAGCCCGAAACGGCAGACACCGCCCCTGCCGCTTCGCAGACAACAACGGCTGAGGACAGCTCTGCCCGGGACGCACCGGTCGAAGAGGGCGATGCTCAGGCTTGCACATCTGAAACAGGTCAGGCATATGACGAGAATGTTGCTCTTGAAAGGCTGGCTTTTGATAACTGGGGCAGAAGCTTTGAGAACAGCCAAAGCAGCCTGACTGTTTTTGACTGGCACGTGGGCAATATAGAGTCGGGCTTTGATAACCTTGATATAAGAGTAACGGGCGTAAGAGCAAGCTATCCGTACTACTATATTGATATAGCGGTTCAGACTCTTGACGGCACGGATATAGTCGATGATGAGAGCTGCACCAGCTTTTCTTTAGACTATGATCTGACAGGCTCATCGGGACATTTCACAGGCGGACTTGATAACTACGGCAGCAAAGCAACAGGAGCTGTGCGTATGAACCTTGAAGAGAGCGGAGACAGTATAGAGTCGCTTGACGGTCTGACATTGCAGATCAATTCTATATCATACATCTCGGGGGATATAGATGAAGCTGAGGGCGTTTCTCATGTTATATCGGGCAGATTTATTGCAGACCTGCCTGCGGGAGAAATGCACTATGCCGAAACGACGATACAGCCCGAGGTCACAGGAGAGTGGACAGGAGATGACTTTTTTACCGACAGTGAGCATATTGGATATACCGTCAAACAGGTGGATATAGCAGAAGGCTCGCTGGCTGTAACGCTGGATATTACCGAGGGCGACACATCTCAGCTTGATATGGTCATACAGAGTATGTTCTACTACACCAAGCGCTGGACGCCTGAGGAATACTGGGGCGAGGTAGAGGGCTTTGACCCCGAAGCGGACTATGATTTCTTCAAAGCCATAAAGACCGACGGAACTGTCGAGCCGCTTGATATTTCCGACCTGTATATCAAGCCCGAAAACGGTGAATATGTGGTATATGCCAGCCTGCTCAATTCGGGTCTTGACCTTGAAAACACCGGCGGCTTCATGCTCGGCTCGGCAGAGGTAAAGTTCTGAAAACCCAAAACAGGCGCACAAAATATCTGACCTCTTACACCTGACCTCTAAAGGAAGGAGCGTACCCACTTGACCGATGAAGAGATATTAAAGGCTATGCAGCAGGGCGACGAAGGTGCGCTTGATATCCTTATAAAAAAATACAAGGCTCTGGTGAGCTACATAGTATCGGGGGCGGTCAGCGGCAGCGCAGACCGTGAGGAGGCGGTGAACGATACCTTTTATAAGGTATGGAAGAACCGTGAAAGCATAGACCCCGCCCGAAGCAGCTTAAAGACCTATATATCCATAACGGCGCAGAGCTGTGCTATTGATAAGCGCAGGAGCCTTTCTGCACGCCAAACGGTGGATATTGAAGAAAACGACATCGGCTTTGAGGTGGACTATGAGCACGAAGCGGCTAAAAAAATAAATATGCAGATCATAGCAGACTGCATAAAAAGCATGAAGTCCCCTGACCGTGAGATATTTATAGACCGCTACTACTACCGCCTGTCGGTAAAGGAGATATCAAAACGCAGGGGAGTAAGCGAGAAGAAGGCGGAGAACATACTTTACCGCAGAAAAAAACAGCTCGCCAAAGAGCTGCTTTCACGGGGGATAATACTGTGAGGATTTGATAGGTAAGAAAAAATACTGCCGCAGGATAAGCTTCCTGCGGCAGTATTTATATCAAAGCAGGCTTTGCCGAATGCGGTCTGCGCAAAGCTCCCCTGTGGGCAGGCTGTTGTCTGCCACTCTGCACCGCAGTCGGTGGGGTCTGCTGGTATATATTATGCATAAGGGGCTCGGATTGCTTTTAGATGTAAGAGATAAGACGGCGACTGCTGCACATTGATGCGGCAGCCGTGTTTTACTGTGTGAGAGCAAAAATATCTCAAACGCATGAAATTATAAAAATATGAAACTTGAAAACTTGTGTATATATTATGAATTTTGACGAAAAACCCAGGGGGTGATTTGTTCAAATGTCACACTGGTAAAATTCTACAAAGGAAATTGCCCCCACCTAAAATGTCAATATGTTATGTTCAACAAAACGCTGAAATGAAATTTGTGAAATATAGACAAAGCGGTGTAAACTCTTTAAAAAGAACAAGCTTAATCGTTTTCGCCTGCTTGACAAATGGCTGTGAAATTGGTATAATATTTTGTAGCATAATATGCCCTTTTTGACATTTTTAATAAAAAATCATGCAAAATGCACTGTATATTTGTCCGATTTTTGAACAAATTGCACATCGGTCACAAGATGTTGTGCAAAGCCAAAAAATGAAACACAAAATGTGAAAAATGCACAAAGTTCAACCGATGGACTGGCGTGCCCCGGGCTTCGGTGTGCGGAAAGGCGGCAGCTTATGAAAACTATACTGCGCTCAGAAGGCTTGTGCCGTGATTTTAAAATAGGCGACGGCAGCGTGGTCCATGCGCTGAGGGATATCAATATCGAGATCGAAAAGGGTAAGCTGACTGTGCTCAGAGGCAGATCGGGCAGCGGCAAAACTACGCTGATAAACATTCTCGGCGCTCTTGATAAGCCCACCAAGGGCAAGGTGATCTTCGGTGAGAAGAATATCGCCAAGCTGTCTGAGGGGTCAAGGGATAAGCTGAGAAGATATGATATGGCTTTTGTATTTCAGTCGGTGGCACTGATGTCGGGCATGACGGCTTTTGAAAATGTGGAGTTCGGGCTGCGGCTGGCTAAATACCCCTATGATGAAAGGGCTGCACGCACCAGAGAATGTCTGGCGGCAGTGGGGCTGGATAAGAGAATGTCCCACAGACCCGGCGAGATGTCGGGCGGTGAGCAGCAGAGGGTGGCTATAGCAAGGGCTATCGCCCACAAGCCCAATATAATCTTTGCAGACGAGCCTACCGCCGAGCTGGATACGGCTACGGCGCTGCATATAGTAAAGCTCTTTAAAGAGCTGGTGGCAAGACAGCAGATGACCATTATCATGACCACCCACGACCCCAGCATGATGGACGTTGCGGATAAGGTGTATACCCTTGAGGACGGTGAGATAGTTGAGTGATGATATCAATGATACTATTGTAACCGACCATGATGATGATTATATGATACGCTGTGAGAACCTGGTGAAAATTTACAAAACTTCCGATGTTGAAGCCGTGGCGCTGCAGGGGCTCGACCTTGATGTGAAAAGGGGAGAGCTCATGGCGATAGTGGGCAACTCGGGCAGCGGCAAGTCAACGCTTTTGAATATGCTGGGAGGGCTGGACAGACCCTCGGCAGGCAGCCTTACGGTGGACGGCAAAAATCTTCTGAAATTCACCGATAAGGATTATATGGAGTATAAGCGCAGCACCGTGGGCTTTGTGTGGCAGAACAACGCCAGAAATCTTGTGCCATATTTAACGGCGGTGCAGAATGTGGAGCTGCCTATGCTGCTAAAAGGCAGACGAGGGCGGCGGCAGAGAGCGCTGGAGCTGCTTAACAAGGTGGGGCTCTCGGCACGTAAGAACAGCAGGCTGGACCAGATGTCGGGCGGCGAGCAGCAGAGAGTGGCTATCGCCATTGCGCTGGCTAATGACCCCAAGCTTTTGCTGGCAGATGAGCCTACGGGCTCGGTAGATACCAAGACCTCTGCCATGATACTTGATATTTTCAAGGAGCTCAATAAAAGCGAGGGCATAACGGTGGTCATCGTTACCCACGACCTTAAACTGGCAGGCAATATCGACAGAGTAGTGGCTATCCGCGACGGCAGGACCAGCTCGGAGATAATCCGAAGGCGATCTTATGCCGAGGAGCTGAACGAAATGGGCGATGTGGTGATGACCGAGGGCGAGGATATACATGAGGAGTTGGCAGTGCTTGACCAATCGGGAAGGCTGCAGCTGCCCAAGGAGTATATGCAGAGCCTGAAGATCAAAGGCGGCGATAAGGTCAGGGTGGAGCTGGACGAGGAAAAGCAGGGCATAGTCCTCTACAGATCGGACTGATAAAACAAGGTTTTTTGTCCCTGCGGGACTTAAAATAAATTTGAGATATCTCCTTATTTTGATATAAATAGGACTGATCTCAGGCTAAACACAGCATTTTATTAAGAAAGGTGGATTCATAGTGAAAAACACAATGTTTAGGCGTGTTATTTCTTCTGCACTGGCGCTGACGCTCGGCGCTGCCTGCTTTGTTCCGACGGCATTTGCAGATAATGACGCACTAGGCACGGCTGCAGATGACGCTGCGGTCACGGGTACTGACGCTATCAGGCAGACCTCTTACTCAAACTATGTAAAGAAGTATGCTTCCGCGCCAAGACCCGATATCGACGAGATCGTCATCAAGGGCGCTGACTATACCTCGGTCAGTGATGACCTTTCCCTTGGTGAGACGAGCTTCGACGGCAGGGACGATGTCCTCTACTGGGCTAACCAGGTCGGTACAGTCACATACGAGGTGACTATACCCGAGGACGGCTGCTATAACCTTAAAGCATCTTATTATGCTCTTGAGGGCAGCACCAATGACATCGAGCTCTCCCTTGCGATCGACGGAGAAGTGCCTTACGCTACAGCTTCAAGAATCACTCTCGATAAGGTCTGGGTCAACGATACAGGCAGAGAGATACTACAGGATACAAGAAATAACGATATGCGCCCCGGTCAGGTACAGAGCGTTATGTGGCAGGACGATGTGCCTATAAAGGATATCGACGGACTTTTCAACGAGCCGCTGATGTTTTATATGACAAAGGGCAAGCATGAGCTTACCATAGAGTCCCAGAAGGCACAGTTTGTGCTGGAAAAGCTGGTGGTATACCAGTATAAGGCTCCCGATCATTATAAGGCACCTGCAAGCGGCGACCTTACAAAGACAAGCGGCAAGAAGATAATACTCGAGGGCGAGATAGCTGACAGAAAGTCTGCAAGAACTCTCTATCCCACTTCGGATAAGACCTCTTACATGACTTCAAGCCTCAACGGCTCCAGCCCTACAAAAACAAGATACAACACCATAGGCGGCGGCAGCTGGACACAGTCTACACAGACAGTCACATGGGACGTTTCTGTGGAGTCTGACGGCTACTATAAAATAGGCATCTTTGCAAGACAGGATCAGATGAGAGGAATGTATTCAAACAGACGCCTCTACATCGACGGCGAGGTACCCTGCAAGGAAGCCGACCAGATCAAGTTCTACTATGATACCGACTGGGAGGTCATCTATCCTAAGGATAACGACGGCGAACCCTTGTATTTCTACCTTTCAGCAGGCACACACACCCTCGCGCTTGAGGCTGTGCCCGGTGAGATAGGCGAGATAATGGGTGAGCTTGACGAGGTAGTTTATGACATCAACAGCTACTACAGACAGATCAGACAGATAACTGGTCCTGATCCTGATGAGTACAATAACTACATGATCGACGTTGCTATCCCTTCTATCGTCGGAGATTTCAAGGATTATGCAAAGCTTCTCAGAGCAGAGAAGAAGAAGATCGAGCAGCTTTCGGGCTCGGGCGGAACAGAGGCCGAAACGCTGGAAAAAATGGCAATAGTCCTTGACAAGTGTGTTAAGAAGCCTGATATCATTCCTGAGATGATGAGCCAGATAAAGGATAACGTAACATCTGTTTCTTCATTTATAAATCAGTACCGTGAGCAGCCCCTTGAGGTGGATAAGATCGAGCTTTGTACCTCAGATGAGGAATTTTCCGAGTGCAAGGGCGGCTTCTTCGGAACACTTTCAAACGGCTTCCAGTCCTTCATCGGTTCATTCTTTGAGGACTATAACTCGCTTTCAGACGATGACGACGCAACAGCTATGGAGTGCTGGGTAACAATGGGACGTGACCAGGCTATAGTTGTTAAGGAGCTTATCGACAGCGACTACAACCCCAATGCCGATACCAAGATAAACCTTAAACTGGTACAGGGCGGTATCGTCGAGGCTACATTCTCAGGCAAGGGTCCCGATCTTGCACTGTTCATGGGCGGTGACTTCCCCATTCAGCTGGCTGCAAGAGGAGTTCTTACAGACCTGAGCCAGAAGCCCGACTTTGAAGAGGTAACAAAGAGATTTGCAAATAATGCAACAGTTCTTTATGAGTATAACGGCGGAGTTTACGGACTCCCCTGCGAGCAGAGGTTCCCGATGCTGTTCTACCGCTCGGACGTGCTCGCTGAATACGATATAGATCCCGATACGGATCTGGCTACATGGGAGGGCTTGCTCAACTGCCTGCCTACATTGCAGAGAAACTACCTTGAGGTAGGTCTTACACTTCCTGTAACAGGCGTGGGCGGTACAGTTTCGGCTATCACCGAGAACGGCAATACCTTCGCTATGCTGCTGCTGCAGCAGGGTCTCAACTACTATACCGAGGACCAGTCAAAGACTACCTTCGATACTCAGGAAGCTATCAATGCCTTTGATACATGGACAAAGTTCTATACCACATACAGCTTCCAGCAGACCTATGACCCCTTCACAAGATTCAGACAGGGCGATATGCCTGTACTTATCAGAGACTATACCTTCTATAACCAGCTGGCAGTTGCAGCTCCCGAGATCAAGGGCTGCTGGAGCTTCAGACCTGTTCCCGGCACAGTCGATAAGGACGGAAATATCAACCATACCGCAAGCTCCGAGGGCTCGGGCGCTATAATCTTCACAAAGGCTCCCGATCAGGACGGCGCATGGGAGTTCATCAAGTGGTTCACCGAGGCTGATACACAGGCTAAGTACGGTACCAATATCGAGTCGGTACTGGGTACTATGGGACGTTACGCTACAGCAAACCAGGAGGCTCTTGCACAGCTGTCATGGACAACTACAGAGCTGGGTCTGCTGATGGATCAGATGAATACTCAGGTAGAGATACCTATAATCCCTGCTTCCTACGGCGTAACAAGAAATATCATGAACGCATTCAGAGCAGTTGTCAACGACAGCGATAACGCAAGAGATACACTGTTCTGGTACAACAAGGATATCAACGATGAGATCTCACGTAAGCGTGCAGACCTCGGAATAGACTGAGAAAGGAGTGTAAAGCATGGCTAAATATCAGCCTTCAAGCAATTCCCCCGCTATAAAGCAGGGCAAATGGGCTTATAACTGGCATATGGTAAAGACTAATAAGCAGTGCTACTTCATGCTTGCTCCTTTTATGCTGTTCTTTATCATATTCACGGTGGTGCCCGTCGTGATGTCACTTCCTATGGGCTTCACCAACTTCAATATGATCCAGTCCCCTAAGTGGGTAGGTCTTTCAAACTTCTATACACTGTTCGTCAACGACGACGTGTTCCTTATCGCTATCAGAAATACCTTGATATTTGCGATATTCACAGGACCCTTCTCATATATACTGAGCTTCCTTATCGCGTGGCTCATCAATGAGATGAATCCGTTTTTGAAAACATTCTTTACATTCGTTTACTATGCACCTTCAATGACTACCTCCGTATACGTTACCTGGCAGCTGATCCTGTCGGGCGACTCCTACGGCTACCTGAACGCTATACTCATGGATCTGGGTATCTTCACAGCACCTGCACAGTGGCTGACCGATACTACATATATCCTCAGCGTAGTTATAGTAGTTCAGCTGTGGATGTCAATGGGCGCAGGCTTCCTTGCTATCCGTGCAGGCTTCCAGAATATCGACAAGTCGATGTATGAGGCAGGCGCTATCGAGGGCATCAAGAACAGATGGCAGGAGCTCTTCAAGATCACTATCCCTTCAATGGGACCTCAGCTGCTGTTCGCAGCCGTAATGCAGATCGCATCGTCCTTCACAGTCGGCGTTGTTGGTCAGAACCTGGTTGGTCTGCCTTCAACAGACTATGCAGCTCATACGATCATGAACCATGCTACAGACTACGGTAATATCCGTTACGAGATGGGTTACTCATCGGCAATATGCTTTGTATTGTTCGCAGTAATGCTTCTTGCAAACAAGGGTGTTAACTGGCTGCTGGGCAAATACATTGATTAAAGGAGGGGAGTATTACAAATGGCTAGAAAAAGAAGAAGAAAGAAGCAATCCATTGAAAAGCTTAAGGTCTCTGATAAGCGCAAGCGCGTCAACGGTTCCCGTGCGGGCGATGTGTGCATATTCATTTTCCTTGTACTTCTCGGCGCATTCATGGTATTCCCTCTTTACTACTCGGTAGTTCAGTCGTTAAAGCCTATTGAGGAGCTGTTCGTGTTCCCTCCAAAGCTTTACGTACTCAACCCCACATCAAACAACTTCTCGGATATGTTCAAGGTAGCTGCCAGCTCATGGCAGGTGCCCCTTTCAAGATACATATTCAACAGCTTCTTTATTACAATAGTTATCTGTGCCGCTAACCTGTTCGTCTGCTGCTGTGCAGCCTTCGTTCTGGCAAAGTGCAGATTTCCCGGTAACAAAGCTGTAAACCAGATCATCGTCATCGCCCTGCTGTTCCAGTCGAACGCAACATGGATCATGTCGTTCATGGTAATGGCTAAGCTGAGAATGATCGACACTTACTTCGCACTGATCCTCCCCAGCATCTCGACCTCAATGGGTCTTTACCTTATGAGACAGAGTATGTCTACCATCCACGACTCGATGGTAGAGGCTGCCAAGGTGGACGGCGCAGGACTCTTCAGGATCTGCTGGCAGATAGTTGTCCCCAACTCAAAGCCTGCACTGATGACCCTGATAATCTTCGCATTCCAGGGTGCTTGGAACATCCAGGGCGGTGTTCTGACCTACTCGGAAGAACTCAAAACACTACCTACAGTTGTACAGCAGATAACAGCCGCAGGTCTTGCTCGTCAGGGCGTTACATTTGCAGCTGCAGTTGTACTCCTTATCCCTCCGCTGCTTGTATTCCTTATCGCTCAGGGTAACGTTATGGAAACAATGGCTAACTCAGGTATGAAGGATTAATAAGCTTTATAACTTAAATTTGAAAAGGAAACAGGTGATAAGTAGTGTTGAGAATAAATAATTCTTTTAAGAAAATTCTCTGCGTGGGCATGGCGGCTGCCGTTGCACTGTCAATGACCGTTACCGCCTTCGCAAAGGAGCCTTATAAGTCCTATATCTACGACGACTGGGAGGACGCTATACCCTCACAGAACGCTTATCGTATTGACAGGACGGTAACAGGCTATGATATGGGTCTCGACAAGCTGTCAGACCCCGATGACCCCCTCTTTATAAGTGAAGAGGCTTCGGCAAGAATGAACGGACCGAAGGACCTTTACTTCGATCCCGACGAGGAAGAGTTCTGGGTGGCAGATACCGATAATAACCGTGTGCTCAGACTCAACTCCGACCTTGAGGTAACAGGCGCCTATACAGGCGTTGACGGCAAGTCGGAGATAAACGTGGGCGAGGACGGCGAGTCAAAATTCGCATCCCCCACAGGTATTTATGTAAAGAGAAGTCTCTATACCAACGACCTCTACATTTACATAGCAGACTACGATAATTCAAGAGTGGTAAAGGCGTCTGTGGACTCCGAAAGAAAGCTTACGCTGGTGCAGGAGTATACAAGACCCGATACAGACCTTTATCAGGTGGAGACCTTTAACCCGTCAAAAGTCGTGGCAGACTTCGCCGAGAACGTGTACGCTGTTTGTACCTCGGTAAATACAGGTTCGGTGCAGTTCAATAAGTACGGCGAGTTCCAGGGCTTCTACGGAGCTAACAGAGTTGAAGTTACCGCTGCGGTAATAGCTCAGAAGCTTTGGAGAAAGTTCGCCTCCAACGAGCAGATCTCGGGTATGACAAGAAACGTTCCTGTTGAGTATGCAAACTTCGATATCGACGAGGACGGCTTCATCTATACCGTTACAGAGGCTGCCAATACAACGACCGACGCAGTTAAAAAGCTCAACCCCGCAGGCTATAACATCTGGGATAACAATGCGGGCAATGAGTATAAGTTCGGCGATATCGCCTCGGAATATGACTCCACCACAAACTCAAACTATTCCACAAGACTTACAGATATCTGCGTATCAAACAACGGACTTATAAATGTCCTTGACTTCGCAACGGGAAGAGTTTTCCAGTATGACAGAAACTGCAACCAGCTCTGTATCTTCGGAACAAAGAACTCTACCAACGACCAGAGAGGAAGCTTCTCAAACCCCAACGCTGTTGAGGCTTTCGGCAATAACATCTATGTTATCGACGGTTCAAAGAACGATATCACAGTTTATTCCGAAACTACCTTCGGTCAGCTCATGCATGAGGCTGTCGAGCTCTACGACCAGGGCAGATACTCAGAGGCTAAGCCCATCTGGGAGGACGTTATAATGAGAGACGGCGGCTATCCGCTGGCTTATATCGGTCTTGGCAAGGCTGCCCTTAACGAGGGCGACTACTCAGAGGCTCTTGATTACTTCAAGACCGCCTACGACCAGGACGACTACGATAAGGCGTTCAAGTACGCAAGAGAGGACTATATCAGAGATAACTTCACAGTTATAATGATAATACTTATAGTGATCATAGTTTGGCTGATAGTTCTTTCGCAGATGCACAAGAGAGGTAAATATCTCCTCAAGGGCAAACTCTACGGCAAAAAGAAGGGAGGAAGATAGTAATGTATGAATTTACTCCTATGGGTTGGCTGAAGCATTGTGTTTTCCACCCCGTTGAAGGCTTTGAGGATCTGAGATGGAAAAAGCAGGGCTCAATGAAAATAGCAATGGCTATCGTTTTCTTCCTGTTCGTGGCAATGGTGGCTGACAGACAGCTTACAGGCTTCCAGTTCAACAACAGCTACGTTAAGATCTTCAATGTGGTCCCCCTTATAGTACAGTCGGTAGTATACTACTTCACATGGGTAGTGGGCAACTGGTCGGTATGTACTCTGCTGGAGGGCGAGGGTACCTTCAGAAAGATAGCTATCTATTCTGCATATTCACTGGTACCTTATATCGTGTGTACACTGGTCAAGGTGATCCTGTCAAACTTCCTCGTTCAGGACGAGTCGATCTGGATCAACGCTATCTCATACCTGGGACTCGGCTGGTCCATAGTTCTGATGATCCAGGCAATGAAGGCGGCTCACCAGTATTCATTCAGCAAAACGCTGGTATCAATGCTCCTCACACTGGTCGCAATGCTTCTTATACTGTTCCTTGCGATACTTCTTCTGTCATTGTTCCAGCAGGTATATGTATTCATATATTCGGTCTACACAGAGATCGCATATAGGATCAGAGGCTAAATAGAAACGGTGGTGTAAAAATGCATAACAAAAGTTATAAAAAAGCAATTGTATTTGCGCTGTGTCTTACCATGCTGACACCTCTGGGTTCTATGGCTGTTTCTTCAGCATCCGATGAGGCAGATACCTCTGCCGAGACCTCTGCGGAGGATATCGCAGCAGAGGAGGGAGCTGCCGATGAAGAGGCTGCCGCCGATTCGGATACCACCTCGGATGAGGACGAGGAGGAGAAGATCGAGATGCTCTCTGACGAGGAGGCTGTGGCTCTCGATACCTGCGAGCAGCTTGAAGAAAACGATAAGATGATCCTTTACGGAGACGAGGATAACAACAGACTCTGTATCTACGTAAAGGAAAGCGGCAAATACTGGTGGACATCTCCTGTCAATGTTGAAGCCGATGAAACTGTGGTAGACGCTGAAAAGGGTCAGTCAATGAAGTCGGCAGTGAGAAAGCAGATAGCTTCAAACGTGGCTATCAAGGTCGCTGACCTGAGACAGGAAAAGAGAACAGAATCCGCAGCGCCCCTCTATTCAAACAAAGCCACTGTTAAGTGGAAGACCGAAAAGGGCGGTGTGGCAATAAACTATAAGTACAGATCAGAGGGCGTCGAGCTCACTGTACACTATAAGCTGGAGGACGACTACCTCTACGTTTACGCTGATTCGTCAGAGGTAAAGGAGGATAATATCTCCACAGTAGACGGCAAGATACTCACAAAGCTCCAGCTCACACCTTATTTCGGTGCTATCCCTGCGGCTGATGAAAATGGCAATCCTACCAGCGGTTATATGATAATACCCGACGGCAGCGGCGCTGTTATCAACTACAACAACGGCAAGGGCAATTACCCCGATTATAACCAGCAGGTGTATAACAGAGATTATACAGCTGTTCCCCTGACATCACCAAGAGTTACCGAGCAGGCTTATCTGCCTGTGCTGGCTACCGTCAATGACGGTAACGGTATCGTGGCTATAGCCTCCGACGGCGACTCAAACGTGTACGCAAGGGCTCAGGTCAGCGGACAGAACAAGCAGGTGTACAATAACTGCTACTTCGAGTTCGAGACCAGATCGTCAGATACCTTCTTTATGAGCGGCGACAGCTCCAACAGACTGAACGTGTTCGAGAAGGACGGCATCAAAACTGAGCGCTTCGGCGTTCGCTACTATCCCGTGGGCGACGGTAAGGAAAATGTGAACTATGCCGACTGTGCAGAGGTCTACAGAAACTACCTTATCAAGGAAAAGGGTCTCCAGTCTCAGAAGGATAACAGCAACGACCTCTATCTTGACCTCTTCGGCGGAGTCCTCAAGAGAACTTCAATCGTGGGTCTGCCCTTTAACCTCAAGACCGAGATCACCGGCTTCGACCAGGCAGGCGAGATAGTTTCAAAGCTTAAAGACCAGGGCGTTGACGCATTTAAGGTAAACTACAACGACTGGACCAATAACTCTATCAAAAATAAGATCTCTACCAACGCAAAGCCCTCAGGCACACTGGGCGGCAAGAGCGATTTTGAGGACTTTATAAAGACCGACGGCGTAACAGTGTTCCCGTCCCTCAACAACTTCACTATGGATAAGAGCTCGTCGGGCTACTGGACGCTGACAAGTACAGCTATCAGGATATCCAACGCTTATTCAAGGCAGTCCTCATACAGCCTCTCCTTCGGCGTTGCCAAAAAGGGCGTCGCACCTGCACTTCTCTCGCCTGCTAAGTATAACCAGGCGTTTGAGGAAATGGTGGAGGGCTATAAGGACAGAGACCTTACTGCCGCAGGCTTCGGCTACTTCTCTTCAAGACTGGTAGGCGATTACAACAGAAAGGATACCTACTCAAGGAACAAGACCATGAACCTGCTGGTCGATGAGTATAAGAACGCTAAGGAGCAGATCGGTTCCATCATCGCTGATGAGGCTAACGCTTACATTCTGCCCTATGTATCAAATGTAACTAACGTGCCCGTTTCTTCCAGCGGCTTTGATGTTACAGACTTTGATATCCCGTTCTATCAGATGGTCATCCACGGCTATGTGCCTTATGCTTCGACCGCTATCAACGCAAGCTCAAATTCAGACGAAAGCTTCCTGCTGTCACTGGCGTCAGGCTCACAGATACACTACGATCTGACCTATGCAGACGCTGATACTTTGCAGGATACCGAGTATAACGAGCTTTACTACTCCAACTACAAGGGCTGGATAGAAATGGCTGCTAATCAGTATAAGGCGTCACAAAGCGTATTTAACGGCATAGCTGATTATACTATCTCCAACTTCGAGGTCAGCGACGACAATAACGAGCTGACAACCACATACTCGAAGGACGGAGCACAGGACGTGGTCGTTGTTATCAACAAAAAGACCGCTGCTGTGACTGTCAACGGCAAGCCTGTTGACGTAACAAATTGCATTGAAGGAGGTTTGGAATAATGAGCGATATTGAAAAGATCACTCCTGAAGAGGAGAATGATGTTCAGGAGGTTCAGACCTCTGACAATGCGGAGGATTCCAAGGCTGCCTTTGAGGAGCAGATAGGTATAGACTATACAGGCATCAAGGCTGAGAAAAAGCATAAGCTCTCCTACGAGAGAAGAAAGCAGCTCTACGGCTACGGCTTTATCGCCATCTGGATACTGGGTACCATCTACTTCTTTATCCTTCCTCTTATTGAGTCGCTGATCTATTCATTCAACCAGACCACGGTACAGCCCGGCGGTATGGAAATGAAGTTCATCGGCTGGAAAAACTACGTAAATGCGTTCCGTAAGGATCAGGATTACTCACTGGCACTGGTGAATATGCTGAAGAACACAGCGCTGAGAACACCTCTTATCCTGATATTCTCCATATTCATCGCTATAATCCTTAACCAGAAGTTCCACGGCAGAACATTCGCAAGAGCCGTATTCTTCCTCCCTGTTATCATCGCTACAGGTCCTGTAATGGATATCATCAACGGTAACATGAGCACAGGCGGATACGCAGGCGGTTCAGAGCAGTTCAGCACAATGTTTGAGGCTAATCTGGTAGACCAGCTGCTCAACTTCTTAGGTATCTATAACATCAGCGATAAGCTGACCGAAACGATCAACACGCTGACGACGGATATCTTCAATCTGGTATGGAACTCAGGTATCCAGATCCTGCTGATACTCTCGGCACTGCAGGGCATCTCCCCTGCATCTAAGGAGGCTGCCCAGATGGAGGGTGCTACCTCATGGGAGTTCTTCTGGAAGATAACTCTTCCCACCATAAGCCCTATGATCCTCGCGAGCGTAGTTTATACAGTAGTTGACTCGTTCGTAGATCCACAGAACCAGGTAATGACCATTGTTCTTAACAAGTCTACAAACTGGGAGCACGGTTACTCAGCCGCAATGGCATGGGCATACTTCGCTATCATCGCAGTTTGTCTGGCAATTATAGTAGCTATCCTCAACAAGGTCGTTTACTATGAAGTAGAATAAGGGGGGGTCAAAGTGGCAACTAAAAAAGAAGAAAAACAGTTTGAAAAAGAACGCAAGGCCGCTATAAAGGCCCGTCACAAAAGAATGAAGCAGTTGGGTATACATAACTTCCTGACTGAGGAGCAGATCAAGTATAACAGAAGGAAAAAAGCAATTGGTACCGTATGGCCCATATTCAGATTTCTGATACTGTTCGGCTTGTGCTTCATCATTCTGTATCCTCTGATATTCATGCTTTCAACAGCATTCAGACCCAACGAGCAGATGAACGATCCTTCTATCGTATGGATCCCCAAGAGCTTTACTATGCAAAACGTCAAAGACGTCTGGGGCGTTATGAAGTTTGAGGACACTGTGCTCAACACAGTAGTGCTCAACCTGGTAGCATCGGTGCTGCAGGTGGTTACCTGCTCCATCACAGGCTACGGCTTCGCAAGATTTCAATTTAAGGGTAAGAATTTACTGTTTGCAATAGTAATTCTTATGATCATCGTTCCCCCTCAGATCACAACTATCCCGCTTTATATGCAGTATGCATACTTCGACCTTTTCGGTATAATCCCACTGGTCAACGGCGGCAACACTATCTCGCTTATCAACAGCGGTCTGACAATGTATCTGCCTGCCCTGTTTGCCAACGGTCTGAGAGCCGGTCTGTTCATCTTCATCTTCCGTCAGTTCTTCAGAGGACTGCCTAAGGAGCTTGAGGACGCAGCATACCTGGACGGCTGCTCACCTCTTTACACCTATGTAAAGATCATGGTACCCAACGCAAAGCAGTCATTCCTCACAGTATTCCTGTTCTCCATCGTATGGTACTGGAACGACTACTATGTATCAAGCTCATTCTTCACCAACAACGATACAGTAGCTCTGATGCTGAAGAACCTGAATACAAACCTGATCCAGCAGCTGTTCGACGGTCAGTCGGTATCTGTAAGACAGATAATCGTATGGCTCGAAGCAGGTTGTCTGCTGTCGATCACACCAATTCTGATAATGTACGTTTTCCTGCAGAGATACTTCATCGAAGGTATCGAGAAATCCGGTCTTGCAAACTAAGACCATCGGAAAACCGGATATCAAATATTACGACCCTGACTATGTTTGTCGGGGTCGTTTTTTGCGCTTCCAGAGGCAAGAGGTCAGAGGCAAGAGGCAAGAAAACGGTTTAGCAAATTATGCGGTAAAACTCACCAAGTCTACATTTTCCAAGGTTGGCGCAGCCATCAAAATACTAGCTGCCACGAAAGCGCCCCCTCCCCTCCGGGGAGGACTCGAGTGCTT
>CALCRR010000203.1 GCA_937894495.1 uncultured Ruminococcus sp. | reverse complement strand
ACCGTGCAAAGGCGTTAGCCGGTGGTTGTGCGGTGTTGCCTTAAATACATTATATAACTTTTTTTCAAAAAAGTAAAGGATAATTTGAAAAAACACTGCAAAAAAGGGAAAAATTATTGTAAACATCTGATAATTGAGTGAAATTAGCGGCAAAGCTCTTTACTTTTATTTTAAAATGTGGTATAATATAACGAAATATAAGTAGTTGCTTTCTTTTGAGAGGAGACGTAAAATGGCTGACTATACAGGTTCAAAATGTATATCCTGCGGCAAGACCTTTGATAAGGGCGATGATATCGTAGTCTGCCCCGACTGCGGTACGCCTTATCACAGAGAGTGCTATTTTGCCGAGGGCAGATGTATAAATGACAAGCTTCACAGGGACGGTCTCAGCTGGCAGCCTGAAAAGCCTGAGACAGAACAGACCGCAGCTGCGGCAGCGACGACTGTAAGGTGTATAAGATGCGGCGCTGATAATCCTGCTGAGAACGATATATGCGAAAAGTGCGGCACACCGCTTTTAAAAGGCAATACCGAGGAAAGACCCTTCAACCAGATGCCGAACAGCGGCATGAACGGTCAGATGGGCGGCTTTGCCCAGGTCGGCACCGACGGCTTCGGCAGGGTGGTGTTCAATCAGGACTCTGAGATAGACGGCGTTAAGCTGGGGGACTATGCCAGATATGTGGGCAAAAATCCGCTGGGCTTTCTGCCTAACTTTATCCGCTTCGGAATACACGGTGGCAAGCTTTCGATGAACATCGGCGCGTTCTTTTTCACCTCAGTGTATTTTCTCTACCGTAAAATGAAGGGCTGGGGCATAATGGCTGTTATAGTGCTGGCGCTGCTGGATATCCCCTATATGATATATTATCTCGGCGAATTTATGCAGGTAAATGTGGGGGTAGATATCAAATCCAACAGCTTCCAGACGGTCTACGACGCCACCTCGTTTTTGACCCTTGTGGTAAGGATACTGGCGGGATTTTTTGCCAATTATCTCTACTACAAGCAGGCAAAAAAGGATATAACCGACATACGCAGCGATGATACCGACGATGACCTTACCGCCAATATGAAAATTTCGGTAAAGGGCGGTACATCATGGCCCAACGTTATTGCAGGCTTTATGGCATATTCTATGATAAACATGGGTGCAGTGATAGCCGTTGGCAGGATAATGCAGAATTTATAAAAAATTAATAATTCAGTCCGCCAAGCCCTTGACAAAATCGAGGGCTTGTGTTATAATAATTAAGTTAATCCTTGCTTGTATTTTTCGTACAGGCGAAATCCAGAAGGAGGTGTAAAGACAATGGCAAAGATCAATGAAACTTATGAAGCAATGGTAATTTTCAGTTCCAAGCTCGATGAGGAGGGTGTTAACGCACTCACAGCTAAGTTCGATGATATGATCAAGGCCGAGGCAGAGAACGTTGAGATCAACGTTTGGGGCAAGCGTAAGCTGGCTTATGCTATCAACTACGAAACAGAGGGTACTTACGTTCTGTGGTCATTCACAGCTAAGACCGATTTCCCTGCTGAGCTCGAGAGAGTGCTTTCTATCACAGAGGGAGTTATCCGTTTCCTGGTTACGGTAAAGTAAGAGAGGACAAGTTTTATGCTTAACAGAGTTATTTTAATGGGACGCATCACACAGGATCTTGAGGTAAGACAGACACCTAACGGTATATCGGTCTTATCCTTCACCATTGCTGTTGACAGAAATTATGCCAGACAGGGTGAGGAGAGACAGACTGATTTTATCAACTGTGTTGCATGGCGCCAGCAGGCTGAATTTATCGGCAGATATTTCGGCAAAGGCAGAATGATAGCTATCGAGGGCAACCTCAGAACAAGGACCTATGATGACAAAAACGGTACAAGGCACTATGTTACCGAGGTCTTTGTAGATCAGGTATCATTCACAGGCGAAGCAAGACAGCAGGGCGGCACTTACCAGAACAACTACGGCGGTTATCAGAACAATAACGGCTACCAGCAGGGCGGCTCACAGCAGAATAATTATCAGCAGAATAATTATCAGCAGGCTCCCGTACAGGATCATAGTGCCGGGGCTAACCAGAATAACAATAACACTGCTCCTTCAAACGATGCACTGTCTATAGGCAGTCTTTCAGATTTTGAGGAGATATTGAGCGACGACGGCGTACCATTCTAAACTATCTAAACTATTAGAGATCATTAAAAACGAACTTATGCTGAATTTCCTAAAGAGGAGGGAAAATTATCATGGAGAGAGAAAGAACCAACGGCAGACCTGCTAAGAGAGGCCGCAAGAAGGTTTGTATGTTCTGCGTTGACAGAGCAGAGAAAATCGATTATAAGGATATCGCAAAGCTCAGAAAGTGCATGACAGAGAGAGCAAAGATCCTCCCTCGCCGTGTAACAGGCACTTGTGCTTACCACCAGAGAGAGCTCACAAAGGCTATCAAGAGATCTCGTCACGTAGCACTGCTGCCATATGTAGCTGACTAATAATCTTTTAATGAGGTATCCTTCGGGGTGCCTCATTTTTAGATGTAAAAGGTAAGAAGTAAGACGTAAGACCGTGAGGCAAGAAGTAAGAGGTTAGAAAAATCCGGACCTTTAACTTGTTGCTTTTAATGGCTTAAATTGCTTGCTTTTAAGGGCTTGCAATGTGGCGATGATTGTGCTATAATAGACGCATACCTAAACAGATAATTACCTTACGGCTTAGAAAAACATTTAAGCCGGGAAAGGAGCTTTTTATGAATGAGCGTATAAATGTAGTTTCGGGTGATATCATACCGCTGATACCTACCAGAGATCTGGTGGTGTTCCCGGGTATGACGGTCCACTTTGATGTGGGCAGAGAGATGTCCATAAAAAGTATGCTCAATGCCAGAGACGGCAGCGGTGAGGTGTTTCTCTGTGCTCAGAAGGATATAAATACAGAACATCCCGAGAAAAAGGATATGTATAAAATAGGCACTGTGGCTATCGTCAGGCAGGTAGTAAAGACCCCTACGGGAGTTTACAGGTGCCTTGTTGACGGCGTTAGAAAGGCTCGTCTTACCGAGCTTTACGATAAGGGCGACAGCTTTGAGGCTAAGATAAGGCTGCTGCCGAATTACTCCAAGGAGAGCCTTTATGCTACCGAGATACAGGCGGTCAGCCGTGAGATAAGGCTCGCTTTTGAGGAGTATGCAAAAATACTGCCCAGAATGCCCCAGGAGCTTTATTCTGCCATAATGGGAGCTAAAAACGCTGAGCAGCTTTTTGAGTCTATCGCGTTTAATATGCCTTTTATTTTTGAGGATAAGCAGGCTCTGCTGGAAGCTGACTCGGCAGGGGAGAAGCTTGTGCTGCTGATGACTGTTCTCAATAAGGAGATCGACGTGCTCACCCTTGAAAAGGAGATACACGAGCAGGTGCAGAACCGCATTGAGGAGAACCAGAGGGAGTATTATATTCGTGAGCAGATAAAGGTGCTGCAAAACGAGCTCAACGGCGGCAGAGGCGTTATGCCCGGGGAGGGCGACCCCTCTGAGATAATAATACAGTATCTTGAAAAGATAGACAGTATGGACGCCTCGGAGGAGACCAAGGAAAAGCTCACCAAGGATGCAGAGCGGCTGGGCAGAATGGCTATGGGCTCTCAGGAGGCTGCGGTGCTGCAGAATTATCTTGACGAGGTGCTGGCACTGCCCTGGAATGTGGTGACTGAGGATACATCTGACATAACCAAGGCTCAGAGCATTCTGGATAAAGACCACTACGGCATGAAGAGGGTCAAGGAAAGAATAATCGAAAACCTGGCTGTAAGGGCGCTGACGCCTGATATCAGAGGTCAGATAATCTGCCTTGTGGGACCCCCCGGAGTGGGCAAGACCTCGGTGGCAAGGTCGGTGGCAAGGGCTCTTGACAGAAGCTTTGTGAGAGTTTCGCTGGGCGGAGTAAGAGACGAGAGCGATATAAGAGGTCACAGAAAGACCTATGTGGGCGCAATGCCAGGACGTATCATAAACGGTATGAAGCAGGCAGGCTCCAGCAACCCCGTTATGCTGCTTGACGAGATCGACAAGATGAGCAGCGATTTCAGGGGCGACCCCTCGGCAGCTATGCTGGAGGTGCTGGACAGCGAGCAGAACAACGCTTTTGTTGACCACTTTATCGAGGTGCCCTACGACCTCAGCAGGGTGCTGTTCATAACCACTGCCAACACTGTTGATACTGTGCCTGCGCCGCTGCTTGACCGTATGGAGATGATCGAGCTTTCGAGCTATACCAGAGAGGAAAAGTTCAACATTGCCAAAAAACACCTTATCAAAAAGCAGGTGAAGAAATACGGTCTGAGCTCAAAAATGTTCAGGATAAACGACTCGGGCATTTATAAGCTGATCGACGGCTATACCAGAGAAGCAGGAGTGAGAACTCTTGAAAGAAATATCGGCTCGCTTTGCAGAAAGGCAGCCAGGGAGATAATCGAAAAGGGTGCGGCTAAGGTAAGCTTTACCGCAAAGAATATTCCCGATTTTCTGGGTCATGAAAAATATCTGCCCGACCTGGTGACCAAGGAGGACCTGGTGGGCTGTGTAAACGGTCTTGCCTACACCACCGTGGGCGGCGTGCTTATGCCGCTGGAGGTGCTGGTGCTGGAGGGCAAGGGCAAGATAGAGCTTACAGGCTCGCTGGGCGATGTTATGAAGGAGTCGGCAAGGATAGCTGTGAGCTTCTGCCGCAGCATTGCCGATCAATACGGTATCGACAAGGACTTCTATGAAAAGAAGGATATACATATCCATGCTCCCGAGGGCGCTGTGCCCAAGGACGGACCCTCAGCGGGCGTTACCATGATAACCGCCATAGTTTCGGCTCTCAGCGGTTATAAGGTCAGATGTGGCTATGACGGGAGAGATAACCCTCACAGGCAGAGTGCTGCCCATAGGCGGTCTGAGAGAAAAGACTATGGCTGCATACAAGGCAGGCATAAAGACTGTTATAATCCCCGAAGCCAACAAAGGCGACCTTGACGAGATAGACGACGAGGTAAAGCTGGGACTGGAATTTGTCTATGCAAAGAAAATATCAGACGTGCTTGACGTGGCACTGATAAAGACCAAGGAGCAGCTGCCCCTGGCAATGCTCGCCAAGGCAAGCTCGGTGGTCAGCACAAGCAAGCTGACGGTTTGATCAAATATACCAAAGGGCGGCTTATGACCGCCCTTTTCAGGGAGTTTAGTTTTGATAAAGCATAGCTTGTTTTGTGTATATTCCCTCGTCACAGGCGGGGGAATATACACTTTGGATTTGTTGAACTGAAATAATATGCGTGTTATGCTTAGTGTAAGCACGATGTGATAAGGAGTGACATAATGAAAGCTCTGAATTTCAACAAGGCGGAGTTTGTGACGTCATATGGTAAATTTGAGCAGATACCACCCTCAGACAGACCCGAGTTTGCATTCTCGGGGCGCTCGAACGTGGGCAAATCTTCGCTGATAAACAAAATATTCAACCGCAAGAACATGGCAAGGGTGAGCTCGGTGCCGGGCAAAACGGTGACGATAAATTTCTTCTCGGTGGAGGACGTTTATTTTGTGGACCTTCCGGGCTACGGCTATGCCAATGTTTCAAAGTCGGAAAAATCAAAGTGGGGGAGTCTTATAGGCGGCTATCTGGGCGACGGCGAAAGGGCGCTGGAGCTGGTTTTTCAGCTGGTGGATATGCGCCATGCCCCCAGCAGGGACGATCTGCAGATGATAGATTATCTCATAGATAACGAGATACCATTTGTGGTGGTGCTCACCAAAGCCGATAAGCTCAAACCCACCGCCAGAAAGCAGCGTATGGAGGCTTTCAGGGAGGAGATACCCTGTTTTGAGGATATCCACTGCATACCCTTTTCGGCAGTGACAGGGGAGGGCGTAGACGAGCTGAAAGCCATCATCGAGGAGGTGCGTGCCGACTGGTATGAGAATGATGAGGCTGACAACGGTGAATATCCCGATGACGAGCAGCTGCCCGAAAGTGACAGCTTTGAGCAAACTGAGAGCTCAGACAGCGAGGAGCAGCCACCTGCACCCTTTACAGGCTTTTTGCAGCCGCGGGGCAGAAAATGACCATGCTTAAAAGGAAGAAAGCGTATAAATTTATAATTGATATCTTCCTGCCCAACCGCTGCGCCTTTTGCCAAAGGGTGATAAGGTGGGATAAGCTTATCTGCAATAAGTGCGTTGATGATATGCCCCTGCTGGGTGATGAGCCTGTAAAGGTGGCAGATGAAAAGGCTTACAGCGTTTTTCGCTACGAGGGCAGGGTCAAAAAGCTTATTAACGAGCTGAAGCACACGGGCGAGGTGGATAATTTTGCCGAATACTGTGCAGAGCTTTTGTGCTCAGGGCTAAGGCAGGATAAGGCTGACAGCGAGATTGACCTGGTAACTGCTGTGCCTATGCACACGGCTAAAAAGCTTAAAAGAGGTTACGACCAGGCGGAGAGACTGGCTTTGTATGTTGCAGATATCCTGGGCTGCAAAACCGATTTCAAGCTGCTTGAAAGAAGCAGCGACAGGGTAGAGCAGCACAAGCTCACAAAAACCGAAAGGCAGGAGCACGCCGAGATGATATATACATCAAGAGAAAACAGCGGCGATATCAAGGGCAGAACGGTGCTTATCTGTGACGATATAATTACCACAGGCGCAACTATGAGGGTCTGCGCAGAATGTCTGCTGAATATGGGCGCTAAAAAGGTGATATGCTGCTCTGCAGCGGCTACTTTGCTGGGCGATGACTGAGTTTGACTGTGTTAAAATTTTGAGAAAAGCATAACACAATTAAATCTTAATAAAAAATTTATAGTATAGACATATTATTTCAAGTATAATCCTTTACATTTACGCTATAATGTGTTAAAATATAATCATGGTTTAGCACTTTACAATACGAAATTTTCAAAGGAGCGTTGAACATGAGAGATAAACTTGAAATAAAAAATCTGGACGAGCTTTACAAAGCTATACTCTGCCTTGAAAGCCTTGATGAGTGCAGGCTCTTCTTCAAGGACCTTTGCACCATACCTGAGCTGAAATCATTTTCGCAGAGATTTCAGGTGGCTAGAATGCTGACCGATGACCATGTATACAGTGATATAGTCAAGGCTACAGGTGCGTCTACTGCAACCATCAGCCGTGTCAACCGCTCGCTCTCTTATGACGGCAGCGGCGGATATAATATAGTTTTTGAAAGGCTTAAAGCGCAGGAGGAAGGCGAGGATAAATGAGCGGCTACAGCAATTTTGCAAAGTATTATGACAGGCTGCAGGAGGCTGTGGGGCTGCCCTACGGCGACATTGCCGAGCTTATCGACAGGTTCATAAAAAGATACAGCGCCGAAAATGAGGTGGTGGTCGACCTTGCCTGCGGCACAGGCAATCTCAGCGAAAAGCTCAATGCTCTGGGCTATGAGGTGATAGGCGTTGACGGCTCGCCCGAGATGCTTGACATAGCTCAAAAGAAAAAGGAAGAGAAGGGGCTGGATATAACCTATCTCTGCCAGGATATGACCGAGCTTGACCTGTGGGGAGCTGCCGATGCGGTGGTTTGTATGCTTGACAGCCTTAACCACCTTGAAAGTGAGGAGGCTCTTGATAAAACTATCGAGAGGGTGTCCATGTTCACCTGCGACGGGGGACTGTTTATTTTTGATGTGAACACTATCTGGAAGCATG
The DNA here is from genome assembly GCA_937894495.1 of uncultured Ruminococcus sp. Classification (GTDB taxonomy): domain Bacteria; phylum Bacillota; class Clostridia; order Oscillospirales; family Ruminococcaceae; genus Hominimerdicola. The sequence goes on along the minus strand of CALCRR010000203.1, from coordinate 1,409 downwards.
AAAAGACCCTGGGCACAAACTGCTTTGTTTATGAGCTTGACGATTTTATGTGTGTCTGGCAGAATGAGCTTGGTCAGCAGTTTGAGGTGGAGATCACCCTTGATTTCTTCGAGAAGCAGTCTGACGGCAGGTATGAGCGCACCACTGAGGTATTCTGCGAAAGGGGCATGGCTTTCCTTGAAGCTGAAAAGCTGGTGAAAAAGCACGGTTTTGAGGTCATCGGGGTATACTCGGGCTTTACCGATGAAGAGTATTCACACTCGGTGGCTGTTCACCCTGACAGAGTTTTGTATGTATGCAGAAGGCTGCCGAGAGACAAGTAGCTTGGGGCTAAAAAAGAAGATGTTGGAGATGTAGTAATTGGGAAGAATTGTAAGGGCGATATCAAAGGACGCTTCGGTGGTATGCAGCGCCATTGACGGAAAGGATATAGTTGAGAGGATAGAAGAGATACACAAGCCCTCGGCGGTGGTGACTGCCGCACTGGGCAGGCTGGCAATGGGTACCTCGCTCATGGGCTTCGGTCTAAAGGGCGAGAGGGACACCATAACTGTTAAAATAGACGGCGGCGGACCTGCGGGTGCGATGGTCTGCGTGGCTGACAGCTACGGAAACGTCAAGGCTGACGTTATCAATCCCGTGGTGGAGATACCATGCAACAGCGCGGGAAAGCTTGATGTTGCAGGTGCAGTCGGCACAGACGGCGCACTGACTGTGGTCAAGGACCTTGGTCTTAAAGAGCCTTACAGCGGTCAGGTGCCCATAGTTTCGGGGGAGATAGCAGAGGACATAACCAGCTATCTTGCTCTGAGCGAGCAGGTGCCCAGCGTTTGCGCACTGGGCGTGCTGGTGAACAAGGACCTGAGCGTTAAGAACGCAGGGGGATTTCTCATACAGGTGCTCCCCTTTGCAGCCGAGGAGGTCATAGATCAGATCGAGAAGAACATCACAGCTATGCAGTCGGTGACAAAGCTTATGGAGGAGGGCAAGAGCTGCCAGGAGATAGCGCTGATGGCGCTGGAGGGACTGGAGCCTGACGTGCTTGATGATTTCAGCGTTGAGTACCGCTGCGGCTGTTCGAGAGAGCGCACCGAGAGAATGCTGATCTCTCTTGGCACTACCCAGCTTGAAGAGATGATCAAGGACGGCAATGTTGAGGTAAAGTGCAATTTCTGCGGCAAGCTTTACAATTTCACTCCCGACGAGGTCAGGGGACTGATAAGCGAGAGCACCCAAAGGGGCTGAGCAAAAATTTTTTTGAAAAATTTGCGAAAAACTCTTGACAAATCAGGATAAATAGTGTATAATTATTATTGTCGCTTGGAGAGAATGTTCCAAGCGAAATATGGGGGTTTAGCTCAGCTGGGAGAGCATCTGCCTTACAAGCAGAGGGTCACAGGTTCGAGCCC
>CALCRR010000202.1 GCA_937894495.1 uncultured Ruminococcus sp. | reverse complement strand
CGGAGATCATAGTACCTGCCTTCTCTCTGTCTACGGCAGTAGTTGTCTCTTTCAATTGTCTCCTTTCCGCCTGCGATATTTTTCTCTCTACACGCAATGGCTTTTTGTTGCAGGGGCGTTACTCCTGCACGGAACGTTTTGTTGTCGGATATATTATTAATCCGAGTAAGGATCATTCTTCTCAAAGAAAGAAGTCTGTCAGAGCATTTCTTCCTTGTCAGCAACATCATCATCGCTGTTATCCGACACGGACTTATCGTCAGAAACAGGCATAGCCGCCTGCTCGTGTTCTCTTGCGATCATATCCGCAAGCGCCTGTCCCTCACAGCTATACTGCCTGCACAGCGACTGATAGATCAGCAGAGCCTTCTGCTCACTCAGCTTTTCACACTCAGCCGTATCGGACTTGATACGCTCTTTCAGCTTGCCGATCTTCTCATCGAGCTTCGTGATCTTCTTTGTGATGTCAGCCATATCATCACCACCGTTCATTTCGATTTCGGGAGGATACCCGATAATAATATTATAGCGCGCAACGCTTCATTTTGTCTACTGGCAGTGCGCATGAACTTTGGTGTGTCAGATGACTTTTACTTTCGACAAATTGTTATGGGGAATTTATTTTGACATCAAAATCACACCGCAGAGATACTGCTTTCAAGCATCGGGAACATGATAATTCAATACAAGTCACATAGTTCCAAACGCTCTGAGGAGCGCCTGAGCGACTATGGGAGTTCGCTCAGAAATATTTTCACGGAAACGATGAAAATAAACCATTCCGACCTTAACGGTCGGAAGAACATCAAAATCACACCCAGCAAGCTCTGCATATTGTGTACACAAGTTCACAATATGCGCTGGCTTTCAAACCCAGCAAGCACGGTATTCATGGGGTACATTTTGAAAAATGACCACCCTGAATACAGGAGCTTGTTAGAGGGTTTTGCACCCCTAAGACCCCGCTTGAAAAATGAAAGAAAAAGTGATATAATAGACAATGGAAATGGGCGAATACTAAGGTTTTGGAGGTTTGTCTATGAATGTAAAAAGTGATGATGAACGAAAGTCGAAAGTGTCATAAACCTCAACTATGGATACAGAAACAGCAGACCATATTCGATATAAAAAAACCTCCTCGTTCATGAGACTGTTTTCAATAATAACATATTGTCAAGGTAACACTTGACAGCTACCCAAAGAAATGATATAATATACTTAAGGAAGTGATACAATTGTCAGAAAAGGACACCGTTACAAAAGAATATATGCAGAACAAGGAGACCTTTGCTGATGCGTTCAATTTCTACCTTTATGACGGCGAGCAGGTCATTAAGCCAGAACAGCTTAAGCCGCTGGATACTACTGCGATAGCGCTGCCTTACGGCGAGGACGGCAAATCGGTTCCAGTTCAGAAGTACCGTGATGTGCTGAAAATGGCAACTGCTATGACAGATGACCATGCGGCATATCTTATACTCGGCATTGAAAACCAGTCGAAAATACATTACGCTATGCCGGTCAGAAATATGCTTTATGATTCTCTGCAATACACAGCGCAGGTCAATCAGATAGCTAAGAGTCACCGTGATGAAAAGGACAAAGCAGAATCCTCCGATGAATTCTTGTCGGGATTCTACAGAACAGATAAGCTGCTGCCTGTCTTTACCCTCACTATCTATTGGGGTGCAGATGAGTGGACGGCTCCGAAGGATCTGCATAGTATGCTTGCAGCAGAACCGGGTATGCTAAAGTTTATCGACAACTATCACCTTCACCTGATAACTCCGGCATCAATATCGGACAGCGATTTTACTAAGTTCCACAGCGAGCTGAATGCGGCGCTGAAATTTATCAAGTATTCAAACGACAACAAAGAATTAGACAGAGTTCTTCATGACGACATAGTCTATACAGACGTATCATGGGAAACCGCTGAGGTCATCAGCATAATGACCGGAACAGAAATACCATACAACAAAGAGAAAGGGCGTGTTAATGTGTGCAAGGCAGTTGAAGATATGAAAACCGAAGCTATGAAAAAAGGCATTTTAGAAACTCTTGTTGGTCTCGTAAAAGACGGATTTATTTCGCTTGCCGAGGCAGCCAAACGTGCCAACATGACAGTATCGGAATTTGAGGACAAAACAGGATTAAAGGCATAAAAACAGGGCGGTCGCTTGACCGCCCTTATTTGTTGACACAGACAGCCTTAACCGCCTATATCAAAAGAGTATCCTATTCTACGTCTTTTGGGTAAATGCCGCTGCTTTGTAAGCTGCCCTTTATTGCCCCTTTTTTACTTAATACAAAATCTTTTATTCAACAATAAACTCTTGCAAATGATCATTCTTTCATATCCGGTCAATCATTTTTTGGTTTTAGCTTTTTGACGAACAGGCAAGGGAGAGTTTTGGGAAGGTATCCGGTCTCTCATGGTTTTGACCTTCTCATAGGTCAAACATCATACACATCGTCCTGTTTAAGCTGATAATCAGTATCCCTGTCCATAAGCCCCAGCATTATCTCTGCAAATTTGGGGTCAAACTGTGTGCCTTTGCCCTTTTCGATCTCCGACCTTA
>CALCRR010000201.1 GCA_937894495.1 uncultured Ruminococcus sp. | reverse complement strand
GGAAAGATATGGCGGAGAGCTGTTGAGGAGCCGGGGGGACTGAAAATTCAGCAGAACTATATTTCAGGGCACTACCGCCTGCTCACAGAGGATAACCGCTGTGTCTGCTCTTCCTTCGACCTTGAGATAGTGAGAAGCGTGGCAGCTGAGTTTGCAGACGGCGAGGATAAGGGCAAAAACTAAGGCGTTTGTGAGAATTAAACAGTTATAACAAAATAGTAATTAAAATCATGGAATATTGCACAAATGTGAGTCGGGGCTATTGACAAACAGGGGAGTATGTGTTAATATATGAATAGATGTTCAAGTGATATAATGAACAGCCGAAATAATTAATGTTTTCGACTATAGCTTTGACTCATAAAATGTAAGGAGTGTGACCAATGGCAGGCGAGAAGAAAAACGAGTACCTGTTTTTGAACGACGAGGACATAACAAGGCTCACAAACGAAATGCCCCCCGATGAGCAGCTTTATGACCTGGCAGAGCTTTTCAAGGTGTTCGGTGATACCACAAGAATAAGGATACTTTATGCACTGCTTGAAGCCGAGCTTTGCGTGGGGGATATGGCAAGCCTGCTGGGGCTCACCCCCACAGCCTGCTCACACCAGCTGAGGGTGCTTAAAAATAACAAGCTGGTGAGGTTCAGGCGTGACGGCAAAACGGTCTTTTATTCATTGGCAGATGACCACGTAAGAAGCATACTCGGCATGGGTATGGAGCACGTTGAGGAGTAGTTTTAACTATAATATATCAAAACAGAAAGGATAATAATTATGAAAAAGGTATTTAAGCTTATTGATCTTGACTGCGCTAACTGCGCCGCTAAAATGGAGAACGGTATAAAGGATATCCCCGAGGTGGAGGACTGCACCGTTAGCTTTATGACCCAGAAGATGACCATAAAGGCTGCCGACGGCACCGATTTTGACGCCCTTATGGAAAAGGTAGTCAAGCTCTGCAGCAAGGTCGAGCCCGACTGTCAGATAGTGCTCAAATAAAGTTTTACCAAGGGAGATGGCTTTATGACCGCCAAACAGAAAAAGGTACTTATACGTATTATAGTCAGCGGAGTGCTGCTGGTCATAGCGGCGCTGCTGCCCTTTGATGATAAAAGCATTCTAAGGCTCATAGCCTTTCTGGTGCCCTATGCCGTCATAGGCTGGGACGTTCTTTACAAGGCTGGGAGAAATATCAGAAACGGTCAGGTGTTCGATGAAAATTTTCTTATGGCTCTGGCAACCATAGGTGCCCTGGCAGTGGGGGAGTACCCCGAGGCTGCGGCGGTAATGCTTTTTTACCAGACGGGGGAGCTTTTCCAGAGCGTGGCTGTGGGAAAGTCAAGGCAGTCTATATCAGATCTTATGGATATCTGCCCCGACCATGCCAATGTTGAGCGTGACGGCGAGCTGGAGGAGGTTGACCCCGAGGAGGTCGAAGAGGGAGATATCATAGTTATCAAGCCGGGAGAGAAGATACCTCTTGACAGTGTGGTAATAGAGGGCAGCTCTTCTGTAGACACGGCGGCGCTGACGGGCGAGAGCCTGCCGCGAAGCGTTGGTGTCGGCAGCGAGCTTATAAGCGGCTGCATAAACCAGAGCGGTCTTTTAAAGGCAAGAGTCACCAAGGAGTTTGAGGACTCCACCGTATCAAAGATACTGGAGCTTGTGGAGAACTCAGCCTCAAGAAAGGCAAAGGCAGAGAACTTTATAACCAGATTTGCAAGATATTACACCCCCACCGTGGTAATAGCGGCACTGCTGCTGGCGTTTATTCCCCCCATATTTGTGGGCGGCTGGGCAAAGTGGATACACAGAGCGCTGATATTTTTAGTTATTTCCTGCCCCTGTGCGCTGGTAATATCTGTTCCCCTGAGCTTTTTTGGCGGCATAGGCGGCGCCAGCAGAAAGGGCGTGCTGGTAAAGGGCGGCAACTTTTTAGAGGTGCTAGCCAATGCTGAGATAATGGTGTTTGACAAAACAGGAACTCTCACAAAGGGAGTGTTTGAGGTAACAGAGGTACACCCCGATGAAATGAGCGAGCAGCAGCTGCTGGAGCTGGCAGCCTACGCCGAATACTACTCCGACCACCCCATAGCAAGGTCGGTCATCGGAAGATACGGCAAGGAGATAGACCGCAGCAGGATAGAAAGCAGCGAGGAGCTGTCGGGCCACGGCATAAAGGCGGTGATAGACGGCAAGACCGTATGCGCAGGCAATGCAAAGCTAATGGCGCAGCTGGGTGCCGAGATAACCCCCTGTGACAAGCAGGGCACAGTGGTGCATATCGCCGTTGACGGCAGATATGAGGGTCACATAATAATATCCGACGTGGTAAAGCCCACCTCGGCAGCGGCAATAAAAGCTCTTAAAGCAAAGGGAGTTTCACAGACAGTCATGCTTACGGGCGACTCGAAGTCAGCAGGAGAGAGCGCCGCTAAGGAGCTGGGGCTTGACAAGGTATACACCGAGCTTCTGCCCTCAGACAAGGTAGAAAAGGTGGAGGAGCTGCTTTCCCAGCGTTCACCCAAGCGCAGCCTTGCCTTTGTCGGCGACGGCATAAACGATGCCCCTGTGCTTTCAAGGGCAGATGTGGGCATAGCCATGGGCGCTATCGGCTCGGACGCAGCCATTGAGGCAGCCGACATAGTGCTGATGGACGACGACCCCGAAAAAATAGCTCTTGCAATGGATATAGCCAAAAAGACCATAAGGATAGTTTACCAGAACATAGTGTTTGCTCTGGGAGTAAAATTCGCAGTGCTGATACTGGGCGCTGTGGGCATAGCAAATATGTGGGCAGCAGTTTTCGCCGATGTGGGAGTATCGGTGATAGCAATACTCAATGCCATGAGAGCTATGCGGATAGATGATAAGAAATGAGTTAAAAACAGCGCACCATAGTTATGAGCTATGGTGCGCTGTTGTGAATGATGAACGAAAAAATGACATGGTTTTTGTGGATAGTGAATAGTACAGAAACGCCCTGTTAGATACTCTGAATTATTCACTCCTTACTAATAATTGAGCCATCGTAGCCTTCGGCGAGGGCTTATTTCATATCTCATACATCTTAATAGCCTTCTGCGCTACCTCTAGCTTTGAGCATCTCAGGTCCATTGCCTGCTTTTCAAGGTATCTGTGCGCCTGCTGCTCGGTGAAGCCCAGATACTGCATCAGCGCCAGCTTTGCACGGTTGATGGTCCTTATCTCCTCCAGCTTTTTGTGCAGCTTCAGGTTCTCCGACTGTATGCCCAGCATACGCTTTCTGGCAGCTCCCACAAAGCGCATGGCACGGCAGAAAACCTGCCTGTTAAGGGGCTTTGAGATGACCATTGCGCCGTAGTCCTCCACCTTTTCGGCGATGTGGTCGGCGTTCTCGGTCTTGACCAGCAGCACGCAGCAGGTGTTGGAGCTGTTTGCGATAAACTCTGCCAGCTCACTGCCGTATTCGTCCTTCAGCGGACAGTTGACTATCACGCAGTCGTAGTCCTTCTCACCTGCGGCTCTGCGGACCTCCAGACCTGTGGCGGCTATAGATATGCTGCTGGTGGGGTATACTTCTTTTAGCATCAATACCAGCGCCGAGGTCTGCTTTTCTCCCCCTGACGCTATCAGTATCTTCTCCATAACACACCACACTTTCTTTTAAAAATTTAAGTTGCTTTCAGTATAAAGATCATTTTTGATCTTGCAGAGACAAAACCGGGTCAAGCCTGCGGCAAATTTTATAAGCTAGTTTCTTGCTTCTTGCCTCTTGCTTCTTGATTTATTACAGGTTGTAGAAATATCTCACGGTCTCAAACATTTCCTTGTTCTCGCAGCGGTCGTATTCGTTGACCTCGCAGGTCTTTTCGTTGATAACGTGCTCCAGCAGCTCCTCGGGCAGGTGCTCTTTTAAAAACTCGCTGTCTCTGGCAGCCTCCACCGCTTCACGCAGGTTGGTGGGCAGCTTTTCGGCGCAGCTTTCCAGCTCCTCGTTTGAGAGGTCGGCAGCGTCCCGCAGCTTAGCCTTTGTCAGCACACCCTCAAGGCAGGCGTAGATTATCAGCCCCAGCGCAAAATAAGGGTTGCAGGTGTTGTCGGGGGAGCGCAGGATAACTGCGTTCTCCTCCTTGCTCTCCATAGGCACCCTCAGCAGCTGGGCGTGGTTTTCGTGGGACCAGCTGATGTATTTTGGCGCAAGTGCGCTGCCAAGGCGGCTGTATGAGCCTGCGGTGGCGTTTAAAAACAGGGTTATGTCCTTTATCCTGTTGAGTATGCCTGCTATCATGCTTCTGGCTTCGCTGCTCATATCTCCCAGCCTTGGAGCAAAAATATTCTCGGTGCCCTTCATGCACATCAGCATTATGTGCAGCCCCGAGCCGGGACGGTCGCAGAGGGGCTTTGGCATAAAGGTGGCATACAAGCCGTTGCGGTCAGCCACCGATTTTACCACGTTTTTAAAGGTGACAAGGTTGTCCGCCGCCCTCAGTGCGTTTGAATACTGGAAGTCTATCTCGTTCTGCCCGGGTCCCCCCTCGTGTCGGGAGCTGCCCGGGTAGATATCCATCTGCTCCAGCGTTATGCAGATATCACGCCTGAGATTTTCACCCCTGTCGGCAGGGGCAGTGTCGCAGTAGCCTGCAAAATCATGGGGTATCTTGGTTATCTTGCCGTTGTCGTTCTTCTCGAAAACGTAAAACTCACAGGAGGTGCCGATAAGGAAGTTGAAGCCCTTGCCCCTGGCATACTCGATAGCGTTTTTGAGAAACGACCTGCCGTCACCCTCAAACACAGTGCCGTCGGGGTATTTAACGGTGCAGAAAAGCCTTACCACCCTGCCTTGCTGGGGTCTCCAGGGCAGCAGCGCCAGAGTATTGGGGTCGGGGAAAAGCAGAAGATCGGTGCAGAAAAAGTTCATAAAGCCCGAAAGCTTTGAGGCGTCGAACAGCAGCCCCTTGTCAAACACCTTCTGCAGCTCCCCCGCAGGGACAGAAATGGCTTTGAGAGCCCCGAAAATATCGCAGAACATGAGCTTTACAAATTTAACATCGTTCTCCTCAACGAACTGGAGAACCTCTCTCTCGGTATATTTCATCTTAAACGATCCTCTCTATACAAATATCAGCAGGTGCAAACCTATCACCACGGGTGCGGTGAACATAACTGCCATAAAAATTCCCTTAACTGTGCGAAAGCCCTCTCTTGTCCGGGGCATACTGCCGCTTTTAAGCGAGAACACCACCATGAAGTAATCCGCCGCCAGCATAAGCCCGACAATGAGCCTTAAAATAAAGTTCCTCGGCGCCAGCAGGTCAAGATAATAGTCAGTGAGCTTGTAGGGAGTCTCTCCCGTGACCTCGGAATAAAGGTCGGTAAACTCTCTTATACGCCCTCTCAGACCGCTGTCAGCCCACCTGAGCTTGCCCTTTATCTCAACGCCCTCTGCGCTGCCGCCGTTTGCGTCAAACTTGTCGATAAAGCTTTTGTCAGCTCTCACCGCCACCGCCGAGGACGCATCGTCGTTGTAAATAAAAAAGTAGTGCTCGGTACCCAGGGGGATAATGTAGTTGACGCTGTGCTTGATGTAGTATATCTCGGGGGCAGCCACATGGGTCTTACCCTCATAAACAGCTCCCTTTTCCCAGTCGCCCTTAAAAAGCTCACCCACATCGGCGGCAGGCGACATAAGCCCCATTATGGCTGAGATGATACAAAAAGCCGACAGCCCCAGCACCAGCACCGAGTAAAGTATCGGGTGGGGCTTTGAAACACGCTGAGCGCGTGCGGTATTCCTGAATAATCGCATATTTTTTCTCCCATCTCATATCATCATAAATTTTCCAGCCGATCTATCCACAGCTGCACAGCCGCATCACTGGGCATTCTCCAGTCGCCCCTTGGTGACAGTGTAACTGAGCCTATCTTTGCGCCGTCGGGCAGGCAGGAGCGCTTGAACTGCTGGGAGAAAAAGCGCCAGTAGAACTTTTTGAGCCATTTTAAAATTGT
>CALCRR010000200.1 GCA_937894495.1 uncultured Ruminococcus sp. | reverse complement strand
TTTTTTCATAACCCTATTGGTGCCTTTCGCAGAAAGGCGGATTATAAAAATGAAACTTGAACTTTACAAATTTGACACCTGCCCCTATTGCCGCAGGGTGCTGAACTACATCAGCGAAAGCGGCAGGACCGATATTGAGCTGCACGACACCCGAAAGAGCGCAGCAGACCGTGAGTATCTGATAGAAAACGGCGGCAAAGAACAGGTGCCCTGCCTGTTCATAGACGGCAAGCCCCTTTATGAGAGCCTTGATATCATCGAATGGCTGAAACAACACCCGCAGCAATAGTATATCAAAAAAGTCACTTCCGAGCTTTTCGGAGGTGACTTTTTTACTGTTTTATAACGAAACTCAAATCAGGTTTTATGTGAGTATCATCTTTTTATTCTTATGATAGAGTTCTTCGGCAGATCAAGGTCTGAGCTTATGGAGAATTTCATTGCGGCGTGGTTGGCGGTCTCGATAGGTTCGCCGTGTTCATCAAACATCTGCTCTGCTTTAAAAACAACAGGCTCACCCAAGGGCGAAAGTGCTTCTACCTCGTCACCGATGTTGAATTTATTTCTCTGCTCGGCATATATCCTCTCGCCGTCACAATGGTCAACCACTGCAACAACGTCGTATTCACGGACATATCCGCTGTTTTCATAATACTGGCTCTCCTTGGGGTGACCAAAGAAAAAGCCTGTGCAGTAAGCCCTGTGGCTCACCTTAAAGACCTCTTCCTTTAACCACTTAGGCAGCTCATAATGGTCGGGGTCTGCCTTGTAGATATCCATAGCCTTTCTGTAGGCGTTGGTTATTACCGACACATAGTAGGCTGATTTTGCTCTGCCCTCTATCTTAAAGCTGTTCACCCCTGCCTTGGCAAGCTTGTCAAGGTGCTCGATAAGGCACATATCCTTTGCATTGAGGATATACGTACCCTTTTCGTCCTCAAATATGGGGTAAAACTCATTGGTGCGCTTTTCCTCCATAAGGTGATAACCCCAGCGGCAGGGCTGTGCGCACTCTCCCCTGTTGGGGTCACGGTTCACAAGATACTGTGAGATCAGGCATCTGCCCGAAAAGCTCACGCACATAGCGCCGTGTACAAAGCACTCTATCTCCAGCTCGTCGGGGGTCTTAGCTCTTATCTCAGCCACCTCTTCAAGAGACAGCTCTCTTGCCAGCACCACCCTTTTAGCTCCCATATTGTAAAACTCATTGGCAGTGACAAAATTGACTATGCCTGCCTGGGTAGATATATGTATCTCCATATCGGGAGCATATTTTTTTATAAGCGAAAGCAGCCCGATATCCGTTGCTATGAGCGCATCGACCCCTGCTGCCTGTGCGTCTTTGACAAAGCCCTCAAAATGGACTATCTCGTCATTTCTCGGCAGGGTGTTGCAGGTCAGGTATACTCTCTTTCCTCTCTCATGGACCAGCTCGCAGGCAGTTTTCAGCTTTTCGGCGTCAAAATATGCCGAGGCTGCTCTCATACCGAAGGCAGTGCCGCCTAAATAGACGGCATCTGCTCCGTAATCAAGCGCTGCGTGAAGCCTTTCCATATCTCCCACAGGAGATAAAATTTCAAGAAGCTGTGACATAAGCTCAATTCAGTCCTTTACGCAAGTCCTGCAAGCTTAAGATTTTCCTCGTGCTCTTCAAGGGTCTTAGCATAGAAGGTCTCGCCTGTTTCAAGATTATTACAGAAGTAGTAGTAGTCGGTATCAGCATGGTTGAGCACCGCATTTATAGCGTCGATACCCGGGTTGCAGATAGGTCCTGCAGGCAGTCCCTGGCACTGATAGGTGTCGTAATACTCGGTATAGTGAGCAATACTCTCATCATTGCCTGCCTGAGTAGAAATTACCTGCTTGATATAATTTGAGGTAGTATCAGACTGGAGCATTGGATAAGTGTCCGAGTCATTAAGTCTGTTGATGAATACCGATGCGATCTTAGGCATCTCGTCAACGCTTGCAGCCTCCTGCTGAACGATAGAGGCAAGAGTCATTACCTCGTTCAGGCTCAGACCAAGTCTGTCCATTCTGCCGTACATATTCTCGGTTATCTTTTCCTCATAATGCTCTCTTACCACCTTGGTTATGTTATAAGCGGTATCGCCTACATAGAACTCATAGGTGTCGGGGTAGAAGTAACCCTCTCTTGCATAGAAGGTATTGGGGTCGTCCTCGATACGGCTCTCAAAGCTGTAGCCCTGATTTTTGTTGAACTCAAAAATAAAGTCATCAGCAGCGCACACGCCCTGCTCTTCAAGCTTGTTTGCAATGTCTATAAGATACTCGCCCTCGGTAAAGGTTATGGTAACTGTCTCATAGGACTCTCTCATTACCTCCATAGCCTCGATGATATCGGAATAGCCCATTGAAGGTTTAAGTGTGATATCGCCCGGGTAAATGGTAGCAGGCTTCTGTATCCTGATAGCCAGCAGGAAGAGCTTTTTGTTCTTTATAATGCCGTTTTCCACCAGAAGATCGGCTATCTTATCGTTATCTGAGCCCTTGGGGATATTAAAGGATATCTCGTTATCGCTCTTGCCTATGCCGTAATACTCCATACCCAGGGTGATGCCTGCCACTGCAAGTATCATAGACACGGTGAGTATTATGGTAACAAGAATGATACCGCCGAAGATGGAGCCGTTAAAGCGGATCCTCTTTTTCTTCTTTTTCTTCTTGCCGCTTGATTTTTTGCCGCTTGGCTTTCTGCTGCCCTGGGGCGCATTCTTCTTGGCGCCGCTTTTTACGGGTGCAGCGGCATTGTTTTTAGCTTTGGGAGCAGCAGCCTCTTTACGGGCATTATCGCCGAAGTTCTCTTTAAGATCATCTCCCACATTCATGACCGTTTCGGGCTTGTTCTGCACAGGCTCAGCTGTCTCGCCGCTGTTATGTACGTTTTCAGCGCTGACCTCGGGCTGGGGTGACTTTTTATTCTCACCGTAGCCCATAAGCTTTTTGAGGTCTTCATCCACCTCGTCAACATTCATATCCGAGACCTTTGCAGGAGATGTATCTACCCTGCTCTCAGGGAGCTTTGGATTTTTCTCGTCCATTTATCTTATCATCCTTTCTTGATCCGTATAACTCTGCTTTCAGTAATGATAATATCACAGTCAACATCAAATTCATCAGCAGGCAGGGCGCTGCTTATGCAGCATTCATAGCAAAGCCCTATCTTTACGCCGTTATATCTGCTAAGGAACCTGTCATAATACCCTTTGCCAAAGCCCAGCCTGTAACCCTTTATATCAAAGGACAGCCCGGGTATAATGCAGACCGAGTTTTCAAAGCTTTCATACAGCTCACAGCCCTGTGACGGCTCTTTTATGCCGTATGAGCCGCTTTCAAGGTCATCAAGGCTGTTTATCCTGTAAAATTCCATTATATTGGTGTTTTTTACACATCTGGGGCAGAGTATCACCTTGCTGCCGATACTGCTTTTTATGATATCTTTAGTAGCCACCTCTATCTCACCCGAAACATAGGTGAGGACCGTGGTGCAGCTTACAAATTCATCAAGCCGGCTGAGATTGTAAAATATCTGCCTGTCCCACTGCTGTCTGGCATTCGGGTCAGCTGACAGCCTTATATCCTTAAAGTGCTTTCTCAGCTCTTTTTTTGTCATGCTGCTTATTTCTGACATTGAATACCCTCTCTGACAGACTGTGCTTTTTCCACTGAGGTAAGCACCTCTGCAAGCTTTAATCCGAAATCAACGCATACGCCTGCACCTCTGGCGGTAATGATCTTACCGTCCTGCACCACATATTTTTCGGATATCACAGCACCAGTAAGGTCCTTTTCAAACCCGGGGTAGCAGATAGCCTCTTTGCCATCAAGCAGACCCTTATGACCGAGAATGCTGGGTGCTGCGCATATAGCGCCTATATACTTATCATTCTTCACGCAGCAGTCAATAGCTGCCTGAACGCTGCTGTCAGCTTCTAGGTTGAGAGTTCCCGGCATACCACCCGGCAGAACTATCATATCAAGGCTGTCATCAAGGCTTATCTTATCTGCAGTGATATCAGCCGTAACAGGGATATTCTGGGCGCTTACTATTACCTTGCCCCCCACACCGACGGTGACAGCTTCAACTCCTGCTCTTTTCAGAATATCAACAGGGGCAAGCGCCTCTATAGTTTCAAATCCGTTTGCAAGAAAAATATATACCATAATTATCTCCTTTCAGCAACGCTTAAAATTGACCTTGTATTTTTCAAGTAAAAACTCAGGGTGATATGACAGCTTGGACCTTCTGAGCCCCTCTATGCCCATATCCTCTTCCCTGTTTATATATCTGAGCTCACCTGCATTCTGTCCTGCAAACAGGCTGCAAAGCGTTGGATAAGCTCCATGTATGTCCTCCCTGGCTTTTTCAACGTGTACCACAAAGGTGTCGGAATTTATCCGCTCGCCAATAGTGACGCCAACTGTCTCGCCGTTTGCTTTAAGCAAGCCGCCCTTAAGCTCCAGCTCATTCATATATGTAAAAAACGTATTAATGGCAAACTGCTCTATCACCAATGACCTGCCGCTGTTTTCAGCCTGATTGTAAACATTTGCCGCAAATCGTATACACTCGTCTATATTGCTGCTGTTTATCTCCTCAAAGGACCAGTCGTTTTCCATAAAGCGCTTTATATGATTGCGCTTGCCGTGGTATTTTCTGCCTTTAAGCTCTATCAGGTCGGTTGAATTATAGATATAGTCGCAAAAATCACGGTCAAGCTCATAGCTTACCTTGTCGCCGTAATACTCCTTTATCCAGCCAAGGTCTCTGTCTGTCACCGATGTTATGACCAGCCCTCTGCCCTGATTTTCACAAAAGGCTCTAAACTGTGAAAAAAGCTCTGTGTATCTTTCGATACCTCTGCTGTCTGTCCTTACTCCCGTGGGAAAGGTCAGGAAGATATTTTCATCGTCCTTGCAGCAGCTCAGGTAAAAATCACCGTAAAAGCATATCTCGGTGTCGCTGAGTCTCTGCCAGGCTAAATTATTGGCAAAGCTGTATTCGCAGTTTCTCAGATCCGATACAGCCAGCCTTTCATTAACAGCCTGCCTGTCGCTGAGCCTTATCTTTCTGAACTCAAACATAGATCACACTGCTTTGTTAAATTTCGATCTCGGTAATTATCTTATCGAAAATTTCATCTATAGAATAAGGCTTATCCCCACTGCCGCATTCGATGACCGCCCAGCCCTGCTTTTCAGCCGTAAAAAGCGCAGCCCTGCGGCAGGCGTACAGATAGCTCACATCAGCTTCGTGTATATCCTTTTTGCTCTCGTCGCCCTTATATCTGTCTGATAAGAGCTTCTGAGATATCTCTATGGGCATATCCAGAAATATCACCTTATCAGGTCTTGGCAGCCCCAGCTTATCATATTCGTAATCCTCCAGCCATTCAAGGTAGCTGTCCCACTGCTCCTCGGGCAGCTTGGTCATCTGATAAATGCAGTTAGAGGTAACATACCTTGCAGCCAGAATAAGGCTGCCCTCGTTATAATCCTTCTCCCAGAACTGCTTGAAGCTTGCATACCTGTCAACAGCATAAAAGCTTGAAGCTGCGTAGGCATTTACTGCCCCTGCGCTGCCTGCTATCTCGCCGCCAAGATACATCTTGACCAGCGCCGATGAGGGGTTATCATAATCGGGGAAGCTGATAGCTCTGAGCTTCACTCCCCTGCTTTTCAGATACTGCGCCAGCCTGTCAAACTGTGTAGACTTTCCGCTGCCGTCGAGTCCTTCAAGTACTATTATCCCCGACTTATTCTCCATTTTTAAGCGCCTCATATTCCTTTATGACCTCACGCATCTTACCGCAGGACATTTTGCCCTCGGGACATCTGCCTGTCATAACGCATGAAGGACCTGCCTTTTTGAACACGTTAGGCGCAGCCTCACAGCAAAGCCTGAGCATTTCATCGGCAACAGCCTTTATCTCCCACTGAGCCCTGTTGCAGCAGCGGTGTTTAAAAAAGTTGAACAGGCTTCTTACGTTCATGGTAACAACTATCTTGGTCTCGCAGGCATTGGGGAGAACAAAACGTGCGTCCTCATTGGCTTTTTTTCTTGCCTTTGATGCTGCCGCCTTTTCGTCCATGCCCCGGGCAAGAAAGTCCTGTTTATGCTTCTCTGTAAGAAGTTCTGCTATCTTATTATAGCTCTCTGTAAGTGAAGCCATTGACCTTTCAAACTCAGCCTTGGCTTCGGGCACAGCTTCTATCTCAGGGGGAGTTATGAACTCAAAGCCGTTTTCATTGACATATCTCTGGCTTTTCTGAGAATAGGACGCTATCCTGTGCCTTACCAGCTGGTGTGTGCAGGCACGGGAGACCCCCTCTATACCAAAGGTAAAGCTGACGTGCTCCATAGGGCTCTCATGACCGATAGATGCAAGCATATCAATAAAGCTTGCGGTCTTCTCCTCGGTGAGACCTTCCTTGATAGATGAGATATCGCTGCTTGAATAGCAAAGCTTAGCCGCCGCAGCGATGACCTTTTCAGGCTCGGGAGTATGAGCTATCAGAGTTACCTTCATTTTACAGAACTTCCTTTCTATCTGTTTTCAATTTCGCACTTATAGTATATTATAACATCATTTCAGCTTTTAGTCAACAATTATTTCGGTTTTTGAAGTAATTTCCTCAAAAAAATAAAAACCGCCCGATAATGGGCGGCTCAGCGGTATCATTGTTAACGCTTTATCTGTAATTCACTATATAAATATCAATACTATTCACATCTCACCTGCTGTGATACTAATATCTGACATTCTCCTTCAATGCGTCCCCTAAAGACTTTTCATCATCACTCGGTATTACCGTGCCGCCCTTTTTCTTTATTGAGATAAAATTGGCTATGCTGAACAAAAAGCATACGCCTGAAAGTATATACATAAAATATCCCTGCTGCGGCTTTAACTCTTTTATATAGTTTGAAGAAATATTTTCGGGGTCGTACATTATAGTTACACTGTGAAGGTCATAAGGCACCGACTGCCAGTCGGTGTACGCATAGCCTATCTCACCGTTCTCAGCAGGAAAATAAAACACTGCTCTATACTCATACCTACCTGAGTTCTCAAACGAACCGCTTATTTGCTTACGCTCATTTTCATAAAGCGTGCCCCTTGCTTCTGCGGTGCAGTTATCCATAAGCTCGCTGTAGTCGGTATTCATCAGCGAACCGATAAATATCAGAACAATGCCAACAAGCACCCCAACTATCATGTTGCTGCGCATTGACCTGAAGAGAGATTTTTTATTTGTATCGACCACAGCGATCACTTCCACAATTAATTATATCAGACTGCTGTAATAATCCTTCAGCCTTTTAGCCGATGAGCTTATCACCTCTGCTGCCTTTTCCTCAATATAGCCGTCTGCAAATATCCCTTGCTTTGAAAGCTCCTGCGCTTTTTTTGCATATTCTACCGCCAGCTGGTCATCGCTTATGCTGACTGATTCGTCCATTTGTTTTGCGAGCTCCAGGTAAGCTCTGGCTTTCAGCGCTGTCAGCTCGTCCCTGTAATCATCGCTGCATGAAGCGTTTACTATCTTATCATAATCCCCTGCCAAAAACAGCCTTCTTAAATTAAGGTAGCTCTCCCCCACGGGTGAGCCTGTGCTGTCCGCCAGCTCTGAGGGTTCAAGGTGTATATCAAGCACCTTGCAGAGATAATCCAGCGTTTTGACCGAAGGCATAGCCGTACCGCTCTCAATCTGGCTCAGCATATTTCTTGTGATAAAATCGCCAACGACCTCGTTCTGGGTCATCTTCTTTGAAAGCCTTGCTTCTTTTATGATACTTCCAAGTGCCTTAGTGTCCATATAAAAGCCTCCTCTCAGGTATGTGTAAATTTAATTTACCTATATTGTAGCATACTTTTTTACCTTTTTCAAGCGTTTCACAAAAATTTAACAATTTCTTTTACCATATTTACATTATTCTTCCTCCCTCCCTAAAAAAGCAGATTTTTTTTAAAATATTTTTTTCAAAACCCCTTGACAAAATGAAAAAGTCAGTGTATAATAAGGTAAATGAAATTTACATAACATGAGACTTGGTAAATTATCGAGGAGGTGAATCATCATGTTAGAAAATTTCAGCCAGTGGTGGGACGGACTAAGCAGTCTGCTTAAAGCACTTTATTGCATTGCACTGCCGTCTACATTATTATTAATTATCCAGACCCTGCTTGCCATGCTTGGTATGCATCACGGTGGAATGGGGCACGATTTCAGCGATACCTCGGGGCTCGATCTTCACGTTGACGCAGGCGGACTTCATGACATAGGCGGTCTGCACGATGTGGGAGGGCTGCACGATGTTGGTTCTCTTCACGATGTGGGCGCTCTTCATCATGATATCGGGCTGCATCACGATATCAGCGGTCATGACAGTATCGACGCACACCATTCTATCGACGGCGGCGACCCTGCGGATTTTGCTTCGATGCACCTGTTTACGATGCAGACGGTGGTAACATTCTTCACGGTGTTCAGCTGGTCATCTATAGTGCTGGTAGGTTCAGATGTGCCAAGAGCTATATCTCTTGTAACAGGCTTTGTGCTGGGCGTGTTCACCATGTTTCTGGTGGCTAAGCTGGTGCAGCTCTCTATGAGACTTACCGAGAACGGCACTGTCAACCTGAGAAACGCAATAGGCGAGACAGCTACCGTCTATATCCCCTGCCCCCCTAAAAATGAGGGCATGGGCAAGGTAACATTGACCATTCAGGGTCAGCTCAGGGAGTTTGGCGCTTTCAACAGCGGCAGCGATACTCTCAAAACGGGTACCCAGGTGGTCGTGGTAGACATCAGGGGCGATGACCTGGTGGTCGAAAAGGAAGAATGACGCTGCGGTAAAACAATAAAAACTGTAAAACATCAGAATGAGACAAAAATTTCTACAATTTGCTAAAAAACCATTGACATACATATTATAATCTGTTAAAATATTAATAAATAAACAGGGAGCTCGGTAATGAGCCGCCCTGATGTAAAGGAGATATTTTTATGGGATATCAGACTATTATAATCATCTGTATCATAGTTGCAGTTCTGTTCGCTGCGCTGATGGCTATTTTGTCAAGATACAGAAAATGCCCCTCTGACAAGGTGCTGGTCATCTACGGTAAGGTCGGAACAGACAAGAACGGTCAGACAAGAAGCGCCAAGTGTATCCACGGCGGCGCAGCTTTCATCGTTCCTATCATTCAGTCCTATGAGTATATGGATCTTACTCCTATCTCGATCAACGTTGACCTTAAAAACGCACTTTCAAAGCAGAATATCCGTATCGACGTTCCTTCAAGATTTACAGTCGGCATCTCTACCGAACCGGGTGTTATGCAGAACGCTGCCGAGAGACTTCTTGGTCTTAAAATGCTGGAGATACAGGAGCTGGCAAAGGATATCATCTTCGGTCAGCTGAGACTTATAATCGCTACTATGGATATCGAGGAGATCAACTCCGACAGAGATAAGTTTCTGGTGGCAGTTTCAAACAACGTTGAGATCGAGCTCAAAAAGATCGGTCTTAAGCTTATAAACGTAAACGTAACGGATATCACCGACGAGTCGGGATATCTGGAGGCTCTCGGTAAAGAGGCAGCTGCTAAGGCTATCAACGATGCCAAGAAATCTGTTGCTGAGAAGCACAGAGACGGTGAGATCGGTCAGTCCCACGCTCAGAAAGAGCAGCGTATACAGGTGGCTGCTGCCAATGCAGACGCTATCAAGGGTGAGAACGACGCTAAGGTAGCCGTTGCACAGTCAGACGCTGAGAGACGTGAGAGAGAAGCAGAAGCTCTCAAGATCGCTACCGCTGCCGAGGCAGTTCAGGCTGCAAAGGCTAAGCAGGAAGCTTACATAGCTCAGCAGGAAGCAGAAAACACAAGAGCACAGCTGGAAAAGGCTACTCAGACAGCCGATGTTATCGTAAAGGCAGAGATCTCGAAGCAGCAGGCTGAGATCGAGGCTGAGGCACAGGCTGAGGTTGTAAGGCGCAAGGCTAAGGGTGAAGCTGACGCTATCTTCGCTAAGATGGAAGCAGAGGCTAAAGGTAATCAGGAGATACTCACCAAGCAGGCAGAAGGTATGCGTGAGCTGGTGGCTGCCGCAGGCGGCGATGCTGACGCAGCTGTAAGACTGATAGTTGCCGACAAGCTGGAGCAGCTTATCGCTATACAGGTTGAAGCTATCAAGAACATCAAGATAGACAAGATCACAGTCTGGGACACCGGTGCCGGCAGCGAGAACGGCAAGGGCACTACAGCAAACTTTCTGAGCGGACTTATGCAGTCTGTTCCCCCTCTTAACGATCTGTTCAATCAGGCAGGTATGTCTTTGCCCGAGTTTTTAGGCAAGGATATTGAGGACGCACTGAAGCAGTCGGCTGACGAGGCAGCCAAGAGAGTTGCCGAGGACGCTGAGAAGATAGATCCAAGCGATGTTGAGATAATCGAGAAATAATGCTTATCAAAGCCAAAACAGCCTGTGCTTTTTTCGAGCGCAGGCTGTTATTTTGTACGGTCAAATGTGTTCGTATATAATAATTTGAGCGCCGCCTGATACGGGGGGCGCTCATTTACTGTTCAGATAAGGTCGGGGTCTATCTCCACGGCTCTTCCCTCTTTCATCGACTGCTGTACATCAATAAACCGCTGGTTAGAGCTGCCCCTGAATTTCAGCTCCAGCGAGCGCTTGTCCTCCTCAAACCTGCCGTCTACCAGGTAATCGAGCTGTGTAAGCAGCTCCATGCAGCCGTCTATCTCATCACGTTTTTGTATGAGCTGTTCAAGGGTGTAGCCTGTGTATGATAGTATATTCAGCTTTTTGCCGCCGGCACGAAGCCTTTTGGCAAGGTCTGCCAAGGGTCTGCACTGGCAGAAGGGCTCGCCACCGCTGAAGGTAACACCGTCAAGCAAAGGGTCTTTAAGTATCTGCTCGTAAATATCGTCTGTATCTTCTATCCTGCCGCCGCCGAAATCGTGCGTCTGGGGATTATGACAGCCCTTGCAGTGGTGAGGACAGCCCTGTGTGAATATTGCATAGCGAAACCCCGGACCGTCAACTATTGATTCCGTAGCTATCCCTGCGATCCTGATATCCATATTGCCTCCAATAATGCGCATAAATATCTCCTGTCCAAATAAATGTACAGGAGATATTTGAATTTATTTGCTTAAAAGCTTATTCGCCCTTGACACTGTCGCAATTCGGCACAGTTATCCTGGGTATTCTTTCGTGGGTCGATCTGCGGTGCTCGGCTTCTGTTCTGCCGCACTTGGGGCAGCGGTCGCCGATAATGCCTGTGTAGCCGCACTCGGGGTCTCTGTCAACGGGGTGGTTGATAGAGCCGTAGCCTATGCCTGACTCCTTCATATATCTTACAAGCTTCTCAAACGCCGACAGATTGCCCAGCGGATCACCGTCAAGCTCAACATAGCTTATATGACCTGCATTGGTAAGATTATGATATGGAGCCTCGATACCCAGCTTTTCAAAGGCATTTATCTTGTAATAAACAGGCACGTGGAAAGAATTAGTGTAATACTCCCTGTCTGTTACCCCGGGGATATCGCCGTATAACTTCCTGTCCATCTTGACAAAGCGTCCCGAGAGACCCTCTGCAGGGGTGGCAAGCAGTGAGAAATTCAGCCCTGTACGCTGAGTTTCAAGGTCCATTCTTTCACGCATATGGGTGATTATATCAAGACCCAGCTGCCTTGCCTCCTCGTCCTCGCCGTGGTGCTTGCCCACCAGCACTTTAAGACACTCTGCAAGACCGATAAAGCCCACGGAAAGGGTGCCGTGCTTCAGCACCTCCTCAACAGTATCGCTGTAGGACAGCTTCTCCGAGTCCATCCACACGCCCTGACCCATAAGGAAGGGATAGTTTTTGACCCTCTTGGAAGCCTGTATTTTAAAGCGGTGTTTGAGCTGAGCTATGCAAAGCTCAAGCATTTCGTCGAGATTTTTATAGAATTCATCAATATTATAGTGAGACTTTATACCCAGCCTTGGCAGGTTGATGGTGGTAAAGCTGAGGTTGCCCCTGCCTGTGACCACCTCTCTGCTTGGGTCATGGGCATTGCCGATAACTCTGGTACGGCAGCCCATGTATGCTATCTCGGTATTGGGGTCGCCCTCTTTATAATACTGCAGATTAAAGGGTGCGTCAATAAACGAGAAGTTCGGGAAAAGTCTCTTTGCGGAAACACGGCAGGCAAGCTTGAACAGGTCATAGTTAGGCTCGCCCTGGTTAAAGTTCACACCCTCCTTGACCTTGAAGATGTGTATGGGGAATATAGGCGTTTCGCCGTTGCCGAGACCTGCCTCCTCAGCCAGCAGTATATTTTTGATGACCATTCTGCCCTCGATAGAGGTATCTGTACCGTAATTTATTGAGCTGAAAGGTGTCTGTGCGCCTGCTCTTGAATTCATGGTGTTGAGGTTGTGTATCAGCGCCTCCATCGCCTGATAGGTAGCCCTGTCGGTCTCTCTGACGGCGTTTTTATAGGCAAAATTCTGTATCTTCTTTACCACCTTGTTATCAGCATAGGCGCTCAGCAGCTGAGCCTCCTCCTCCTGATAGCCGTTATCGTTGGCAAGGGTCGGCACAAAGCCCCTCTTTTCCAGAAAATCGGCACATCTCTTGGCGATATCGGGGTTTTCGGGGATATCCACCAGCAGTGAGAGACCCCTCCTGATATTGTCTCTGTAACGGTGGCGGAAGGTCTTTTTAACGCCCTCAGCCATGTCATAATCAAACTTTGGCAGCGACTGACCGCCGTGCTGGTCGTTCTGGTTAGACTGTATAGCGATGCAGGCAAGGGCTGCGTAGCTGGTTATGTCATTGGGAGTTCTCAAATAGCCGTGACCTGTTGAGAAGCCGCCCTCAAAAAGCTTTGTAAGGTCTATCTGGGTGCAGGTGGTGGTAAGGGTGTAGAAATCCATATCATGTATATGTATATCGCCGTTTTCGTGAGCAGCAGCGTGCTCAGGCTCCAGCACATACATCTCATAGAATTCTTTAGCGCCCACCGAGCCGTATTTAAGCATGGTGCCCATAGCGGTATCGCCGTCGATATTGGCATTTTCACGTTTAAGGTCGCTCTCGTCGGCAGACTTGAAGGTAAGGTCCTCATATACCTTCATCAGCCTTGTGTCCATCTCTCTGGCTCTGGTCCTCTCGGAACGGTAGAGGATATAGGACTTTGCAGTAGCAGCATGACCGTCCTCGATAAGCACCTTCTCTACACAGTCCTGTATCTCCTCAACGGTAGGGGTAGTGATATTTCGTGATATGAGCATATCGACTACCTTGCCCGAAAGCTCCAGGGCGGTCTCATAATCGCTGCCGCCTACAGACTCGGCTGCCTTATAAATAGCGTTGGCTATCTTTTCAATATTAAATGTGACGGTACGTCCGTCTCGCTTTTTGATCTTTACAATCATACTTCTTCCTCCTGCACCTTAAAAACAATAAATATAATAAAGCTTATTACAAAAGCACAACATCTTGTGTTCAAAAGCTACCAAAGTCTAGTATATAGTATATTTGCCATAAAGTCAAGGGAGTTTGCTACAAAAAGAAGGGCTGATATTTGTATAGCTTGCACAATAGAAATTTTGTGCTGATTTTCAAATTATTACAAAATGGTAACATATTAAAATTAAATAAGGGAAATATTTTAACAAATAATCAAAAATAAGGCACTGACAAGTAAATTTACTTTATATCTGTTTTGCGTAAAATCTAACTATGCGAAAAAGCACGATATTCAGCTTACTTTACATTATTCTTGAAGTTCATGTAAGTGTCGGTCCTTAATTATTACAAATTGTAATAATTAACCTCTGACAAGTGAATTTACTTTATATACGTTTTATTCAAAAAAATTACAAAAATTGCCCGAGACACAAGGTCACGGGCAAAAGCTGTGTGATTATTTGTCATTTACATATCATCAATGCTGCTCGGCAGTTGACTCATAGGTATAGTCATGTGTGACTATGGGTGTATCAGACTCTTCTTTAAGCACATCTTCAAGCGTTGTGTTTATCATATACGCACTGAAAGAGATAAGCAGTATAAAAAAGCTGATTATCAGCGCAATATCCAGCCTGAAACGTCCTTTTCTCTTTTCCTTCTTTTCTCCGCTCATAAAACCACCCCCGATTTACACATACATATTATACACCATATTTCATGATTTTGCAAGAGCAATTTTAAAATACTGCAAAAAGTCTGATTATTTGAGTGTTTTTTACTGATTTTAAATCATTATTGCAGAAATACACCTCAGTATTTATTCATATTTATGTGATTTTGCTATTGAAATAAACGTGCTTTAGTTGTATAATATAATATATAGGCAATACCGCACAACTATTGTGCGTCAGAAACGCAGTCAGAAATTTCGTCAGATTGCCTAAATTTGACGCAGGCTTGCTGGCGCAAGTCAAGGAGAATTTGGGCAATATGACGGAATTTATGCAAGTTTATGACGTGCAAAGCCGTCAGGCGGTAGTTGTGCGGTGTTGCCTATACTATATTAATAACTGAAACGAGGTCTGTTTATGTGCGGAATTGTTGGCTTTACTAATAAAATAGACGATGCAACGGTCATACTCGGCAGGATGATGGACAGGATAAAACACAGAGGTCCAGACTCTGACGGCAAGTATGTTGACGATCAGGTGGCAATGGGCTTTCGCCGTCTTTCGATCATTGATCTTTCAGATGTGGGCAGTCAGCCTATTTTTAATGAGGACAGATCAAAGGTGCTTACCTTTAACGGTGAGATATATAATTACAAGGAGTTGAGAAGCGAGCTTATTGAGCTTGGGCACAGCTTTTACACCCAGACCGACTCAGAGGTGCTGATACACGGCTATGAAGAGTGGGGCGAGGCGCTGCTTGACAGGCTCAGGGGTATGTTTGCCTTTGTGATATATGATAAAAACAACAACGAGCTTTTCGGCGCAAGGGACTTTTTCGGCATCAAGCCCCTGTACTATGCTCAGATGGGCGATAGCTTTATGTGGGGCTCAGAGATAAAAAGCTTTTTAGATCACCCTCACTTCAAAAAAGAGCTGAACACCGATGTTCTGGAGACTTACCTGACCTTCCAGTACTCACCTACCACGGACACATTTTTTAAGAACGTATACAAGCTGCCTGCGGCACACTGCTTTACCTATAAGGATGGCAAGCTTGATGTAAAGCGTTACTGGGAGGTAAAATTCAAAGCCGATGACCAGCCCGATCTTGAGGAGTGGGTCAACAGGATATCTGAGACCTTTAAAAACTCGGTGGAGGTACACAAATTTGCTGATGTTGAGGTGGGCTCATTCCTTTCAAGCGGTGTGGACTCAAGCTATGTTGCAGCTGTGGCTGATGTTGACAAGACCTTTACAGTCGGCTTCGGCGAGGACGAAAAATATAACGAGATAGGCTATGCCAAGGAGTTTTCAAAATATATCGGCAAGGATAATTTCTCAAAGGTGATAACTCCCCAGGAATACTGGGACAGTCTTAAAAAGATACAGTATCACATGGACGAACCCCTTGCAGACCCTTCTGCGGTGGCGCTTTTCTTTGTGTGCCAGCTGGCTTCACAGCAGGTAAAGGCTGTGCTTTCGGGCGAGGGCGCCGACGAGATATTCGGCGGATATAATATTTATCACAACCCAGCGGACATGGCTAGCTACTTCAAAATACCAAGACCCATAAGAAAGGGCGTTGGTGCTGTAGCTGACAAGCTGCCACACAAGCACGGCGTCAACTACCTCATAAGGGGCTCAAAAGACCTTGACGAAAGATTTATCGGCAATGCCTATATATTCTCCGAAAAGGAGCGCAAGGAGATACTGAAGATAAAGACCAATGCCCCCGATGCTATGGCAGTCACAAAGCCCTTTTACGACAAGGTAAGGGACAAAGATCAGGTAACGCAGATGCAGTATCTTGATCTGCACCTTTGGATGACAGGCGATATACTGCTGAAAGCCGATAAGATGTCTATGGCGCATTCGCTGGAGCTGAGAGTTCCTTTCCTGGATAAAGAGGTAATGGCGCTGGCTGAGCAGATACCCACAAAGCACCGTGTTACCAAGGAAAATACCAAATATGCCATGAGGATAGCAGCCCTCAAAGCCTGCCCTCCCCAGACAGCCAACAAGAAGAAGCTGGGCTTTCCTGTTCCCACAAGGGTATGGCTCAAGGAGGACAAATACTATAATATAGTCAAGGAAAAGTTCACATCGCCGGAGTCGGAGCAGTTTTTCAACACCGATGCGCTTGTGGCACTGCTTGATGACCACAGGGCAGGTAAATACGATTATTCCCGTAAGATATGGACGGTGTTCACTTTCCTTATCTGGTATGATGTTTATTTCAAGGATAATGTCTGATAAGCACTGCGGCTTTCAGCGGAGGATATTGAGATGACCCTTAGAAACTATAAAACGGAAGATGCCCATATTATCTGTCAATGGATAAAAACTGAGGAGGATGTGTACAAGTGGTCTGCGGACATATACAATAAGTTTCCCTTGACGGGAAATGACATTGACAGCAACTATGCACCGCTTATGGCTGAAAAGCGCTTTATTCCCCTTACGGCAGTTGATGATAGCGGCGATGTTGTGGGGCATTTTATAATCAGATATCCCCAGATAAACAATGACGAGTTTGTAAGATTTGGCTTTGTGATAGTTGACCCTGCCCGAAGAGGCAAGGGGCTGGGCAGCAAAATGCTGAGGCTGGGCATAGAATATGCAAAGAACCAGCTTAATGCCAGAAGGATAGACCTTGGGGTATTTGCAAACAACGACAGCGCAAGGCATTGCTATGAAGCTGTGGGATTTAAGGAGTACGGCAGACACAGCTTTAATCTGGTTATCGGCGAATGGGAATGTATCGACATGGAGCTTTTTATTTAGGCTGATGCGTTCAAAAGTGCGATAAAATTTTACAGACATAAAATAAACCGCTCGGAAAAACCGAGCGGTTTTATTTTTTATTCGATGACCAGCCTTATAAACTCCTGCGGACCCACGAACTCGCTTTTGTTGTAAACGTGCTTGCCTATTATAGACCGAAGCCCGCGGATATTTTCAAGCCCGCCTGCAAATTCTAAATGGCAGGTGTTTGAGTCAAGCAGATTATAGTCGTCATAAAAATCCTGAACAAACACGCCGAACTCTTTAAGGATATCCTCCAGCGGATACTGGGAGATATCGCCTGCGTTGTCATTCTCGCCAAGCTCAGGCTCCTGCTCAAAGGACAGGCTGGTGTAGTAGGTGTCCTCCACCTTGAAAATGCCGTTGTCTACCTGCTCATAGTCCCCCGAGCAATATTTATCGGGATAAAAATCCTTGATGTTTTTCATCTTACCTCTCCTTACTCGGCAGTATCCATAAGCTGCAGCGCCTTCATAAGTATAGCGACCTCCAGCCGTTTCTTCTGTATCTGGCAGGAAAGCTTATGGGCTGCCCTGATATCACCCTGATACATATAGTTATTGGCATTGCAGCCGCCGCTGCAGTAGAACTTAGCCCAGCATTTTTTACACTCGGGCTTGGTATAAACGTGTGCTTTTGCAAAATCGTTCTTCATTTCAAGATCAAAGCTTCCGTCATAAAGGCTGCCCATTTTATATTCATCTATACCAACAAACTGGTGGCAGGGGTAGATATCACCGTCGGGAGTTACTGCCACATACTCATTGCCGCAGCCGCAGCCCCTGAGCCTTTTGATAGCGCAGGGTCCCTGGTCGAGATCGAGCATAAAGTGGAAGAAGT
This sequence comes from uncultured Ruminococcus sp., assembly GCA_937894495.1. GTDB lineage: Bacteria > Bacillota > Clostridia > Oscillospirales > Ruminococcaceae > Hominimerdicola. The sequence continues at coordinate 2,756 of CALCRR010000200.1, read as the reverse complement.
TGATAAACCTTCCGCTTTCTCTGATCTTTGTGATCTTCTGCGCCAGCACCTCATATTCCTTGAATATCTTGGGCAGATCAGCTTCTGTGATAGCATAGTCCTCTGTAGCCTCAGCCATAACAGGCTCTACTGAGATCTGCTCGAAGCCCAGGTCATAAAGGTGCATAACATCGTTTGAAAAATCAAGGTTATACTTGGTGTATGTACCTCTCACATACCAGTCCTTATCATTGCTGCGCTTGTCCACAAGGCGCTTGAAGTTTTTAGTGATAAGGTCATAGCTGCCCGTGCCGTCCACCCTGACTCTCATTCGGTCGTTGACCTCTTTTCTGCCGTCAATGGACAAAACCACATTATACATCTCTTTATTGATAAAATCTATCATATCATCGGTAAGGTGCATACCGTTGGTGGTGGTGGTGAACCTGAACACCTTATCGTGGAGCTTCTCCTGCTCTCTGGCATATGCAACCACCTGCTTGACCACATCAAAATTCATTGAGGGCTCGCCGCCGAAGAAATCCACCTCTAAAAATTTTCTGCCGTAAGAATTTTTGATGAGAAAGTCAATAGCCCTTTTGCCTGTTTCAAGATCCATCAGCTTTCTGCCCACGCCGAAATCACCTGTTGACGCAAAGCAGTATTTACATCTCAGGTTGCAGTCATGGGATATATGCAGACACATTGCCTTTATGGGAGATGCCACAGACGCCAGAGCGAACTTTTCATAATCGTCCTCAGAGAAAAGTATCTTTTCGTTATAAAGCTCAACTATCTCATCATAGCACTCCCTGATATCCTGAGTGCTGTAGGACTTAGAAAGCTTTTTTACCACAGCCTCGGGACAGACCTCGTCAAAAGGCGGCTCAACATTATCCAGCAGATCGTATGTAAGGTCGTCAACGATATGCACTCCGCCGCTGTTGACATCAAGCAGAACATTATAGCCTGAAAGCTTGAATTTATGGATCATTTTACTCACCCTCACTAAAATATCTGATAAAATTTAAAGGGACATAAAAATGTCCCTTTCATGATAGAGCTCTTATTAAGCTTCTCTTTCACACTTCTGGTTAGCAACTGTGCATGATGTCTTGCAGGCTGACTGGCATGAAGCCTGGCACTTACCGCAGCCGCCCTTAGCAGCAGACTGCTTAAGATTAGCCTTATTTATTGTTTTGATATGTTTCATAGCGAAAACCTCCATAAAATAAGTTACATATATTATACCATATCTGCACCGCATTTTTATGAATGTATAATGAACTCACTATAAATATTTGTCGAAAATAGGATATTTACTTAAAAACATCAGTTCCTTTTGGAGTTTACCCCCACAACACCGCCTGCTGCGGCGCACACAAGGGTAACTACAAGCTTAGCCGAGGGCGAAAAGCTCTCGACAGTTTTTGAAAATGCAGCACTTAGTATAATAATTATCAGAAAGATAAAAACGCCGCACAAGACCCCCATAAGCAGCCCGTTTTTTCTGCGGCGCTTGGCGCTTATATAGCCGCCGCAGTATGCGCCGATGCCCAGCGCTGCGGTAGACATCACCGACAGGGTCATGTCCTTAGCGTCTATCTTGGTTATCAGAAACGCAAAGCAGCCTATTACTATAAGCATGACCGCCAGACCTGCCGCTGCCGCCATGAGCGGTTCTGTCACATTTGAATATCTTCTGAGTCCGCCAAACCTTCGCTGTCTCATAAAGCTCCCCCCGATGCAAACGTATTGCTACATTAAAGCATATGCACAGCGGCGAATGATTATGACATAAAAAAGGTCTGCACAAGACAGACCTTTTAAACAGCTGTTTACTTATCATCATGCACAGTCTCGACCTTAGCGATAGCCCACTTTTTGATGCGTATCTTGCTTCTGTCTCCGCCTGTTTCGATAACGACCGTGTCCTCCTTGATCTGTGTTACCAGACCAACTATGCCGCCGTTTGTGATTATCTCGTCGCCGACCTCCAGGTTGTCTCTCATCTCCTGGTCCTTCTTCTCCTGCTTTTTCTGGGGCTTGATGATGAAGAAATAGAAGAATATCACCACCAGAACTATAGGCAGGAACATCTGAGCATAATTTGCTGCCGTGGGAGTTGTTGAGCCCGAAAGGACTGTGATATAAGCTGACAAATTCATTTTACTACCTCCGATATTTTTAATACCCTTACATTATATCAGGTTTACTCAAAATATTCAAGCAAATTTACAATAATTTTTCATTTTGATAAGATTATTTCTTGTTCCTTAAATATTCATCAATTGCCGCAGCTGCTCTTTTGCCTGCGCCCATGGCAAGAATTACCGTTGCAGCGCCTGTAACAGCGTCGCCGCCAGCATAAACACCCTCTTTAGTGGTGGCTTCGTTCTCGTTAACGATCAGGCAGCCTCTTTTGTTTACCTCAAGCCCCGGGGTAGTGCTTCTGATAAGGGGGTTAGGCGATGTGCCGATAGCCATTATCACCGTATCTACCACCAGATCAAACTCCGAGTCCTCAATGGGGACGGGCTTTCTTCTGCCGCTTTCGTCAGGCTCACCCAGCTCCATTTTCTGGCATTCTATAGCTCTCACTCTGCTGTTGATATCACCGAGTATCTTTGTGGGGTTGTTGAGCACCAAAAACTCGACACCCTCCTCCCGGGCGTGGTGTATCTCTTCCTTTCTGGCAGGAAGCTCGTCCATTGAACGTCTGTAAACAATATAAACGCTCTTGGCGCCAAGTCTCAGTGCCGAACGTGCAGCGTCCA
>CALCRR010000199.1 GCA_937894495.1 uncultured Ruminococcus sp. | reverse complement strand
CGCTGAGCGGTACGCCTGACGGTCAAAATCCGTTTTTCAAGGTCAATATCCTGCCACATCAGAGCGCACACTTCGCCCAGCCTTAGCCCCATAAATAAAGAAATCGCTATACCTAAAGTGGTAAGCGTTATGTTCTCGGCTATGTATGATTTAAGGGTGTTCTGCTCATCGGCATTGAGAATCTTCACCTCCGGCTTTCTGCATTTTGGCATAATAATACCCTCCAGAGGGCTTTCTATCCCATATATTCTTTTAGCGTATTTGAATATCGACTTCATAAGAACAATAATGTCCGAGACATACCTCCCGGACAAACCACTTTCGATCTTCTCATTTATAAAGCTGTGCATCATCTGTAAAGAAAGCTCATGGCAGAGCATAGTACCGAATGCTGGGATTATGTGCTTTTCTATCTTCATTCGATAGTTTGCAAGAGTCGATATTTTCAGATGATTCTGCATAACACCGAGCCACTCGGTGCAAAGCTCCCTGACGGTAATTTCCGTTAAAACTTCCGTGCGAAGCAATAACAGAAAATCACGCATTTTCTCATTTGCTTCTTCCCGTGTTGCACCATAAAACGATTTTGACTGACGTTTTCCGTTTTTGTCCGTTCCAAGCGACAGCCGAGCCTCCCAGCGACCGTCTTTGCGCCTGTAAATACTTCCTTGTCCCATTTTGACCTCCCTGTTTTTACTAAAAAACTTTGTTTAACCGTGTAATACTTGCCAATTTGACGATTTTAAGCTAAAATACTTGACATTGCCCCTGATTTTTGCTATAATATAAGCTGAAAATTTATGATAGGGTAGTTTTATTATATCATAGGTTTCTTGAAATGATATATTTTGCGAAAAGCCGAGGGCGTTCAAAAAGCTGAACCCTTCGGCATTATTATTGCCATAATATATTTTACTCAATTACTGCGTAAATATCAATACTCACTTTTTGAATAATATATAATGAACGAGGGTGATGTTATGACATTACGGTTAAGGCTCAGAGATCTGCGGGAGGACAGCGATATGTCGCAGGCGCAGATGGCAAAGCTGCTCAACTGCTCTCAGCAGACCTATTCACGCTATGAATCCCACACTACCGAAATACCGCTTGAATCGCTTATCTTTTTGGCGGAGTATTACAAGACGAGCGTGGATTATCTGCTTGGAGT
>CALCRR010000198.1 GCA_937894495.1 uncultured Ruminococcus sp. | reverse complement strand
TTGTTAATCTTGCGATCTGTTTTTGGAGCTTTTGGGGTTAAGTGATTGACAGTGTTTGAGGGGATTGTTGAGATAATAAATCTTTCTTATATGATAATCCAGACATATTGGAACATAAGTCACCGACCTTGCACCACTCCCACGACTCAGGGATCTCAAACGGTATCTCGTCCGAAATATCACGAATCTCCTTGCCGATCTGCTCACAGTAGGTATAAGGCAAATTATCAGAATAAATGACGAAGGGTTTGCAACAGAAATACGATGAAAGCAGCAAAGGGCTTGACTTTTTCGATATGCTCTGATATAATTCCAATATAAGTTATAGTAAACGACATTAATATTTACACTTTGAGTATGTAGGGGAGCACATTGCGCGTCCGTGATGCAAGCGGTTTGATTTACTCGATGTGCAAAAATATATGTCGTTTACTATAGCTATAAATAACCAATTGCTTTATCTAAAAACAGAAAGGGGCTGCGAAAATGCTGCTCAGTTTTTTTTATGGTCTGATCGGTATCGTACTTCTCTCAGCATTCTGTGTGATAGGAGCATTTATTGCTCCGCAGGAAGCATATTGGTTCATGACACCTTATGCCAAGGGTATTCTTGAAGAATCGGGGATCGACAGAAAATTCACTCGCAAAAGCGCTGTTCGTATCACGGTACTGATCGCTATAATCGGTGTTCTTTTTGTATGGACTATAATATCAGCCGGCAGGCAGGGCGTTACCTCGGGAATGAGCTTTTGGCAGCTTAGTCTGCGCTTTCTGATATTCTTTTGGATGGTGTCGATTTTCGACGCTGTTGTACTGGACTGGTGGCTGTTCACAAAAACAAAGCTGTTCGGCGTTTGGCTTAGGATTCAAACCAGAAATGAACCAAAGGTGTGGAGCGTAGACCCGCAGTGGGACGGAAAAGAGATACACAAATTGCTGCTGGAGATAGTCGTTTCGGCAATATTGGCGTGGATATTTTTAAAGGTCATGAAATAATAAACATTGCATTTATGGGGTCGGTGAGCTTGCCGCCCCCATTTTTAATATCAGCGTTTTTTCCTCTTTTTCCTTGCCTCCTGCTCTTTGCGCCGCTTTTCTTCCTCAATCAAATCAGCCACATAGTCTCGTTTCGACAGACGTTCATAGGTATCCAAAACATCTTGGTATACATCATACCGCTGCTTGCAGCCTTCAAGTTTTTCCTTGAGGGCTGCTATTTTTCTGCCTGAAATTGCGGCACGTTCTCGGAGGGTATCAACATCTGACATTGTTAGCAGACCGTTATTTTGCATAGCCAGCCTGCAAACTGACAACTTGCTTTCCTCCGTGGCAGACAACTCGGTCTTATGTGCAAGGGTATAGTAAGTCTGCGACTGCTCCAGCAGGCTCATCATTTTGTTGTACTCCATTATGTGCTGATTTACCTCAGCTTTGTATTTTTCGTACAATGTTTTCTGCTCCTTAGCCTTGTACTCCAGATCACTGAGCGAATGAATATTTTCCTTGTTCATGACGGACATCTGTGCTGACAGCTTGTAAACATCAAGGTCGTTATCGGCTGAGTATGGCAATTCACTGTTTTGCTTTCTCGGAACTTTTCTGTGCTGGTCTGCAAGCACACGAACATCTCCGATTACAGAGGCATAGGCTGCCCTCAATTCTGCGTCGCTGTCATGTGAAGGTGCAGTACCCTCACCCACTTCACGATACTGTATGCGTGTGACAAGGCTTTCTTCGGTATACTCCTCTCCGAGCGTTTTGGTTCTTACAAAGCGAAGCTGTCCCGGTGCTTTGATGGATATATACTTCCTGCGCTTTATCTCATAGCCCAGCCCTTCAAGAGCCTGCAACAGTTCATCAAGCGAATTTACAGTATGTATCAGCTTGTCGATCTCCTCACGAATCTGCTGTTTCCACGAAGTACCGTTCTTTTTATGCTCCCATTCGTTGTACTGCATTGACCTACCCTTACCCTCAAAGTGAAGTGCAGGAGTAATGCCCAAAGCGCGGCATACCCCGTTTGCGTGTTCACGGACATAGCGCAAAGTTGCTTTGTTGTCGTTATACTTGCGTCCGGAAATGGAATACGAATTGAGGATGATATGACAATGTGTGTGCGAAGTATTTGTATGAGTTGCGATGACCGCCTGAGCATCGTCCCCGAAAGTATTTCGCACGAAAGCCATAGCTACCTTCTGAGCGTACTCCGGCGTAACATTCTCCGAGTCGGCAAAACTCATGATGTAGTGGATAGCCTTGACCGGAGTTTTCCCCGTTTTATTGATAGGCTCATCATAACTGCGGCGTGCGTAATACTCGTAAATCATCTTCATCTGCAAATAAGCGTCCTGCGCATCAGTCGTACAATTTATGGAGGTCGCAAGTACCATGCCCTCGGTTTTTTCGGGGTTTAGTATGTAGGCTATGCTTTTGTTCACCGTTCCGTGAATGGATTTAGACTTAACGTATGGGATAGCTTGGACACTTCCTCTCTTAGTTTTTCAACGTCCCCTGCGTAAATATTGTTTGTTTCATTTGCCTTTTTCGCGATCTGGTTAATATTGTTAGAAATAATCCTCATGCCGTTCAGCAGTGGGACTATCTTTTCCATGTCATAGACCTTCATCTCGCCGTGGACGGCTATGTATTTTATGTATGTTCCTGTTTTAGTGTGACAGGCGGCAGCCCTGCGTTCTACCTCTGCCCATTCTTCTAGCGAAAAGACTATCTCCTTGCGATGCACCTGTTTGTATTTTCTTGCCATAATTCATGACTCCTTTCATTTCAATGAAAAATATATGCTGACGCCCGATAGGGGGCAAGGGTTAAGGGCTTCGGGTTCCCTTAACAGCCAAATTGCAGGGGGTACGCCTGCGATTTGGAAGAAAGAGCCAAAGAATACGGCTCTCCCAACCCTACAAAAACCCATTATTACAAACAGTCATATATTCTCGCAGCTTTCAATAACTACTCGCTGCTTTCTTGTAGTATGCGGTATCTTTTCTTTGCGGTATTTTATTCTGAAACCGAAAGGAAGAAGTTTCAAATAAATATCCATAACGCCCTCGTCCCAGACGATCATCTTGTCAAGCAGCTCCTTGTACATCTCCTTGTCGTTGATGTCTATATCCATACTTTTCAAAGCATGGATATGCTCCTTTAGAGTGTCAAGCTGCCTGCGGTTTATATCTCCTATATTTTTGCTTTCATATATCTTCTTTTGAAGCTCGGCAATCTGTAATTCATATTTTGATCTTTGATTCTTCAGATCGTCCTTTGTTATCAGACCCTCTATCATCAGGTCAATGGCTTTCTCTTTCTTTTTGCCGATAAGCTCGATCTGATCCTGTAACGGAGTAATATCAGAGACTATATTTTTATGCTGGACAGCTTCAATGTCTTTTCTGAGGGCGGCAATAATATCATCACGCTGGCTGTCAATATATTCGAGCACATATTTTAAACAGTCGATAAATGTCTTCTCGCTGGAGCATGGAATGTCACAGCCGTAGCGCTTGCCGTTGGCTTCGTATTTGATCTTTTTGCCATACACCTGCCTGTTGGTGCAGCGCATTGAATAAAATCCATTGACATTCGTTGAACAGGTGAATTTAGAACCGCATTTTCCGCAGATTATCTTACCGCTGAACCAGTGCCTACTCGAATGCCGTGACTTCTCCTCGACCTTTCTCGCTCTTTCTGCACACATATCCTGCGCCCGCTGCCACAGCTCTTTTGAGATAATGCCCTCGTGCGTGTTTTCTACCGATATTAGCGAAGATTCGGGCTTTTCATTCTCGCTTGTTTTAACTGTGCGCTTTGTAAGAAAATCGGTAGAATGCGTTCTCCACTGTACCAGATCGCCGCAGTATTTTGGATTCTTAATGATATTGAGAACAGCGTCCTGCCTGAACAGCCCTCCTCTTGTAGTGTGAAAACCGTCTGCATTCAATCCCTTTGCAATAGTATGAGTGCCTTTTTCCTCGTAAACATATTCGTGAAATATCCTGCGGACGATCTCAGCTTCCTCCGGCACTATATGCAGCTTGCCCTCTTTGATAGTGTAACCCAGCAGCTTTCCGTTGCCGAACACAAAACCTTTTTCCATACTGCGGCGCATACCCCATTTGACACGCTCGGATATTTTACGGGATTCCTCCTGCGCCAAGCTCGCCATAATGGATAACCTCAGCTCTCCGTCCTTGTCATTGGTATCAATGCCGTCGCTCATGAAAATAACGTTGATACCCAACTGAGACAGCTTTCGGGTGTATGTCAGAGTGTCGATGGTGTTCCTCGCAAATCGGGAGACCTCTTTTGTGATAACGGTGTCAATCATACCATGCTCGCAGTCGGTTATCAAATTATTAAACCCCTCACGATGCTTGGTCGATGTTCCCGTTATGCCCTCATCATAGTAGATGTCTATTAGCTCCCAGTCATCACGCTCGCTTATGTATTCCTCAAAAAACTGGCGCTGTGCGGTCAAAGAATGGATCTGGTCACTCTGATCTGTACTGACACGGCAATATGCCGCAACCTTTTTCTTTCTATACATTGTACCTCCTCTCCCCATTATTTAGGGGATATGATCCCCTCTGCTATATTTAATTTTACACTTTAAAGTGCGACTTGTCAAGTGCTATTTTGATATGAATATATGAAACTGAAATATATACCGGTGAATATGTATTGTTTCAAGCAGATATACAGCAGAGGAAAATATCATTTTATGTTCTTATGCTGCAGGGCTGTTGTTGCCGTTATTATCTGTATTTTTATCTGCGGCATTTTCTGTCTGTACGGTATTCATCTCGATCAGCATTTCAAGCTGCTCCGCTGTCAAAAGCCCCTGTTTGTAAAAGGCCTTGTAATACCCGATCTTCATCGCCCGGATAAACGCCTGACGGCTTTCCTCTGATATTTCTATCTTATCCCCGGTTGGTATGTTGTCTTTTTCTTTTGATTCTAAAATTCTACTCAAATATTTTATCCTCCATAATTCATTAGTCTATATGTGTTCTGTGTTCATGAAATAATTTAAACGCTGCATTTTCACCACGCCCCTTCATAAAAATTTGCTATTGATTTTTTGCGGCAGATGTGCTATAATATAATTGAAAAGAAATACCGAACGGAGTTGATACCAATGCCAAAGGATATGTCGCTGAACCGCCAGTCCAAGAACAGCGTGTTTGTAGATTTCTTCAACAACGAGGCGCACATTTTACAGATGTACAAGGAGCTTCACCCCGAGGCGACCGACGTTACCATAGACGATATTACCATTGATACATTGGAATCCATAATCGTGAATACTCTGTACAACGACCTCGGATTTCTTGTCAAAGACAGATATGTGCTGCTGGTGGAGGCACAAAGCACTTGGAACGTGAACATCGCACTACGTATGCTGTTCTACCTCACCGAAACTTTCCGCAGGTACATCAACGATACCGAGCAGAGCGAGTTGGACGACAAGCGTGTAAAGCTGCCAATGCCTGAGCTTTATGTAATTTATTCCGGCGAGGGCAAAAAGCCCGATGTCGTGTCGCTCAGCGAGGATTTCTTTGAAGGCAATCCCGATATAGAGCTGCGAGTCCACGTTTTGAGCGAAGAAAACACCACCACGCTGTCGGGACAGTACATCGGCTACTGCAAGGTCTTTGACGAGCAGAGAAAGCTCCACAATGACGGTATCACCGCTGCAAGAGAGACCTACCGGATATGTATCGAAAAGGGCTATCTGGCAGAGTATATGAAATCTCACGAAAAGGAGGTCATTAGTATGATGCAGGAGTTATTTGATGAAGAAACCATGCGCAAGCAGCTCGACACCGCAAGAAGCAGACGAGATGTTGAACGTGGCAAGTCAGAAGAGAAGATTTTATTGGCTGAAAGACTTATTGCAAGAGGTAAGGATAACTTTGAAGATATTGCTGATCTGACCAACCTTTCTCTTGAAAAAATTGAAGAAATCGCTAAGCGAATGAAACCCGCTTTAGCATAACCACATTCACCGAAGCACATTCCCCACACCGGGGAGTGTGCTTTAGATTTGTAATTAAAATCGTTGTTTACAAATCCGACACAATCATATTTCCTTAGTATCAACAGCCTTGTTATCGTTTGTCACATTTTTATTTTCATCAGTCGCAGCGGTATTCTCGCTCTCACTCTTTGCAGCCTTATCAGCCTTCCCGTTCAGCACCTTGTAAAGCTCGGTAAGCTGCTCCGCAAAGGGCAGCGACTCCATCTCGCCTGTGACATACTCCGCAATGATGTTGTCCGAAAAAATGAAATCAAGTTCCTCGGCAAACTTTTCGGGCGAGATGGTGTAGCCGAACCTTCTCACAGCTATCCTGCCTATCTCGATAAGAGTGTCGGTGCTGATCTCCAGCTTTTTCTCGATATCGTTCATCTTTGAATTGAGTTCGCTGCGCTTTGTCTCGATGGTAGTCTGCGCTCTCTCGATACTTTTCTTGCTGTTGGAAATATCCTTGACAAGTCTTGAAAAATCCTGTTTATTCAGTGACATATAGTTCTCCTTTTCAATCAAAAATATAGTTTTACAATTTAGAAACATTTATCATGTACTTTTGAGTGACATATATAGTGCATGGCTATCACGTCCTTTCCGATATTTTTTTATCAGCGATGATGTTTCTTTTTCTTGACCTCGCCCTTTTTCTGCTCCTGCTCAGGCGCAGGCTTGTCAAAGTTAGGCAGCGCCTTGAACCCGATCTCGTCAACAAAGTATGCTAACCCGCCAACCTTGATTATCATTCCGACAGCAATACCCTTGTGAGTGTTGCAAATATTTTCAAGCCGCTGGGAAACGCTCTCACCCTCAGTGTCGAACCAGCTGCCCTCGTATACTTTTGAATAATTCGTAATGGTAGGGCTTTGCTTGACCTCGGCAAGCGGTACATAGTTATCATCATTCGGCAGATATATCTCATACCTCTGCTCCTTCAAGTGCCGCAGCTTGTCCTTTTCCTGCTCCGACATTCTCTCATGAACAGCAGCAACCATTCGAGATATGTAGTCACCCGATGACGAACCATTGTAAGTATCCACAATGCTCTGATAGTCACGCTCCTGCTGACGAAGCTGCGACAGCAACTCCGAGTAGCGCTCAATTTGAAAAGGCTCTATCTCGCCGCTCTTGATTTTCGATTCAATATCGGCTATCTTTTTTTGGACGGCGTTGAGCTTACCCTCGACCTCGCCTATAGAGTTGATCTGCTCGGAGTTGATGATATGTAGCTGATGATTCAAACTGTTCAAATTGTCCTGTACGCTCTTAGCAAATCTGAACTTGCGGGTTTCATGACTAAACTCCTGCATGACATCGTCGATTATTTCATCAAGCGACTTTGGCGGCTGCCGATCAGCTACATTTTTTTCAATACGACGAGAAAGGCGTGTTTCCTCATACCTCGCACCCAGCGTTTTCAAGCGCACGGCTCGTCCTTGGTCGGGAGGCTTGACCGAGATGTATTTGCCGTAATTTACGGTGAAGCCCTGCCCCTCAAGTGTTGCGAGCAATTCATCAAGCGAGCCGACCGACTCCACCAACATATCAATGCGAACTCGGATTCGCTCTTTCCACGAATCCCCCAGCTTGCGGTGCAGCCACTCGCCGTAGGACATAGCGCTCGGCTCATGCTCGGGCTGCGCACGAAGCTGCTCCATAACACCGATACCATGCTCCCGACAAATGCCGTCCGAAACATGGCGAATGTCCCAGAGGGTATGCCAGTTGCTGTTGAACTTTTTTCCCGACAGGCTGTAGGGGCATAGCAGCACATGATTATGAATATGGTCATGGTCGGTGTGGGTACATACCATAGCTTGAAAGTCCTCGCCGAAGGCTTGGCGCACCCATTCAATTCCGATTGCATGAGCCTCCTCCGCAGAACATTCCCCCGGCGCAAATGACTGAATGAGATGAAACGCTTTGACGGGCTTATCGCCTTTGGTCGGCGGTTTGGCGTTCATCTTTTTTCGGGAGTAGCGCTCATAGGTCAAAGTCAACTGCTGCATAGCTGTGTTCAAATCCGTTTCGAGGTTCAGCCCCGTGACAAGCTCACATTTCTCGGTCTTGTCGGGATTGGTTATGTATCGCAGGCAAGTGCGGACTGAATTGTGGATAGATATGCTCTCGATGTACGGCGTAGCTCGTCCCTCCATTTCATTAGGCTCTGCAAATCTTCGCTTGTAATATACTCGGTGATATTTGCACGGTGAGCAATTTGATTCACGTTACCGCCAATACGGCTGAGCGCAGCCAAAATACTATTAGCGCTTTCCATATCGACATTCACGATCTTACCATGCAGCGCCATGTACTTTATATATGTAGCGGTTTTCATATGGCACTCGTCGGCTCGCTCTTTTACTTCTTCCCATTCACCAAGCGTGAACGATAGATGTTTATACTTCCTGTTTTCAACGTAAATATTATCGACCTCCTTGTTGTATGTGTTACGGTTGTGCGGTTCTAAAAGGGTCAGGGTTCCCTTTTAGTCCAATTCTGCGGCGGAGCAGAATTGGTAAATTTTAGGCGACAGAGCATATGCTCTGTCAATGCTTGCGAGAAAAAAACTGAATACTCAGCCGCCCCTGCCGTCCTCGGCAGGGGTAAGCGATTATTGCAAAAATTTCGATCACACCATGTGCTATGCCTGCGGCATTAGGGCAAAAATATAACTTATCGTACAGCGGGTGGCTTCTATGAAATGACTGCACAATTATGGTGAAGGATATATGTGCAGGGTCACTCGGAGAAGGTGACGGGTTTTTCTCCGAATAATTCGTAAGGCGCATTTTTGAATGACAGGTATTTTAATACGAATTTGCGTAGGGCGAAAAGTACAACGGCACAGCATTTCGATTTAGATTCATGCAAGCCTTATCTTTGATCTGAAATAATTATGATTTGATATTACATCGGATCGGCTCCTTTCGCTAATAATATTTCAGTACGAATATTGAGGGTAACGGAATATGTGCTTGAAAGTTTTTTACAAGATCATGTGCCTATGGGAATCACCTCCATGATGTTGACGATGGTTATCTATGACATACGAGAATTTCATCAGAATTATTTTTGCTCTAAAAACTGCCCCCTTCCAATAGTCAATTGGTAAAAACTTGCGAAAAAGTTAACCGGGTAATGAAAAGATTGTCGGATTGCACATGAGGCAAATGCTGGGGCTGGCGCATTATTGATAGATTCGTGCATGGGGTTCATGAGCGTACCCGATTCACATATATAGGACAGAACTCGGCTGATTTTTGCACTCGTTTACAAAAGATTCAGAAAGAATCTGCGATCTGCCTAATCAGGGGTAGGCAATATATTGCCCTGTCCGTTAAAATGATGGCGGGCAGCATAGTGATGATCTTACGGCTGTGATCAACTCTAAACAGCTGTGCATGATGATAGATGTGCTGACTGCGCTCAAACATCACAGCGAACACCTTCCGTTCGGTTCCACTATACCACAAATTCTCCAATTTGTCATTGAGCGAAAAAGGAACGAAAAAGGATTAATTTTACGATGCAAAATTCGTTGACACAAAGAATTATATCGACCGCACAGAAGAACAACACCAATCGGAGGTCACTAAAATGATACAAGAAATATTTGCAGAAGCCGACTACGGGGTGCGGGTCTATGAAGAAACCGCAGAGCCCTATGACGGCTACATCATAAACTGCTCCCTCAAAATCTATGGAATTCCCGACGGACTGACCGACGATGATGAGGAAGAAATCTATGGTGGAGAGATGGGTGGGGCTGTCCGGATCGGAACGGTCACGGGTCTGCTGATACTCGGCGGGCAGGCAGCCAAGACGGGGCTGGACATCTACGGCATCTGCGACTGCATAGATGGTTATGTGGAATTTATCTACTCAGCTCTGAGCGAGGGCAACGGTTCGCTGACGTTCGAGCCGTACCTCGACATCTTCTGCATAGACGCCATCGAGATGCAAACCGAATTTGATACAGATGATCTCAAGCTGAGAATCCTCGACTGCCTGCCGCAGTTCCTGCTGAGGGCTTACCATACTTTCCCCGACATCATTGCCGACCACCCGAAGCCGCTGCCGTATGAGAAGTCGATCCATCAGAAGATAAAGGAAGGTATGGCTCTGGAGATCAGCCGTAGAATGATGAGCAGCTTTCCTGATGAACCGCCCGCTGATGATGAAGGCGGCGTGAGACTGGTGCTTGATGAGGAACAGCAGAATTATATTCTCGGCAGGCGGGTCAAGGGTGAAAGCTATCCGGCAAGTGCAATAAACAAAGCTGAGTGGGAGCTTTATCATGCGGCGGGATTCAGGGAGCATTTGAATACGAGAGTGCTGTTCAAGGTGTGCCGTGAGGAATGATTTTGAAAACTGCCCTCCATAAGTCAGCACACTCAGAGTCGCTTTTGACAAACCCAAATTTGCGATTGTAATTATTTTCGTTAAAACTGTCTGGCGTGGATTCGATTAGAGCAAGAGAAAATAGCTATTTCGACAGTAGGCTGTTTACATCTTTGTAACAATTTACTTCGCCTATTTCTGCTCAATTCTGATGACTGTTATGCGTCTTAAAAATTGTTGAAAACTTTGCTGAGCGAAACCTTCTTTTCATAATTCAATGCCATTAAGCTAACCCCAAACATTAACAAAATGTAAACTTTACAGAAACCCCCTTGACAAACAGCAGAAAATCTGCGGTTTAATTGCCTGCGGCAATTAAACCCTTTGAAATAGGTATAGTTTTACCGTTTCAAGGAGGTTTTCTTAATGAGAGCAGTAGGAAGATACAAAAAGATTTTAAGAAATGTTATTGATAACATTTGCTCGGAGCGTGACAAATACTTCGTCTCTCCCGACAGCGATTTTACCCGCAGCGGTATGATCGCTCCACAGGACATTTTTACATCGCTTCTACTAATGGAGGACAGGTCGCTTTCGGGAGAAGTGATCGAGTATTTCGGCAGCAAAAAAGACATCCCAACTTCTTCCGCCTTTGTTCAGGCGCGTGCTAAGATCAAGCCTGAGGCTTTTAAAGCTTTTTTTGACGGCTTTATCTCAGAAACTGCCGACAACAGGAAAAAATATCTGTACAAGGGTTATCGGCTTTTCGCCGTTGACGGATCGGATTCTCATGTTCCGGACAATCCTGATGATCCTGATTCCTACTTTTCTAACTCTAATGGAAGTCGGTACAATCTTTACCATATCAATGCCATGTACGACCTTTTGCGCCATACGTACACCGATGTTGTGATACAGAAAAAGCGTACTGTCAATGAGGTCGCAGCCTTTATCGAGATGGTCGAAAAGCACAAAAACGACGATATTCCCATCATTTTTACCGCCGACCGCGGTTATGAATGCTACAATGACATGGCTCATATCATTGAATCCGGGCACAAGTTCGTGATCCGTGTGAAGGATATTGACAGCCGTGGTATCGCTGCCGGACTTGGGCTGCCAGACCGATATTTTGATGAATATATAACGCTTTATCTTACACGCAGTTATACAGAAGAGATCAAAAAACTGATGAAATATGACTGCTGTATCAAGCACATTGTGACCGATTTTGATTATCTTCCAAAAGACTATGACCGCAATTCTCCAGCACAGTTTTACGAACTGCCGATCAGAATAGTCCGGTTCAAAGTCAAGGATAGCTATGAAGTCACAATGACAAATCTGCCGAAAGAAGAGTTTCCGCCTGTCGAAATTAAGAAGCTCTACAGTATGCGCTGGGGTATCGAGACCTCGTTCCGTCACCTGAAATATACTATCGGTCTGAATTATTATCATTCAAAAAAGCCTGACAGTCTTCTTCAGGAAATATATTCACGCATGGTGCTGTACAATTTCTGCCAGCTGATAACAAATCGTGCCAAGGTAAAGCCTTCCAAAAAAGGCAGGAAATATGCATACAAGATAAATTTCACGCAAGCCGTAAAGATATGCAGAGATTATCTCAAAAAGAAGATCAGGGAAGAAAATGTCATAAAAGATATTGAAAAATTTATCGAGTCCGTACGAACCGGAAGAAGCAGCCGGAGAATAAAAAGTCCGAAACGAGATGTGTATTTCAATTACAGGATAGCGTAATCTCTAGTCCGTAATATCGTACAGGCGGTTTGACAGACCGTCAGCTTTGCTGCGCCCAAATTTCGATCTTGATGGGGGTATTGTTATTATGTCGGGGAAGATGGGGTGGTGGGGATTTTTTGGATTAATGGCATTGTTTCATAATTACCGACAAAATCTTGCAATAATATAAGCGGTTTCGAGAAAGTTGTTACTCAAATCTCCGTCTTGCACAGATGAGATATGATATTTCTGTTTATTATGTCGGGTGGTTTTCAACAACGCTGCTGTCTTGAATAGTGCTGATAACTATCCTCTATTTTTAGTATAGCAGAAAAAATATTGCCGTGCCGTATGTTCCAAAATCAGAATTTTTTTCTGAAAATCGTTCCTCTCTTTCATATATGAAATCCGCTTCACCTCACACTTCTCCTTGACAACCCCTCGATAAAAGTATATAATTATTGTTAATCCGATCTATCGAGGTGTTTCAATGAATGAATTAGCTCAGCGTATCGGCTTTCCCATGCTGATACAAATGATCATAGAGTGCTGGAACGAGCTGTTTTTATTGCTTCTGATCGTAGTCATGCAGGTCGGAAAATACCGCGACAATTCTAACGAGCTTGTGAGTAAGGTGAAAATACCTCTCACCGGCGAGCTTGTCATTTTCTACTCTGCTATCTTCGTATATAACCTTGCAAATATCATCACCCTTATCTACGGCGGTCACAATTCCCCAAGTGCATATTATGTCATGCGGATAGGCGTGTTCTGCTACTATCTCGTCGGCGCATTTCAGACTGTGTTTTTTCTTGATATCATCAAGTCGTATATTGCCAGAAAGAATAAGGACAAAGGGCTTGAACGTATTATCATCGGCTTTCAGTTGCTTGAGGTACCTAACGTTTTACTTCTGTTGGCAACGCCCTTTACAAATGCTCTGTATTTCATTGACACTGCCAACGAATACAACCGCTCATGGGGCTACTATGTCTGGCAGGGTATAACGATAGTCACGTTTTTGTTCATAGGCGTGGTTGCGGTGCTGTACAGAAAACGCACCGACCGCTTTATCAAAAGCATTATTGCAATCACTGTCAATCACTTAACCCCAAAACAAGTCCTCACCCATTATTTTTCTGATT
>CALCRR010000197.1 GCA_937894495.1 uncultured Ruminococcus sp. | reverse complement strand
TAGAGCATCGGTCTCCAAAACCGAGTGTCCCGAGTTCGATCCTTGGTGCCCCTGCTGACGTAAAGCTCGCAAACAAGTAGTTTGCGAGCTTTTTTGATATTATATATAAAGTATACATAAATCTTTGGGAGCGTTACAAATTTGTAATGCTCCTATTCTTTTCATGAAAAATTTACAGATTTAATCGTGAAATTTTTTATGTGAGGCAATTTTTAAAACTTTGATTTCGATTATTATAGGTGAAACGTTTCAACGAAGTGAGGCAGGCTTATGAATGATAATGAACTTACAAAGCTGTTGAAGGAAAATCAAAAAAATGGATTTGAAGCCGTTATTAGGCAGTACAGCGCATATGTTATGAAGATCGCACGCACAAGGCTTGATGATGTCTGCGCCAGCGAGGACATTGAAGAAGCCGTCAGCGATGTTTTCCTCAAATTCTATTATGCAGTAAAAGAACGCAGCTTTGATATACCATCGGTCAAGGGCTTGCTGGCAGTTATCGCACAAAGGCATTGTACAGACGTTTTTCGCCGTCAGATCAGGCGTGAGGATATGCTTGATTATAACGAGCTGGAAAATATGATCTCTGACGCCGAATGCAGTGATGATGAGGAAGAGCTTGTTGAAGCTCTGAAACAGCTTGGAAAGACTGACTGCAACATCTTCATGAGAAAATACTACTTCGGACAAAAAAACAAGGATATAGCCAAAGAGCTGGTAATGCCCATCGGCACATTGAATTCAAGAATATCCCGGGGACTTGAAAAGCTGAGAAAAATACTTGAGGAGGGAAAGCTATGAGTGATAAACCTGCTTATTTATCTGATATTATAACCGAAAAGGGAGCACAGACGCTCCTTGAGGGATATACCGACTTCGCCGATGAAGCGTTTTTGAGCGATGATGAGCAGCAGCGCATTCTCTCCTCTGCTATGCGAAAGGCGGGATCTGAAATGAAAGAAACTATGTTGACTAAAAAGAAAAGGAAACACAGCAAACGTTTTGCAGGAATAGTGCTTGCGGCAGCGGTCGCCTTGACCGGAGCCATAGGTGCGGCTGCATATTACAGCTTTATAAACAGCAACAGTGTTGAACATTTTATTGATAATGCAGATACCCTCGAAGAAAAGGGCTTTGCCGAAAACCAGGTGATGGAAAACGGGCATATCAGAATAACGATTGACACCGTTTTGTCTGACGGATATAACGGGTACATTATTTATACCACCGAAGCGCTTGATGAGACAGGGGAAGAGCTCAGGGACAGATATTTGTTCGATAAAAAATTCTATTACAGCGGCAGCAGCGAGCAGGTGCGTTTTAAGCAGTCTTACACAGGTGCAAGGTTTCCTGTGGAGGAAAACGGCAAGGAAAGGGAGTACCAGATGATCGACCTGACAGATGTTGATGTTTCTGAGAGCTTTGACATAAGATTTTACGCCCTTGATATGTATTCGGGGGAGTCTGTTGAACTGGATGAATACGGACTGCCTGCTGATAATTTGCTTGACGGTATGACTGCAGCTGTTAATTTTGAAAAAAACTGCGATATAGTCAGCTTGACAGATGAAAAGGGCAGCAAAGTGATCCTCTCACAATTTGAGGTGTTATATGATGATATATCTGTAAATGATACCATAGCGGAGCAGATGAAGCTGATAAGGGCGGACGGTACTAAAGAAGCTATTGATAAAGATAAAATGTATTTTTCAGAGGGCACTGTAAGCAAAGGCAATGGGTTAAGCGAAATTATCTTCGGCAGATTTATTGAGCTTGACGATTACAAGGGTATCGAGCTGGACGGAAGAGAGTATACAAAGTAAAAAATCGGCGTGCCTTGGGGTACGCCGATTTTTGTGCATATCAAAAAGGTGAAAAGCGGACGTTAAAAGTATCAGCTATAGTTTTCGCCTTTGTCTGCCGTGGGTAAATTCAGCACCACCAGAGCGCCGAGTATAAGCAGGATACCTGCGAGCTTCAAAGGGCTGCGGCTCTCGTGGTAAAAGGTCATGCCGATGACTGCGCCCACCATTGGCTCAACAGCCACCAGAATGGCAGCCTTGCCCGACTCCATTCCCGACAGACCGAGGGTGTAGAGAAAATAAGGGACCACAGTGCAGAAAATGCCAATGCCCAGACAGAGCAGAATGAGCTTAGGGGAGGAGGTCACCTTGCTGTATGTATCAGCCGCCTTGCTGATGGGCAGAGAGCCTATGAGACCCAGAATAAAGGTGCAGACCGTGACGGTGGCGGTGTCGTATTTTTTCAAAGCAAAGCGCCCGAAGATCGTGTACAGCCCGTAGAAAAGCCCCGAAGCCAGTCCCGTCGCCAGAGTCAGGGGGGTGAGCCCCGAGCTGCCTGAAAGACCTGCGACAAGGGTGCAGCCTGCAACTGTCATCACAAGGGCGAAAAGCTTTACGGCGGTTATCTTCTCCTTAAATATCACCGCGGAAAGCAGCATTATGAACACGGGGGAGGTATAAAGCAGCACTACTGCCACCGACGCCTGGGAATGTATCATGGTGTAGAAATAGCAGATGTTGAAAAGCACTATGCTGACTATGCCCGTGCCTGCGAACATCCATATATCTCTGAGATCTATTTTAAGCTTTTTTCGGTCGGTGATGGCTATTATCAGGGTGAAAACAGGGGCTGCGACTGCCAGCCTGATGAAGCCTATCTGCATAGCGTCCAGCCCTGCGGCTGAGAGAGCCTTTATAAAAAAGCTGATGACCCCCCACAGCACCCCTGCTGTGATGACCGAGATCATTGGTGCGTATTTTTTCAAACTTATCTTCTCCTTGAAATAAACTGACGAAGATAAGTATAACACAAAATGCCGTGACATTCAAGCATGAAATGTAAAAAAATCAAGACCGACGGAGCATAAGCCCCTTCGGTCTTGGATATCAGCAGGTCATTATTCAGCCTTTTCCTCGGCAGCAGCCTTTGCAGCCTCGATCTTAGCCAGAGTCTCCTCGTTAGCGCCTGCCAGCAGAAGATCGCGGATCTCGGTGAGCAGAGCAACGTCAGCAGCTGCCTCTTCCTCTTCCTTCTCCTCTTCCTTCTTCTTGCCCAGCTCGATAAGCTTGTTGATAGCCTTCATAAGGAGGAATACAACGAATGCCATAACTACAAAGTTCACGATGTCGTTAAGGAATGCGCCGTAGTTGAGCCTTGCCTTCCACAGAGTGAAGCTCAGTCCCTTGAAGCCTCCCACGCTGAAGCAGCCGATTATAGGCGAGATTATGTTATCCAGCAGCGATGTTACAAGTCCCGAGAAAGCTCCGCCGATGATAACACCGATAGCCAGGTCCATAACGTTGCCCTTCAGGGCAAATTCCTTGAATTCATCCAAAAACTTTTTGATCATATATACACGACCTTTCAAATTAGTATTCAATAATATAATAATAGCACATCGCTCGGCATTAGTCAAGCAAATTCCCCAAACTTAGACTATTTCACCAGACTAAATCGCTGAAAAACAGTAATTTTTCACAAAACAGGTCATACGCCGTGGGAGCTGCTGAGGGGGATTTATTGTTCTTTTCCTAAAAAGTGCCTGCATGGTCTCGCCAGGACACAGACAGGGCGAACGGTATCTTATATCAAAGGCAAAAAGAAGAATGGTATAGAAAAGTCAGAAGAGCTTAAAAAGGCTTGACAAAGTAGTAAAGGAAGGATATAATATAAGTGAAGTAAATTCATATGCTCTGGAGAAACTAATGCAAGGCGACCATAGCGAACCTTATACAGAATATCGAACTAAAATGCTGCTAGGAAGGAGATGATAAAATGAGATGTGTTCCAACCAAAGAGGAAGAAGAATTGGTTGAAAAAGTGCGACCATATTTCGTTTATCCTCCTATTAATGGCTATTCTATAAGACCAGATTCTCCGAAAGAGATTTTTGAAGCAGTTGATGAACTTAGAAACTTGCATAAAAAAATAATCGAAGAGATATCTTAAACCGCTTAACTCAGTTAGGCGGTTTTATGTATGCCGATGCTGTTAATAAAGATCTTTACGAATTATTTGTAAACGAATATGGAGCAACGCCAATAACAACACATAATAATCCGTATAGATTTTTCTTTGATGGTGAAGCCACAAAAAGGATATTAAACACTTACACTTTCACTAGGAGATGATTTTTATGAAAGATATTGACAACTTTGTTTTGGGAAATAAAAAAGCTGAAAATCATGTATCTATTGGCATTAACTTGCCTAAACGTAGTGAGTATTTGAAAAAAACAGGGAAAACGTTTGAAGAACTTACTAAAGAAGAAATCGAGAAATTAAAATAAAACCGCCCTCGCCCGAGGGCGGTTTTTTCATACCCAAAATAAAAAATCTCCCCGGGGAGAAAGGAGCTGGTACTATGCCCCCTGATAACTGAGCTGACCGCCATGCCGGACGCCTTGGAGCACCGGTACAGCGGACTTCCAGACGACTAGCGTTTGCGGTCGGCAGGAATGTCGGTCACAGGCGCCATAAGTTTTTTCTAATTGTATAAATCATGGTTTATTGGTTTGTATAAAAATCACAAAAATTAGTGTGCGGAGTAGCAAATAGTGCACACCAAACGCATGAGTTACAGTTCGATTACAAATAAATTGTACAAAATACTGG
>CALCRR010000196.1 GCA_937894495.1 uncultured Ruminococcus sp. | reverse complement strand
TATGTGTTACCCCCATAATTTTGCTGTTTAGGGGCGCGGAACCCCTAAACACAGGCTCTCAAAAAAGCGAGCACAAAACAAAAAGCAACAAAAAGAAAGGATTGATAAATATAGCAAGAAAAAACACAACGCTCCAGCGCAAGGAGATAGTTTACACAAAGGAAGAATGGGACCAGATCAAAGAGAAGGCTGTGGCTTGTCACTTGAAAACTGCAACTTTCATAAGGGCGATGTCTCTTGATTGGAGCATTTATGTTTATGATATGAAAGAGCTTGCGCCCCTGTTAAACGGTATGAGGATAATTTCCAACAATATCAATCAGGTGGCTCGCAAGGCGAACGAAACGAACAACATCTATGCCGAAGATGTGAGAAAGATAAAGGAGGCGCACGAAGAACTTTGCCGTACTGTAAGCAACTGGATGTCCACAATAACGTCAAGCAAACTCTGAGCTACATACTCAACCCCGACAAGACCGATGAGCGCAAATTGACAAGCGCTCTGAATTGTATGACTGAATCCGAACTCGCCTACACGCAGATGAAGGCAGTTTACGAGCAGTATGCAAGACGGAGTTATGACGCACCCCCGCAGAAAACTGGAAAATCTGCGGTCAAGGCTATCCACTATATCATGAGCTTCGCCGATTCTGAGAACGTCACGCCGGAGCACGCCCACAAGATAGGCAAGGCTTTTGTACGCAAAATGTTCGGTGACGATGCGCAGGCGGTCATAGCTATGTATATGAAAAACTTTGTAAAGTAAAAAATAGCCACTTATAGAAAGGCAGCTATTTTCTCATAAAAAGTGTTTTTTAGGACTTTTCGGAATATGAAACGCTTCTGCTACCCTGTGATTCAGGTGAGATATCGTAATCCAAAATAGTGTTTGATTGTATTATAATAAGAATGATGGTTGAAATAATTAAAATAATAAGCCTTGCCCATTGACGATTTTTAATTGCAGAAAAAATAAAAAACTTTTCTTTGAACCCATAATAGTCACCTCTGAAATCGCTTAGATTAAACTCAATAAAAGTCACGCACAGCCTTGCTAAACTGTAGGAACATATCAGGAGAGTTATTAAATAAATAGCATTCATTGTTCCAATACTCATGTTGTTTTGATTTTTGTCTATAAAATGTGAATAGTTTAAATCGAGAACAATATAGGATATAACATAGATGAAAATATCATGCGCAAGCAATATTCCAAGTCTGGTGTATTTTTCTTCCGGTCCAACCAAGCGATTTGACACTACGATCATCTCCTTACATTATATTGTATCACATAAAATGTTGTAAGTCAATAAATCGTAAATTAATGTGCTGTAAAATACTCCTGCGGATAAAAGAATGAGCTTATGATTACACAGACATTCGGGATACCTACAATGAAATATCCAGGGAGACTATATTTCAAAGCTCGTAAAGAAAGAAAAACTCCGCAGGGAGCAGGAACAGAAAAAGCAACCGCACAAAAAGAAACACAACAGATAAATATTCAAAGATTTAACGCAACTTTGTCTTGAACATGGCAGCGGGATATGTTATACTTTTAGTACGATATATTCCGCTGTCGGAAAGGAGTTAAAATGATAAGACAGCAGAATAAAACCACCACACGAAAGGTGGTGGCGGAATGAATATACAGGAACGCAAGAATAAAGAGGGTAAGATAACCTCATATCGCATAAGGGTGTTTGACCACAGAGACGCTCAAACGGGCAAGCAGGTTTTCCGAACGCTATCTGTAAAGTATGACGATATCAAGTCGGCAGCATGGAACAGGAAAAATGCTGAAAAGCAGGCGATTATCTTTGAGAAAGGTATAGCCGAGCAGACTACGTCCGATTCGAGAGTGACGTTTGATGAATACTGCGACTATGCAATCAAAATCAAAGAGCAGTCGAGCATATCTGCTTCAACAGCGTACAGTTACCGCAGCTACAAAAAGCGTGTCGCTCCGTACCTCGGTCACATTCAGCTGAAAAAGATGACCCCGGCAATGATAAACGGCGCATATTCTAAAATGCTTGATAACGGTCAGTCGAGGAATTCGGTGTATCAGCTGCATTTGTTTGTACACGCTATGCTTGCAATGGCTTTCAAGGAGGGCTTGATTCCCCGCAACTATGCAGACGCAGCAACACCGCCGAAAAAAGAGCAGCCGAGGTCGATGCACTCTCAGAGGAACAGCTTGATTTATTTTTCAAATTGCTTTACAAGGATACTTCGGTGCATAGTTATACTTTTCAAGTGCTTTTCAGCCTGCTGCTTGCAACGGGCTGCCGAATCGGTGAGCTATGTGCGCTCTCGTGGGATAATGTGGATTTCGAGGAAAACCGCATACATATCTGTAAGCACTTCATCACCGACAGCACAGGCTCACGCATTGAGGAAGGCTGCAAGACAAACGCAGGTGACCGCTGGCTTTACATGGACGATGAAACTATGGATATGCTGAAAGAATACCGCAAGCATTATGATGAGGTCGCAAAGTCATACGGTAACAAGTGGAATTACTTTGCAAAGGCTGTATTTTTCTCGATACATGATCCGGGTTATTTTATGAGCCCCAGTACAGCAAGAAATTGGCTGAATAATTTCACAAAGAAAAATCACTTGCCAAGGATACACCCACATCAGTTCAGACACACGGCGATCAGCTTGCAGCTTCAAAACGGAATAAGCATACCCGAAGCTGCAAAGAGGGCCGGGCATTCCCGACCCGATGTAACTCTTCGCACATACAGTCACACGCTAAAAGATAATGACCGTCATTGCTGTGAGGTAGTTACCAAAGCTATTCCGAAGATGCCCAAGCGAAAGACAGGCTGATAGCTTACGAGAAGATACGTTAAATGCAAGCTCTGATAACTTGCGGCAGCTTAAAAGTTGACCGTTTGTTGACCAAAGCGGTTTTCAAACGGTCACTGAAAGCTACAAGTTGCTTGAAAATGCGAGGCTTGCGAGAGTAGGGGTTGCTTTTTAGGCGTTAATATGATATTTTATGGAAAAGTAACCTATTGTTATTAAAAAGACTATTCGATACTGAGGATATTCAGAGGAATATTAGGCCTCTGGACTCTCTAAAATCAGTTGAAGGAGATAAATGTTTATTATCTCACAAAACTGTACTATAGAACACTCAGGTAATCAAAACTCTTATATTATCAGGGAGACCCCGGAGGCAAAATAGTCCTTTGGGAAGCATCAAGGAACTCATGAGACCTTGGAAGACCACGGAGACACATGAGACCTCCGAGTAATACAGGAGTAATACAGGAACAGCTCTTCGGTAATAAGGTGCCGTAGGCAACACCTTAGCAACAATTATTTGGTAAAGTTTGGCGGTTGGTTTTACACTATAAAACCGAAAGGACAGATACGAATGATTGATGCACTTTACAACTATCGACAGGGGGATATTCACTCCGCTGAGTTTTCTGACGAGTTTAACAAGCTCTGTATCCCCTTTGAAAATTCTCTGAGCAAGGAGCAGATTGATGTGTTCCACATAATTCTCGACTGCGTGAGCGATACCGCCGCTGCTGAGCTGAGAGCTGCGTATAAGGTCGGCTTCAAGGACGGAGCGACATAGATGTAAGAAATTCAGGACTAATACAATCATAACATAAGGAAAGGGCAATGTTCACCATAAGTGGAGGACATTGCCATTTTTACTGTTAAATCTCACCTTGTGCCTTGAAAAATCCTCCAAAATGTGCTATGATAGTAGTGTGAGGTGAATCACAATGGACACAAAAACCGCTATTAAGACAGCTTTTATGAAGCTCTATGCAAACAAGGAGTTTTCCCGAATCTCCGTAAGTGAGCTGTGCGCTGCCACGCCAGTGGCACGGACTACCTTCTATTCCTACTATGACAACACCGACAGCGTAAGAGTCGAGATCGAGGACGAGTTGATACAGGGACTGATGAACGCTGTCATCAGCAATATAGACAGCTCATTGTCATGTGCGGATATGGATAAGGCTCTTGATGCGATAGAGAGCTATATCAAGGAGCATTGGAGCAGCTTTCGCTCATTCCTCATTACCCAGCCTGATCTGCGGTTTATCGGCAAGTGGAAGAACAGCATCAAGCTGAATTTCAAGCGCCGTTACCCTGAAAAGGTCACGATCAGGAATTATGAACTGATTGCCGAAATGGTGGCTTCTGCCGTGATTGGAGCGTATACATTCTGGCTGTCCTCGCCGGATAAGGTCAACACCAAAGACCTGAAAGCGATCATCTTTGAGGTCATGGACAGCATTATTGAGATCATCTGAAGTCCGAACACTTTTTGAATTTTTGTAGTGGTAAAATATATCGCCTTTGTGCTATGATAGTATTAAGCTAAATGAACGGAATGCTTGATCAAAAATCATAACACGGAGGCGATCTTTATGTCTATCAAAATTCATGTATTCCACACTGGCGAGGTATGCGTTGCACCCGATCTGCCCTTTGGCGGTGATGACTGCAATGCGGTCAAGGCTTCGGGAGTTTTCGGTAAGAAGGAGGACAGGCTGTGGCTGCCTGTTTCCGCTTATCTTATCGAACATCCCAAGGGAAAATTTCTCGTTGATACAGGCTGGGCAAGGGATATGAGCCCGAACGGAGAGTTCGACAAAAAGGCACAGATCAAGTCCCTGGGAACTGTCATGCTCTATGAGGTCAATCAGGGGCGTATCCCGCTTGGCGAGTGCATTGACGAGCAGCTTGCCGAAATGGGCATAAAGCCTTCCGACCTTGATGCGGTGCTTATCACCCACCTTGACTGCGACCACGCAAACGGCTTGAAGCAGGTCAAGGGCGCTAAGAAGTTTTATGTTGCTGCCGATGAGGTTAAGTTTGCCACGAAACTGACAAACAAAGTCCGCTACAACAAGGATTGGTGGAAGGATATTCCCCTAACGGAATTTGAGTGGAACGATACGCAGGGTCCGGTCGGCAAGTCCTACGATCTGCTTGGTGACGGCTCGATAGAGCTTATCAATATCCCCGGACACGCAGACGGTCTGTTTGCGGTAAAGGTCAAGAATGACGAGGGTAAATTCGTACTTCTTTTCTCGGACGGCGGTTATGCTAAAAAGAGCTGGGAGGAAATGATCACGTCGGGTATCGCTGCCGACAAGGGCTTGCAGAAACAGTCCCTTGCGTGGATCAGGGAGCAGAGCCTTGACGAAAACTGCGTGGAATCTCTTGCAAACCACGATCCCGACATCAAGCCTCATGTGATCGAGCTGTAAGAGGGTGGCTTATGAAAAAGCATAAAACGGCACTGATAACAGGTGCATCGGGCGGTCTTGGGCTTGAGTTTGCAAAGCTGCTTGCAAAGAAAAAATACGACCTTGTGCTTGTGGCAAGAAACGAAGGCAAGCTCTACGCTCTGAAAAATGAATTGGAGGAACAGTATCATATCACGGTCTATGTCTTTGCCTGCGACCTCTCGAAAAAAGATGCTGCCCTTAATGTGTTCGACTACACCCTTGAACACAAGCTGACACCCGATGTTCTGATAAACAATGCAGGTTTTGGGGACAAGTGCGATTTTGCCGAGAGCGATTGGGAAAAGCAGTACAATATGGTGCAGGTGAATATTACGGCACTGATGCAGCTAACACATTGTTTTCTTCCTGTGATGATAGACAGAGGGCGTGGAAAAATACTGAATATGTCCTCGGTGGCGGCTTTTTGTGCGGGACCGGAAATGTCGGTCTATTATGCAAGCAAAGAGTTTGTCCGCAGCTTCTCCGAAGCGGTGGCAGAGGAAGTCAAGGGAACGGGCGTGACTGTAACAGCTTTTTGCCCCGGACCGACAGCAACAGGCTTTGACAAGGCGGCGGATATGGACAAAGGCTCTAATATGTTCCGCCACGCTGCAAGTGCAGAGGAAGTCGCAAAGGCGGGATATATCGCTATGATGCGTGGGCAGGCGGTAAGCTATCACGGCGCATTTACAAAGACTATGAACATCGGCTCACGGCTCGTGCCGAGGTCGGTTTCAAGGAAATTTGCAAGAAAAATGAACGGATAAACGGAGGTAATCATAATGGGAACACTTAGAAAAGTAAAACTGGCAGCCAAGCTCGACCACGATCTTCGCAAGATGCTTGTCAAGGGCGGAAGAAACGAGATACTTGTTGACCTCGACGGTGACAAGGAAGCTGACATCATGCTCTCAGACACAAGCGGTGACGGCAACATCGACACCATTGCGGCTGACCTGACAGGCGACGGCGAGTTCAATCTCTACATCAAGGACACCGACGGAAACGGCACACCCGATACTGTCATGCTCTTCGATGAGAATGATGAGGTCGTTGCAATGACCGAGGACAAGGCAAAGGTCGAGGAAACTGCAAAGGCTATCGCTGCAAGGATATATCTCGCACTTCAGGCACAGGAGATCATTGCAGAGGAGCTTGACAGACATCTGAAGGAGCTTGACAAGGAGATCAGACGGGCAAGGAAAGAGCTGAACAAGGCTTAACAAAAATAGGGCAATGTCCTCCGTGAGTGGGCTATTGGCACACTCAAAATCCGTTCCACACAAGTCATGATCGGTATTGTGGAGCATACCACAATTGGCATTTACCTTATTGGAACTGAATATTTAACCGCAAGCTCTCGGAAATGCCCTGCAAGCGTTTCTGAGGGCTTTTTTGACAGTAAAGTTTATGCTACGTAAGGTCGAGCGTTACTGTGGGGACCTTGGAGCACTATCAGGTCTCTGGAACCTCTATGAAGCGCAAAACCTGCATATGTTAGCTATCAAGCATTGAAATAATAAAAGAAATGTGTTATAATAATATTCAGTTAGCTTTGACTAATAGGCTTGATGGCTATATTATCAGATCGATCAGGAGAAAAAGGATATGAAATATTCATTGATAGCAAAGCTGATGCCCGTGATCTTAGATAAAACAGTATACGGGTATTTAGAGAAGGACGGCGCAAATATGATCAAAGAGGTCAGGAAGAAGATAAAAAGAGAATACAAAGCTATGGTGCTGAGGACTCCCGGACTTGAAAAGGGGAACAGCCTTGAGAAAAACCTTATTATCGGCTGTTATTTGCTTTCATTTGTAAAGGCGGCACCTGAGCTCGTGGACGAAGAAAGGTTCTCAGGCATTATCAAGGCACTGTGCGATGAGATGGTCAGGCGTGGTAAAGAGGATGACAGTATGTTTTCCGAAAAGACCATCAAGGGCAGAGAATCAGCGGCGATTCATTCTCAAAGCTCTGACTGCGAAATGGGCTGGGTGTCCTCTTTTAAGCGGATAGATAAAGACAGCTATGAATTCACATATACTAAATGCGGTCTGTGTGAGCTCGGAAGGAGAGAAGGATGCTTTCATCTGATAAAGTATCTGTGTCAGACGGATATGGTCAGCTTTGATCTGGGCGGCGCAAGGCTCGTGCGGGAGCATACTATAGCTAATGGCAATAGCTTCTGCGATTTTCATGTATACAGAAAGGGCGTGGCAAAATGATAGGAACGGCGTTGATTGAAGGGGCTGTGTGGTCGGTGCTTTGGATCATTTATGTTTATGTGATAGTGACCCGTTTTCCCTGGAAGATGCTGCATGATTACCCGGAGGATATCAAAAAAGCAGCGTCACTTCCGGAGCCGACAGAAGTTCAGAACAGGAATGCTAAGATTTTTGAGGTCGTCGGTTCCCTTGTTATTTTCGTATCGCTCATAGTGTTCGGGATAGTGCAGTTTTTAGGGGAAAGAGCATCGTTTTTATCAGTATTCGGCTTTGTTTTCATCATAGCGATGTTATGGAACGTAGTCGATCTGCTGATAATGGACTGGCTGATAATATGCAGTATCACGCCCAAATGGGTGGTGATCGAGGGCACTGAGGGCTGCGAGGGCTATAAGGACTATATGTTCCATTTCAAGGGGTTTCTGATAGGCTGTGTATATACGTTTATCATGGCTCTTATCTTCTCGGGGATAGACTACCTTGTACTGAACTTTCTGATATGGAAATGAAACAGTATGGGCTTATAGTGACATCAGCTGAACAGGAGGAAGCATTATGTTATTAACAATATTTCTGGCTATAGTATTTTGTGCTGCGGTATCTATCGTGATGATCGCAATGGTAGGCTTTATCCAGAATGAGAAGTTCTTTTCATCGGCTCCGAAGGAAGCTCAGGAGCTGATAAAACCGAGGAAGGAAGAACTGTTTTACGGTGCAAGGACAATGGGCTGGGTACTCATGGCGATAAGTATGCTGCTGATCATATGCGTCGGAGTGATCTCTATATGGGACGGGTTTAGAAATGACTATACATTCTGGCAGTTTTCCCTGCGTTTTACAGTGATATTTACGATATACAAGATCTTTGACATGACCTTTATTGATTGGTTTCTGCTTTGCAGATCTCACTTCTTCCAGTATTTTTATCCGGAGGTCGAGTCTGTCTTCAATGACAGAAAATACGGTTTTAACATCAAAAGCCAGCTGCTGAAGCTTATTGTCATATTCCCGGCAGCATCGGCACTTGCGGCTTGGATATGTACGTTGTTTTAAATTAAATCATTTGAGGAGATGTAGATAATGAAAGAAAAATACACACTTGAAGAGGACGGTTTTGTTGGCTATTGGCACCCGTCCGACTCCCATAAGGGTAGGGCGATAATAGTGTTTCACGGTTCGGGAGCCGACTATGAGCTAACAAAGAAAGGCTCGGAATTTCTGAGAAAAGCAGGCTGGAGCTGTCTGCTTGTGGGATTTGCAGGCTGGGACGGATTGCCTGAGGACCCTGTGCTCGCTCCCGTGGAATATGCTGAAAAGGCAGTTAATGTACTTAAAAGCGAGGGCTTTGAAAAGATCGCTATGTATGGAATATCTGCAGGGGCAAAATTTGCCATAACAGCGGCGTCGCTGATTCCTGACGTAAGCCTTGTTATTGCAGGGTCGCCCTTTGACTATACCACGGAGGCTTTTAAGGGAACAAAGGCTCTTAACAAGTCGACTTTTTCGTGGCGTGGCGAACCACTCCCTTACGACCCGACGGTTACGCTTCATCGCAATATCATCAGTGTGCTTTTTCGCACAGCGTTTTCAAATAAATACGGAATGAGACGTATGCTGCGTGGCTGCTATGATGAAAATGTGCAGACAGAGGCGGCGAGGATAAAGGTCGAGAATATGCACGCCGATATACTTATGCAGTGCCCGGGCTATGACGACTGCTGGCCCTCGGACGAGGCTGTACCGAGAATGAAGAAGATACTTGAAGACTGCGGTTACCCCTACAGAGTTCAGGCAACTGTTTATGAAAAGGGCAGCCACCTGCTTTGCGGTGACCTTATGTCCTCGCCGGATTATCTGAAGTCGATGCGAAAGATACTTCAGGCAGAGTATGTCGATCAGAACGCCTGCAGCAAGGCAAGAGAGGACAGCATGAAGGAAGCATTGGAATTCCTTGAGGGTTGGGAGTGAAAGGTATGAACATAAAAGAAACGCTTCATGCATAGCGGGCAAAAACAGAGGAGCATATCCGTGATCTTGAAAAATCGGGCAAGGCAGGGAAGAGATACACAGCTTCTATACCTGATATACCGTTTCTGGTTTTAGGGTTGCTTTGTGATATCGGCTGGATAATTCATCTCATCGTTGGCTTTAAGCGTCTTTTCAGCAGCTTTGACCTGCTTCTATGTCTTTCTCTAATTTTCGTACTGATCGGCGTAGGAATGACTGTATATCTCAATAAGATACATGAAAAGGAGATCGCATTAAGATACCAGAAAGACCTGAGCTTTGGCTTGACGGTATTGGGCGGACTTCACGGTGGTATAGTCGGAATACTGATCTGCAATGAGTGGCTTATCATCGGCGGTTTTCTGAATCTTTTAACAGGACTGCCGATATATCTATCGTTCAAGCTCGGGATAATTTATGGAGTTCAGTAAACAAAACAGATACGGAGGTACAATAATGAAGAAGGAATACAAAAAATATTGGCTCTTTGGCATCATCCGTGCCGTTTGCTTCGGGATAGGTGACTGGCTTTTTGGGTT
>CALCRR010000195.1 GCA_937894495.1 uncultured Ruminococcus sp. | reverse complement strand
GACGAAATTTCTGACTGCGCATCTGACGCACAATGGTTGTGCGGTATTGCCTTAACGCTGTAAAGACAAAAAAGCCTATAATTTAGGGGCGGTCTATCAGCTGAGACAAGCCTGCGCAGGCTGGGTCATCGAGCTTTTTTGGCACTTCTGCTGTATCGGCAGGGGTGCCTTTTATTGGCTTGAAAATTTTTTTGAAAAGTATGCGATCAGAACGCCTGCTGATACGTGTTATATATGAAAGCAAAATTTATCAGTCTGCGGAGGTGATGACCTTGGAGAATAATATTGAATATATCGTTGAGCAGTATTCTGATATGATATTCCGCATAGCTCTGGCTTATCTTGGCAGCGTCAGCGAGGCTGAGGACACGGTGAGCGAGGTGCTGATGACCTGTTTGACCGCCCGTAAAAAGCCCGACATCAAAAGCGGTGAGCACTTCAAAGCGTGGCTCATAAAGGTGACGGTGAACAAGTGCAGGGATATTTTCAGATCAGCTGCCTTCAAAAAAAAGGTCACAGGAGGATAATGAGCCTGCAAACAGCTTTGACTGGTCAGAGGCTGAGCTGGACGTAGGCAGAGCCCTCGGCAGGCTTGATGAAAAGTACAGGATAGTGCTGTATCTTTATTATTATGAGGAGTATAAAACCGAGGAGATAGCAAAAATACTGGGCGTATCAAAAAGCGCCGTAACATCAAGGCTGGCAAGGGGCAGAGAAAAGCTCAGACCTATGCTGGCGGACTACGGAAAGGAGATGAGCTTATGAGCAGCTTTAAGGATTATTTTGACAAGGCACAGCTTTCTCGGCTGAAAAAGACCGAGATAAAAAATGAGCTGATAAGCAGGCTTTGTGAGCGCACCCCCGACCCTGACAGCACCGTGAGCAGCAAAAGGGGCATATCCGTGAGAGCGGCGCATAAGCGCAAAGGGTCAGGTATCAGGGTCACGGGCAGGCTGAGCAGGGCTCTTGCCGTGACTGCTGCGGCTGTTATAATGATAGCAGGTGCTGCCGCTGTCATAAGCCATACCGGGGTGGATACTGCACCTGCAAAAAAGCACAGGTCAGACTCACAGCCCAGCCGTGAGGAGGGGCAGTGGTCTGCCGCAGGCATAGGCGATGTATCTCCCGAAAATGCAGCACGGTGGATATATGAAACAGCCTGCGCAGCCTTTGAGTATGAAAAGCTTTCGGGCTTGGAGGTAAACCCATCGGACGTTACCCGCAAGGACCTTGAATATGCCCTTGAAAACGGCATGAGCACAGGCGATAACGACCTTAACAGCATTTGCGACAGCGCCGAGTTTGCAGCAGCTATGAATGAGAAATGGAGCGAGGAGCATGAGGGCGAGCTTTCAAGCATAAGCTTTCGTGTGCAGTTCAACAGCGTGGACAGCGAATATGCAAATGCTGTGGAAAAGGCGTATTTTATCACAGACGATGGTGAGTACGGCTATCCCGAGGATACCGAGAGTGCTGAGCCTGTGGACGAGATGATACTTTATTCAGCCACTGAGGAGCTTCTCAATGAGCTTGAGGGCAGGGGAGTGCGCCTTAAAGCAGGGGGACTTGACAGCGATAACCTGACAAGTATTGATGAAAATGCCGATATAGAAAGCTTTGAGGACCGGGAGATTACAAAGTATGATTTTCTCTCGCTGCTGCTAAAAAAGCTTGAAAGCAGCACCGACACCCTTGGTGAGATGTCGGTGGATATCTCAGATACGCAGCAGTGCAGATTTGCCATAGTATTTGATAAGGACGACGAGGGCGTCAGTATTCCCGAAAGCCTGTATGTAAAGCTGACGCTGCCAAACGGCATTACAACGCTCTATCCCTCAAAGCCTTGCAGTGAGGAAGAAAGGCAGTTTGAAGAGCTGGCTGAGATAATACAGAATGACGGCAACGAGATCATCGACCGTCTGGCAGCCCTTGAAAAGCCCCAGTATGTGTGCTTCAGCGGTTACTATGCATTTACTCAGTTTGATTTTGATCTTGGGGCAAGCTGGGGCATGGCTGCTGATGAATACGACTTTGAGCATATCGAAAGGGCGTATATCATGAAGCCTTATATATGGATAAAGCCCGTTAAATTTACAGAGCAGCTGTGGCAGTATGAAAAGGCAAAGCACCCTGAGCTTAAAAATGTCTTTGCTAAGGTCAGCGAGATAAATATCAACTTTGGCTTTGATGACCGCGGCGGCGGTTATCCCCGTATAGGAAAAACAAGTAAGGGCAGCGCAGTTACCCTGATCTATCTACGTGAGGGCAGCAGACATTACTATCACACCGACAACACCGATGACCCCGTGCTTTATGACCGGTATGAGATCATCAGGATAATAAAGAACAAGCTTGAAGCCGAGCTGGCAGAGGGCAGGGCAGCCACTTTAACAGATGACGGAGTAAGCTTTAAAAGCATATCCTCAGGTGTTAGTCCCAAAGTGGGTAGATGACAAAAATTAAATCTTTAACAATCCGTAATTTTGTACAGATGCGCCGGTGTACGAACCGTCAGGCTGAAGGTGTGATAATATCATATCGGTCAGCTCGGAAATGCTGTTTTTGGCTTTATATACCGTTTCAAAAAGTGCATTATAACGGTTGAGATATTTTGTTGCCACTCCTCGATAATGGCGATATGCCTCCTGAATATGCGAGTGAAAGCCGTTCACGTTGTTGAGATTCATCGTTCCCGTCCGTTTCTGTTCCTCTGCCGGGACACTTTCCACCACACAATCGACCTCATTTTCAAGACATTTATAACCCTTTAACCCATCTGTAAAAGCAACGCTTCCGGGCATAATATGCCCCCTAAAAACTTCTTTTATCTCATCGTTGCTCGGGTGGGCGCGGTTGACCGTTGCGGCATATGCCGCCCCTCCGCGCTCTACGCCGGTCATGATGCATATCTGCTCGTCCGAAATGCCGGGTTTGGAGGCTTTTGCCCCGTGTTTACGCGGTTTTCTCGGGGCATCCTCAGCAAATTTTCTGCCTTTTTCACATTCGAGCACGTATGTCTCATCAAGCTCCGATATGCCGCTTATCTTCACCGGATCGGCTGTTTTGAGGGAATTTAAAACAAGCAAGATCTTATGCCGCATATTGAACGATGTGGAATGCGAGGCGTTGATTTTCGCCCCGGTCTTATCAAGCGACACATTTTCAGCAAGCGTGTCCTCGACAGCCGTTTTCCAAGCAGACTCTCCGAAGTGGGAATTCTCCATCACCGTGCCTGTTGTAGTAACAAAAGTCCGACCGCAATCGTGGCAAAGAAAACGCTGCTTCCCACGTTTGAACCCGTCCTTAACGACGTTTTTACTTTTGCAGTGAGGGCATGGTTTAAGTTCATTTTGAAGATTTTTGTCTTGCTCGGAATGCGACTCAGTTTGAGTTCCGCCTCTGAATTGTTCGATAAATTTCAAAACTCTACGCTGCTCATCAGCGCTAAGCGCTTTGCTTTCTTCGCAAATTTTTTCGTGTGTTGTCATGATCAGACCTCCCGAACGAGTTATTGCTGTTTTATATATTTTAGCACATTTCGCGCTCGAAGTCAATCTATCTACCCATTTTGAGACTAACACCTATCCTCAAAGCGGCTCGACAGCAGCGGCGGAGCGGAGACAGACCCCACTATCAGCAGCGATAACGACAGCGAAGATCTAATAACAGTCGATGAGCTCGACAGCATTACCGAGGAATACGGCAAGGACTATCTTTACAGATACGCCGTCGCCCACATTGCAAACGGAAAGATAAGCGACTATGATCTTGCGGTGTATATCATGCTTTACACTCGGGCAACAAGACCTGTGCTCGGCAGTTATCCGGGAAACGTCAATGTAAACTATCTGCTTGATCACAGCAACATTGGTATGGATCTTTAAACGACAGTTAGCCGGGTCAGTGGGCGAAATAAATATTAAAGGCACTTATGTCAGAAAACCGACATAAGTGCCTTTGTAATGCCATGTGCAGTGCTGCTTTTTACTTCGCCAGCGTATCAGCCAGCTCTTCAAGTGCCTTTTCCGATACCTCGTTGAGCGCCGATTTTATGGTGACCACAGGCTCGGTGAGGGTCACGTTCTTAAAGCCCTCAACATAGCCCTTTATCACCTTGCCTGCCGAGGGCGCCCATGAGCCGTTTTCAACAATGGCTACCCTGCGGTTCTGGTAGGTCTTGGCTTTAAGGTGCATGAGAAATTCCTCCATGGGAGGGAACACCCCTGCGTCGTATGATGATGACATGAACACGGTGGTGTCATACCTGAAAGCGTCCTCAACGCACTCTGCCTGGTCCTCTCTGGCTAGGTCGGATATGGCTACCTTTTTAACGCCCCTTGCCTCAAGCATAGCTTTGAGCTTTTGCGCAGCTGCGGCAGTGTTGCCGTGGATAGAAGCATAGGCTATGAATATGCCCTCGCTCTCGGGCTTGTAGCTTG
>CALCRR010000194.1 GCA_937894495.1 uncultured Ruminococcus sp. | reverse complement strand
ATTTTAGGAAAATATAAAAATAAATTTCACATAGAACAGCCATTTTATTGTGATTACGGTTATAACATAGAAATAGGCGAAAACTTTTGTTCAAATCATAACTTATTAATACTTGATTCAGCCAAAGTTAAAATAGGCAATGACGTATTTTTCGGTCCGAGCTGCATGATACTTACGCCACTGCACCCTCTGCTTTGGGAGGAACGAAAGATAAGAACAAGAGATAACGGGGAGCTCTACGACCTGGAATACGCCGCCCCCATAACCATTGAGGACGGCTGCTGGATAGCGTCGGGAGTAAAGATTTGCGGCGGAGTTACCATCGGCAAGGGCTCGGTAATAGGCGCAGGCAGCGTCGTTACCAGAGATATCCCCCCGGGAGTGATAGCCGCAGGCAACCCATGTAAAGTGATACGTGAGATAACGGAAGCTGACAGTATGTATAATAAAGAAGAGCTGTTTGCTGGCGCTTTTAGAGGTAAGAGGTAAGAAGTAAGAGGTATAAAAATAGTTTACCCTGCTAGTTGTCAGAGACCAGTGGCTGGAAAAACGTTTTACCAAATATGTGATAGATCCCACAAATGCTAAGGTCAGGAAAAAACTCCGCATAGCTTTAGTGGCGCAATAATAAATTTTTATCAAAATAGCTTACAGCGCACAAATAAATCATTTACCAAGGTTCGCGCACCGTCACCTGCTAGTTGCTAGTCGTTAGAGTGCTAGTGGCTAGAGAGCCATTTTACCTAATTTTGCGGTAAGCTGCACAAATGCAAAGTTTTGGAAATATCCCACACTGTTTTAGTGGTGGAAATTTAATTCTGAACAAAATCCATTAAGGCGCTCAAAGTCATCATTTTCCAAGGTTCGCGCAGCGTCACAAAATACTAGAGGTCACAAAAGCACCCCCTCCCCTCCGGGGAGGACTCGACAACTTGCCAACTCCACAATAGTGCGATAGGTGGGGGAAATACCCCGTCCGGTGAGGACCGCCCGAGGACGTTTGACAGAATTCGAGATTTGTGGTATAATTTAAAAGGCTATGCATTTAGCTACTTAACGGGTTTAATGAAAGGATAATAGAATGAGCAGCGGAAAAATTGGATTTGATAATGACAAATATCTTAAAATGCAGTCTGAGCATATCCGTGAGAGGATATCACATTTCGGCGATAAGCTTTATCTCGAGTTCGGCGGAAAGCTTTATGACGATTATCATGCGTCAAGAGTTCTGCCCGGCTTTAAGCCTGACAGCAAGCTGCAAATGCTTTTGCAGCTTAAAGATGAAGCGGAGATAGTTATCGTCATAAACGCAGGAGATATCGAAAAGAACAAGATAAGAGGAGACCTGGGCATAACCTATGATGTGGACGTTATACGCCTGTATAACGTGTTTAAAAAAATAGGGCTGTATGTCAGCTCGGTGGTGCTCACACAGTATGAGGGGCAGCGCTCGGCTGACGCTTTTCAGAAAAGACTTGAAGCTTTGGGCGTAAGAGTATATCACCACTACAGGATAGAGGGATATCCCTCAAACTTACAGCTTATTATGAGCGATGAGGGCTACGGCAAGAACGATTATATCGAGACCAGCCGCAGACTTGTTGTCATCACCGCCCCGGGACCCGGAAGCGGTAAAATGGCTACCTGCCTTTCACAGCTCTACCACGAGCATAAAAGGGGCTTGAATGCGGGCTATGCTAAGTTTGAGACCTTCCCTATCTGGAATATACCCCTTAATCACCCTGTAAACCTGGCTTATGAAGCCGCCACCGCCGACCTTAACGATGTGAATATGATAGACCCGTTCCACCTTGAGGCTTACGGCAAAACTACGGTGAACTACAACAGAGATGTGGATATCTTCCCCGTGCTGAACGCAATGTTTACGAAGATACTGGGTGAGTCTCCCTATAAATCCCCCACCGATATGGGTGTTAATATGGCAGGCAACTGCATTGTTGATGACGAAGCAGTCAGAGAGGCTGCCAGACAGGAGGTAATACGCCGTTATTACACTGCCCTTTGCGACAGAAAAAAGGGTACAGTTTCAGAGGACGACGTTTACAAGCTGGAAATTCTTATGAACCAGGCAGGCGTTACCGCCGAGGACAGAAAGGTGATAGCTCCTGCCCTTGCCAAAGAGGAGCAGACAGGCGCACCTGCGGCTGCTATGGAGCTGCCCGACGGTACGGTGATCACAGGAAAGACCTCAAACCTGCTGGGTGCCTGCTCGGCGCTTATCCTCAATGCGCTTAAATATTTCGGCAATATCGACGACGATACCCTGCTGATGTCCCCTGCGGTCATCGAGCCTATACAGGACCTGAAAATAAACCACCTGGGCAACAATAACCCCAGGATACATACGGACGAAACGCTGATAGCCCTGTCGATCTGCGCTGCCGCCGACGAAAATGCCAAAAAGGCTATGGAGCAGCTTGAAAAGC
>CALCRR010000193.1 GCA_937894495.1 uncultured Ruminococcus sp. | reverse complement strand
TTGGCATTTCTTCAAATATCAGACCATTCTCGGTATATGCCTCTTTGACCTTGCTATTGATAAGTTCAATTGCTTCTTTGGCGGAAAGACTGCCGTCCATAGTTTCGATTGTTTTTCTTATCAACTGCGAAATGAACACATCTCCCCGCATTCCGTCCCACAGTCGCTTTCCCTTGGGAGTCGCACCGTCAATGACTGCAATGTAATCCTTTGTATCAACAATCGCATCACCGCAGATACCGTCCTTTCCCTCTCTGCTCATAATAAACTTCTGTTTCTCAGTGATAACCTTGTTGAATCTTTCAATGATACTTACACCGATGGCTTCAAGATACGAACATATTGTATATGTCGCTTGGGGCATGAACCTTTCGGAATTATTCAGCACAAATCTACGGAGTTCGGAATGGTATATCACCTTTTTATCTTCAATTTCAAGCAGTTCATCTTTCCCGTGAAGCTTGAGAACGTCCTTGGTAAGCTCAACATTTCCTTTCAGCTCAACCGAACAGGACAATCCCATTTCAAGATTGTTCATATTGATAAAGAGAGCATAGAATCTCAACTTGTTAGTTTGAATGAGATGCTGATCCACACCTAATTCCTCAGACAACCCTCTGAAAGCAGCAGTTGCAAGGTCAATGCGCCGCATATATGCATCATAGTCGCTGATTGATACCCCCTCAATCACCGAAGCCGAATACCTGATTTCTTTATTGATTTCGGTCACCAGCTCCGTTTTGGCTGCGTTGTTCGACCTAGCGGAAAGAATCACTTCCCTTTCCGGCTTCAGTTCGTCATCAAGCAACATCAGATTTATTCCGAGGGAGGTAAAGAATATTCTAGTATATCTTAGATTCATAAAGTCCAGTTCCCTTGTGATGAACCGATTATTTTCCTTCACGAGCTGTTTGCATACGTCCTTCATTACTCGGTGAGTATAATAATCAGTGGTGAACAACTCAAGAGCAAGTACAGGTCTTTCGACCATATCTTCCGTTCTTCCAAATGGGCTGATACGGTTGATACCAAATTTCTTATTGTTGAAATAACAGCCATTTTCTTGATTGATAAACTGCATCAGTATTTTTCTGCGTGAATGCTCAATTCTCTCCTTCAAATCTGGTATTGGTATATTCGCATATACTTCCTCCCATGTCATATCAAACAATTGCGGAGCTTCATTGATGTGCTCATCAATCCATTCAAGCTGCTCACTGGTCAGACCTGTGAAATCCTTCGGCGGAGCGATGTAAAAACAGTTATCCGACAGTTTGGTCTTTAACGTTTCGCCAAAAGTCAGATATGGGTCACCCTGCGCAATGAGCCTGATGTTCAGTTCTTCAAGAGTAAAAGTATTCTTATTGTTGTTTCTGGGTACTGGCATGGGTTT
Source organism: uncultured Ruminococcus sp. (assembly GCA_937894495.1). Classification (GTDB taxonomy): domain Bacteria; phylum Bacillota; class Clostridia; order Oscillospirales; family Ruminococcaceae; genus Hominimerdicola. The sequence goes on along the minus strand of CALCRR010000193.1, from coordinate 9,342 downwards.
GTCATCTAAATCAGGTAAAATCGGAGGTTTGGCAGATTGCAACTGATGCAAAAGCTCAAAGATATGTTCCCTTTTCAGATAATATGCGTTGAATATCTGACTCTCGGCGAGTTTATACGAGAATCCTTCTGAAATTGGCGTATTGTCTATTCGAAGAGCAAAGATTCTCATACCGTTTTTGATAGCGGTTGTCACTCCACGAGAAGCCCACAGCGACCTCATCGAAGCCGCAGACAATATCAACACCATAGCACGTGCCTGATTCAAATTGCTGATATTTTTTTCAATATCTTCATCTTCAATAGTATCATTCATGATACTTTTGCCTATTTCAGTAGCAAAGTTGCCCCCGACGGGAATACTGCGGGGAGCAAACCAAACTGAATATCCGTTTTGAGTAAGGGCAGTATATACTCTTTTCGCCGCCTCCAAATCCGGAGTAGAATAACTCAAAAAAATTTGTGCCATAATAACCACCTTCGCCGAGTAAAGCCTCAACGCTCCTTTCATTATTAAATAGTGCGTGTTTGCTGATGTCCTGTTATCAGGGAGGATAACGAATTATTTTGACAAATGATTATCAATAATATACTGAATAAACGCTTGAATGATTTCAGCAGTACGGCTCATGATGTCTGTTTCCGTAAAGTCGCTGTTTGTCTTTGCCAAAGCGATTAGTTCGGCTACATCTGTACCGGCTTTTTCCTGATTTCTGCTGTTCACATACAATGCCAACAACTTAAGGAAATCAAATAGGATATTTAGGAGAAGTAACTTTCCGCTGATGAGAACAAAGAGGACGCTGAAAAGAACGATAAGGTTTGACAGGAATGGGCTGACGCATACAAAGTAAAAGTAATTTTTTGCAGGTTTCTGAGAAAGAAGTATATTTGCCAAGCAGAATGGCTGGAAGTCTGAACTTGAGACATGCAACAATCAGGTTATGATTTGCTCTGTAATGGTATCGGCAATTTCTTTTTAATCTGGTGAATTTACGGTTGAGCGTAAACGAAATGGCAGAAACACAGTTAAACAGAAACATGGCAGCAAAAAAATCCTGATATACGGATAAGACAGTTCTTCCGGAAAACTTTTCAATCAAAAATTTATTTTTAATTGTGTTATAGGCTGTTTCAACACCCCAGCGAAAGTGATAGAGTTCCAGAAAATCGGATTTTGAAAACTCTGATTTTTTCAGATTGGTAATTAGGATTTCTGTTTCTCCAGTACTCAGTTCCACACGTATGACACGTACGGAATACGTTTTACCCTGGTAAGTAATTTCGATTTTAAAATCACTTTCCTGATGCTCTGCAATTTCTTTGAAGCTGGAATTTTGCATTCTCATCAGATAACGACAGTCCATTTCTGACAGAACAGATATCATTTCTTTGGAAGGATACCCTCTGTCAAATATCACAATATCCTTCTGATTACAAAAAGTTTCAAACTTTTTCAGGTGAGATTTTGCACAGTCACGTTCACTTTTTGTCAAAGCATTCAAAGAAGCATCAAAGACAAATTCATTCAGGACATCAAAAAGCAGTGAAATTCTTGCATTGCATTTGTTTGCGCTGATATTTGCTCTTCCCCGACTGAAATGTTCTCCGATATCATGCGTTCTTTCAATCATGATTTCAGAACCGTCTACTGCAAATATGCGGTATCCTTTGTATTTTTTTATCTTTTTCTTATGGAAGAGAACATCTCTTGTCAGTTCGAACAATTCTTCAAAGGCTTCTTTTCCTATATTCTTTCTCGCTTTTGAAAATGCCTGTTTGGTCACAAGTATTTCTTCCTGCATGACTCTTTCTACAAAATCGTCTATCTCTATCTGCAGCGTCCTGCTCAGCATATTCAGAATCAATGCAATATTTTCTTTGAAACCTATTTTTCTGTTCCGTGTAAATGCTTTTTCATTTCTTCTGTGGCGTTCTTTAAATGTTTCACTGTTTATCAGCTCTGATGCTTTTTTGCATATTTTCTTTATCAGTTTCATTCAGATGTTATCCTTTCAAAGTAAATTTTCCTTTACTTTGATTTTAACACCTTTGTCAATTTCCTTAAGTTGTTGGCATTGTGTTCACATAGCCCTTATAATATTTTTTCTTATCTTCAAAACGATAATCGGAAGCCCGAATGTTAATGCGTTTTTCAAGCAAAGCCTTGTTGCCGATGGCTTCAAGATTTCTTGTGTTTGTCAATGTGGGTTCTTTGTCTTCACGGCTTCTGGCATAAATGTGCTCAATTTCAAATACTGTTTCCAAAGAAAGAAGTTTCTGAGCATCGTCCTGTAATGCCCACCATGTGAGCATAGCTTTTGTAATGGGGCGGTTGTTGTTGAATGCGAAGTTTTCAAGAACATTTTTCACAAGGGAAATTTCAAATTGATAATCAGAGAATGTAACAGGCATATCATTTACAATATTGACCATTTCAGCAAATATAGGTGTTCTCAGCGCATTAACCCCCGGATTGGTGATAGCATAAGTCCAGATAAAAGCAATGCTTTTGTCCAGAAACTGATAGAAAGCATCATCGTTCAATTCGCCTTTTTCGTTTCTGTTATGCAGATAATAGACAGAGACGAAATAATACCACATACCATTCGGAGCGTAATTCAAGACAAAGAGCTTACGAAGAATCTTTTCAGAAAAACGGTCTCTGCTTTGGTTGGACACATCATTCCAGAATTCAGCCAAATCAATCAAATTTTCAAATGTTTCTTCACTTTTCAGCAAGGCATAGGAATTTTTCTCATAAAATTTACGCAGAGCCGCAGTAGTAGAACTCTTGATTCCCTGTTTTGCACGTTCATAATACATATAGCGTGTGAACAGTTCATCCATAGGAGTTCCCGAAATCGGATGAAAAATTTGATTGCATAACTCTTCTAATTTTTTCCACTTTTTGATAAACTCGCCTTTCTTTCCATGTGACGAATAAAATTTATAGAATTGTGCCTTGAATATATCTGCATCTGATAACGGCATCCCCCTGTCATTCAAAGTTGAAAAGATACGGAGAGCCGTGTCTTGCGATTCCGCTTCAATGGGAAGCAGTATGCAATTATTCATCAAGCGTGCAGGAAGATATGCAAAATACGTTGGATAATCATTTAAAAATTCATTGATTCTTTCCTGAAAAAAACGATAATTGACAGCATACTGACTTTTCATACTGTCAGGTGCTTCTCCATTTTTCAAAATACTCAGAAATTCATCTTTTTGCATATCAGTAGCAACTTCCGAATCAATTTTTAAGTCTGTCTTAATGATACTTCCAAGCTCATCTTTTTTCCAAACGCATTCCTCAACATTTTGTTTTACAGTAACAGTGCTTTGGTCTTGCATTTTGCCTAATCGTGCATAAAATGCCCGAAGTAAGAGCATCAAAGTAGTTAATCTCTGCTGACCGTCAATAATTTCCTGTTTTCCATCCTCATTCCTGAATGTTACGATAGGTCCTAAGAAATATTCATCATTCTTCTTAAAATTATCTTTGTTATTTTCAGGAAAAGCAAATGATAAAATATCACTCCATAACGTCCGGCATTCAGTTTCAGACCATGCATAAGGGCGTTGATAATCAGCAATCAAAAAGTCCGTTTTAGGGTCACTGAACAACGCTTTGATAGTTTTCTGGTCTATATTTAATTTTGACATATTTTTCCTCCTATCACCAAAAGTATACTCATAATTTCATTATACAACCTTTTGAGCAATAAGTCAATAATTTTATGAAATTTATTCCAAATCTCCATTATGATAATAATAGTGGCTTCACCGAAAATCTAAACATCAACCGTCAAAAGAATGGCGGGATAACCCCACAACCACTGTTGACGAAGAATAATTATCAGTTACTTCCTGTTATCAAATTGTTATCAGAATTGGTTTTGATGTTGCAGAAGTGCTGATTTGACTACATTTCTGGAATCTTATTTTTTATTTCCACTCGCTCCTTAAACTATTATCTTAAACAGATTCAGTTAAGAAATGTCGCTTGTGGTATTTCTATTGTTCGTATTATCTATCAGATTTGGACTATCTGATTTTTTGTTGCCATTATGTTGCCAATTCTTATCGTTAGGTATTGCTTTTTCGATAAAAAAGTGCTAAAATATATATTGGGGTATTATTTATATTATCTCTATTATACCTGTAACATAAGGAGAGATTATTTATGAGTAAAGCAGAAGAGTACTTTTCATATATTGATGCAGAGCACGCTAAACGAAAGGCTGCTGCTGAAAGCATTCGTAATACTATGCAAACTATAACAAGCAACATTCCTATTAGAACGTTCAATGTTGAAGATAAGGTAAAAATTGCTTCAAAAATCCTTAGCATTCTTTCTGTAGAAGAAAGAAAAGAATTAGCCACTCAATTACTAGAGGAACAGGTTTCTGAACAAAGAGAAAAGCTAAATCATTGGAGTGCCATCACCGCTCAATCTTCTCAAATTGATACTGGGTATATTGCACAACATCTTGTTTCTTTACAAACACAAATCGCAGGTCAAGGAATGCGAGGAAAAGGTGATGATCTGTGCGATGGCTCAGAAGTTAAGAGTGCAAATTTTCTCGATTCACTTGATAAAAAGGGCGCAACTGCACCAAGATGGAATTTTACTGCCGTAACGCGTCAAATAATGGAACGCTTTCTTGAGTACCCTGCTGTTTATTTGCTGTCTATGGATCTTAACACTCAAGGTTGTTTTAGAACGAGAATTTGGAAAGTTGATGTTACAAAGCATACAGTTTTGAGAGAACGATATAAAGAATGGATGAATGTACTGGGTTATCCTAAATTTGCTTCTAAAAAAGAAGAAAGCGTAAACTTTCAGTTGTTCCCTCCGCATATTCGAACTGAAGAAAGCTTTGCAAGACATGGTAATGGTAGAAAAAATGGCTTCACCAAATTAGAGATACCTCTCGAAAATTGTGAAGGCTCCGAACTAATTTTCCCTGCTGATGAAGTTGACGGGAAAATTATTATTTCAAAGTTCTAATAAAGCGTTGTGAGGTGTACTTATGTTAGAGAATCAATTAGAAACAGCGATTGACGTTTTAAACACTCATCATCTTCATTTCTTTGAAGGTCAGAAATTTGCAGAAATGACGGATCAACCGACTCCAGAAGATTCAAGAGCCTGGTCACAAATACTAATTAGCGTCCTTACAGGGATTCCAGGCTTAGCTAGACAAAAAGGTCCTGATCTGGCAGATGGTTCAGATGTCAAATCTGCAAATGCCTGGTTTTCGATTGATAAAGTCCGTTTCAACGGGGTTATAAAAGCCGGAACGCAGAGTAGTCTTTCCGGAACAATGGCATATCTTGATCAAATGCCGCATTTATTCTTTGTCCTTTGGGATATAAACCCTGATAACAACACAGAACGCACAAGGATTTGGGCTGTTCGCCCACAATATGACAAATTGTTCAGAGAAGTGGCTGAGGAATGGTATTCTCAATATGCTAGCGGACAAATCAGAAGTAATAATTTCCAGTTACATCCGCCTGTCAATGTTAATAATAATGTATTTACAAATCGTTGTGGAGATTTGGTTTACCCTCTTTTGTTTATGGCTGAGTGGAACGGAAGAGAATATAAACCACTTTCATATTCTCCCGAATTCCTAGATAATGGAGAATGTCAATATCCATCATGTTAATGAATTCTCTCCAGTTTAGATAATTGTGTCCGCAGCTTTTCATCGGCAGAATATTTTGATTTGAATGCAGACTCGATTTGTTTATCTATTGAAGCAATTTGTTCTTTGGCTTCAGTTGTTGTTGGATATGGAATCAATATGTCGGCTAGCTGTTCTCTTTTTATACGGCTGTGAGATGATGATGTTCCAGAAGTAAGATTTTCAATTTGTTTTGCAACATATGAAGTTTTAAGCAGAAAACATATTGCATATGCTCCGATATCTGCGATTGGTTGCAGTATCTCAAATTCATTAGAGCATACCAAATCTTTTTCAAATTGCGGTACGACGGTCATTCTTGGAATTCGAGGATTGATTTTTGAGAACAGTATATCTCCCTCGAAACATTGTCTACCTTTTGAAATCGGATTGTATTTCAATACCTGCTGAAAATCTATTGTACTATCAGGATTGATATGCAATACACTGATGTGCTTAACATCTTTACTGGCATTCATATTCTTTCTTCCAATAGTATTAAAAGATACTACCTCCGATAGTTTTTTTAACTCAAATCCGTTTGCCTGTATATGCTGAAGCATTTCGATAGTCTGTAATCTGTCGGCACTATAAAAACTTGGGTTTAGAACTTCTTGTATTAATTCATTTACAAGAATATTAGTAACGGAAGGCGAAACAGACATTATTGAATTATGGGCTTCATTGCAATAGATTTTTGCAATAAGCTCCATCTCATTTTGCTTTGTTTTTATCTTTACAGGTACGCCCATACGTTCTTTAACATGATATCCAATGTCATTGCATATCCCCATTACTATTTCTTCACAGAGACTTGGCTTCTTATTTGTTAAATATAGTATAGATGTTTTTGTTCGAGTTCCTGCCTGAGCAAAAGTAACCGCAGGCATTTCCACAACTGCATTTATAGTGTAATTTGCAATTACATAATTTCTTACCTGTGCATTAATACCTTTGGCTGAGAAAAAACTATCAGGAAGAACTATAGCGAGTTTCCCGTTTTCTTTTAAAAGTTTCAAGCACTTCATCAACATAAGTAGTTCAGAAGGAACACTCATATTGGAAATCAATAATTGTTCAATTCCGCAGTAATCATCGAAATTTAATTCGCTCACTTGGTATTCCGCACCGAACGGAGGATTGGTAAAAATCAAATCGACTTTTCCTGCGTAACTATCAATAAAGGTTGTATCATAAATACTATTTCCTGCGTTGATGTTTTGAATGTTACCGCCCATAAGGAGAGTATTGATTTTTGATAATCGTACCATTCGATCAACTTTATCCTGAGCAATTACGCCTGATGCTAAAAAATCTCTTACGATATTGTCTTTTTTCTTTTTTTTAGTAGACATCACATAAGAAATAAACCGCTTAGATGATTCAATCAATAACGTACCAACACCACAAGTGGGATCTATAATCTTAAATTCATCCAGCTTAATTGAGTCAAAATAGTTTTCCGTAATAAAATCGTGAAAAATCATATCCAAAATAGGAGTGGCTATTTCTGCTGGTGTCATATACTGAGCATCTTCTTTATTGTTTCGGAAGTTTTCACGCACAAAATGTCCAAAGCATTCATTTATTATATCAAAATCGGATAGAGTGTTTGATTCCGTTAAATTGATAAAATCTATCTTTTCAATTTCTGAAATCAGTCTAGTTGCAAACATATCTTCCGATGGCTGAATATTTAATGAAGGATTTCCACCAAAAATGCTTGTTCCATCAGTATTCTGAAAGAACGGTTCCTTAATTGCTATATCAAACAAATCTCTTAATGCCATTGCAACCTTTTCACTATCACCATACCGAGCGAGTGATTCTTTCTTCACAAATTCCAGTGAGAACTTTTTCTTATTCAAAGCATAATGATATGAGAGCATTATCAACTTTACAATTTCATCGAGCTTAGCATTAGAATCATCTATTCTACCATAGCTATGGTAGTCCTCCCTTAAGTGAAGAAGAATCTCATAAAACAATTCATAATTTATTCCTGTATTCATATTCTTAACCTCCTAAGTCTTTTTTATTATACCACATTTCAATCCACTTGTCAAGGATTATAATCTATATTCTAGATTATAATCTAAAATCGCTTGTATAAAAGCAGCACTTGAACAACAAGTGCTTCTCATTTATCACATTAACACATACACATAAATCGGCTCTCTCGCACACAGCCTGAGCATATTCTCCAAGCCCTGAGCCTTGCAAAGATTGCCTACCGTCATTGACGAGCTTTTTCAACTTTGCGGGACAGTATTCTGCTGAGTAGTGCAGGTGGTATTTAATGTGATCAGAGCTGAATGTTGTCACGCTCGGTTCTGCATCGGTGTCAAGTACCCATATGGCTTTACCCCAAAGAGATGTTCATAGTAGCTACCATGAACTTTGCGATCATTACGCTTTTGTTTTGCGTTATAACGCTCGGTCGATTCTGCAAAAAGCTGATCGTATGCTTCACCTATCGGCTGACGCATGAAGGTGATGTTTTGCGGAGTGCGGAGCGGATCAACATTGTCCGCAACGAACTCCCTGTTATTGTGAGTCAGAGAACCTTTTCCCTGACCGAATGAAATTCTTTTCTGTTTCATAGTTTCGCCTTTCTTGTTCATTGGATTTACTTCTTTCTCTCTACGAAATCCAATCAAAAAATCATAGGCATCAACTCCTTTCTTGACCGCTGAGGCGGAAGGGCTATCGCCAGCCCTGACGGGCAAATTTTTCCTGAACGACACAATAGAAGGTCGCAGGAAAAAAGCTGCGGAGCAGCAGTTACAACGGTGCGGAGCGTCGCTTGTAACTCCGTAGTACTTGTGACGGGGAAAACCCACATCACAAGTACATACGTCGCCTTGCGGGGCATTAGACGGCTAACGGAGCAGCCGAAATGTGGACACAGTAATGCTGAAAAAACGCATTACATTTTTTGAAAATCCACTCAGGAGTTTTACTCAAAAATGAGTAAATGCCTATGCTGATTTTGCCAATATGAACTTGTTCAGATTTGAGAAAGTTCACTCTACTGAATCAGAACGGCAGTTCAACTTCGACACCGAGTGTGTCAAGCAGATAGTCTACCTCTTTATCGTATATTCTGGACTCCTCGCTTGACAGATAATTGTAGAAGCGAATCACCGCTTCACGAACAACAAGACCGCTTCTTTCTTCAAGCAGAGAAGTCAGTGCTTTTACCTTTTCCATATCGACCATATCTCACACCCCTTTTCCATTAAAATAGGCAAGCAGGTCAGCCTTGTTGACAAGGTACTTTTCATTCCTGCCTTCACCAGTGCGGACGGACTTCACCTTGCCCTGCTTCACAAGCTGACGGACGGTGTGTGCCGAAAGACCCTAAATTACCTCGGTGTATTCCTTAATAGTCAGCATCTCAACCTTGTTAGGAGTAGGTGCGGTGGTGGTCTGCGGAGCGGAGTTCTCTCCGTCCTCGGCGAGCTGAATCAACAGCTCCAGAATGTTATCTACGATCTCTTTCTTCTGTGTAGTATTCATAGTGTTAACCTCTCTTTTTCTAAGGTTTTAGTTTTATGAACTTTGGACATTTTGAGCATTTTGCAATTATAAAGTGTGCAAAATGCGGAAAGTACAGATTTCATCATCTGTAAATTTTCGGGTTG
>CALCRR010000192.1 GCA_937894495.1 uncultured Ruminococcus sp. | reverse complement strand
CCACCGCAGGCATAGAAAAAAACGCCCTGCACCTTAGCTACCTAGACCCGTTCAACGAGAAAGCGCTGCTTGACGAGTTTGCAAAAAACGAGATACAGGCAGTGTCCCTTGAAATGATACCGAGAACGACCTTAGCCCAGAAAATGGACGTACAGTCCTCCCAGACCTCACTGGCAGGCTATGTGGCAGTGCTCAACGCAGCCGCAAAGCTGCCGAAGATATTGCCAATGATGGTCACACCCTCGGGTACTATCAACCCTGCAAGAGTTTTCATTATCGGCGTGGGCGTGGCAGGCTTGCAGGCTATCGCAACAGCTAAAAGACTGGGCGCAAGAGTTGACGCCTTTGATACTAGACCCGTTGTCGAAGAGCAGGTAAAGTCCCTCGGCGCAAGCTTTGTGAAGATAGACCTGGGCGAAATGGGTCAGACCGACCAGGGCTATGCTAAGGAATTGACCCCCGAGCAGATAGCTAAACAGCAGGAAGCCCAGGCAAAGGTCTGCGAACGTTCGGATATCGTGATAACCACCGCAAAAGTCTTCGGACGTAAAGCCCCCAGACTTATCGGCAAGGACGTCCTCGACAGAATGAAGCCCGGCTCGATAGTCGTGGATATGGCTGTCTCAACAGGCGGAAACGTCGAAGGAAGTAAGCTCTTTGAAAACGTGGTCACCGATAACGGCGTTACCATCATGTCGGGCGACCTGCTTGAAAGACAAGTGCCCTATGACGCATCAAAAATGCTGTCGGGCAACTTCACTGCGTTCCTCACACACTTCTATGATAAAGAGCAAAAAGAACTCGTCGTAAATCTGGACGACGAAATTATGAAGGGCTGTCTGCTCACAAAAGACGGTCAGATAATCCACGAGAGATTTAAGTAAGGAAGGAGAAAAAACATGGCGATCGGAGAAATATTACTGCTGGTTTTCGTGTTTGTCATCGCAGGCTTTCTGGGAGTAGAGCTTATCTCAAAAGTACCCTCCCAGCTGCATACGCCCCTTATGTCGGGCACAAATGCGATCTCGGGCATAACTATAGTCGGTGCGATATCAGCCACCGCAGTGGCTCTCCATACCGAGGGTATGATAAGTAACATCTGCGGCTTTGTGGCTATCGTGCTGGCGACCATAAACGTTATCGGCGGCTACCTCGTCACCGACAGAATGCTGGGAATGTTCAGGAAAAAGGAGGATAAAAAGTGAATTTTGAAAATATCAGAATGATCTGTACCACCATAATGTACATGGTGTCCTCCGTTCTTTTCATTCGGGGAATAAAGCTTCTGGGCAAGGCAGATACCGCCAGAAAAGGCAACCTGCTTTCATCGGTGGGTATGCTTATCGCAGTTGTCACCGTTCTTTTTGAGAAAGAAGTAACAAGCACCCTCACCGAGGGTCCGATGGGCAACGCATATCTCTGGGCGATAGCAGCCATCATCTTAGGCGGAGTTATCGGCGCAGTGTGGGCTAAAAAGGTCGAGATGACAGGTATGCCCCAGCTGGTAGCGCTGTTTAACGGCTTCGGCGGTCTCAGCTCCCTTTTGGTAGCTCTGACCCAGTATATGACCGATAAGAACATCAACACATTCTCGGCGATAGCGCTGGGACTGACAATTGCAATAGGCGCTATAGCCTTCACAGGCTCGGTGGTCGCATGGGGCAAATTATCAGGAAAAATGTTTAAGAAAAACGTCACCATTCCTGCGAAAAACGCAGTCAACGGACTGCTGGCAGCAGTTGGTCTGGCAGGCGTGGTCATCTATGCACTTAGCATTGCAGGCACGTTAGATGAAGATATCGGAAAGATAGGCATAATCATCGTAACAGCAGCATATCTCATTCTCGGTCTTACCATGGTGGTAGCCATAGGCGGCGGAGATATGCCTGTTATCATCTCACTGCTCAACGCATTTTCGGGACTTGCAGCAGCCTTCGCAGGACTTGCCATATCCAACTCGGTGCTGGTGGTTTCGGGCTGTCTGGTGGGAACCTCGGGACTTATCCTGACCCTTATCATGTGCAAGGCGATGAACCGCACGCTTTACAGCCTGCTTTTCGGCAGCTTCGGCGCAAGTGCCAAAAAGGGCGCAGCAGGGGAGCACAAGGAGCCCAAGGCTATGTCTGTTGAGGACGCATATCTGATACTTGAAGCTGCAAGCTCGGTGGTATTTATCCCCGGCTACGGCATGGCGGTGGCACAGGCTCAGCACGCTGTCAAGGAGCTTTGCGACAAGCTGGAAGAAAACGGCGCAGAGGTAAGCTTTGCGATACACCCCGTGGCAGGCAGAATGCCCGGTCACATGAACGTGCTGCTTGCCGAGGCAAACGTCCCCTACGAGCAGCTGAAAACCGCTGACGAGATGAACCCCCAGATGTCCAACACCGACGTTGCAATAGTTATCGGCGCTAACGACGTAGTAAACCCCTCGGCGCTTGATGACGAGACCTCGCCGCTCTACGGAATGCCCATCATCAACGCATTTGAAGCGAGAACGGTTTTCGTCCTCAAAAGAGGCAAAGGCACTGGCTTCTCGGGCGTTGAAAATCCGCTGTTTACCAATGATAACACGGTGATGATCTACGGCGACGCCAAGCAAACGGTGGCTTCGCTGGTTAGTGAGTTTGATGAAT
>CALCRR010000191.1 GCA_937894495.1 uncultured Ruminococcus sp. | reverse complement strand
CAGATTTGAGGGTCTCATCATCCTGGTAGACCTTGGGGGCGAGATAGCAGTCCGCACCCTCAAAATCCACCTCGGTCTCGCTGCTTTCCAGCTTATAATCATCTTCAATGCCGTAGCAGGCGTCAATGGGCGAAAAATCCCCCGATATCTCGGCGTCATAATCTGTTACCGAATAGTTTTTGTTATCATTTGTAAGGTCGAAATAATACATCTTGTTATCCACCAGGTACATCTCATAGCTGGCGGTCTCAGATACTGAGGACACGCTGAAATCATCGCCGCTGTATTTGACTGTAACGGTGCTTGAGGGCATAAGCTCGCTCTCGTCGGTAAAGGTCACGGAAAAATCTCTTGTAAGCAGCAGGTCATTATAACGCTGGGCATAGGTCTTTTCCGCCTTGGCTTCACTTTCAGCCTTGGTATCAGCCTTTGATGAGCTGTTATTTTTCTTGCTGTCAGCACAGCCTGCAAATGCACACAGCGCCAGAGAGACAGCGCACAGCATACAAACTACCTTCTTCATAACGACCTTCCCCTTCTGCCGGATAATGACGAAATTTGTCACATTAATTTTAACACACAAAAGCGCCTTTCGTCAATAGCTGAAAATTAGAAATATCATTATTTTGCCCTCAGGTTTTTTCCTTTTTATACAAAATATCCAAAATACTGCAATATCAGGTGCACTTCGGGTCTTGCCATAACCTAATAAGGCTGCTGGTAGGGTAAAAACTTAATCAAAAAATTACAAAGCGTTAAAAAAGTTATCAATTTACTGTTGTACTTTTCTTAAATGTATGATATAATGAAATAGTATGTAAATTAGTGCTTTTTGTATTTTTTTATGCTGCCGTATACTGCGGCTTTTTGACTTTATTCGTAAAGGGTGTGTACCAATGGCTGATACAATTTCATCTGCGATCAATTCCATATGGGGCGTATTCAGAACTATCGGCCTTAACGATATCGTTGATATCATAATTCTTTATTTTCTCATATATAACGGCATAAAGCTTATCAGGGAGACCAGAGCGCAGCAGCTCACAAAGGGTATACTGGTGCTGGTTTTCGCCTATATTCTGTCGGTGATTTTCAGCCTGCAAACTATGCGTTTCCTGCTCAAGCTGTGCTTCCAGTGGGGCTTTGTGGCTCTTATCGTGCTGTTCCAGCCCGAGCTCAGGCGTATGCTTGAAAAGGTGGGCAGGACCAAGATAGCCGAGCTCAACTTCTTCAATCAGTCTGATGTTACTGAGGACGAGGAAAAGTGGGGCGCAGCCATAGACGCTATCTGCGACGCTGCACAAAACCTGTCCTCCACCAAAACAGGTGCGCTGATAATTTGTGAGAGAAAGACCAAGCTGGGTGAGCAGATCGCCACGGGCACCATACTAAACTGTGTGCCGTCGGTGGCTGTTTTCGGCAATATCTTTTATCCTAACACACCGCTGCATGACGGCGCTGTTATCGTAAGAGACGGCATGATACTGGCAGCAGGCTGCTTTCTGCCCAGACCCCAGAAGGACGAGCTGATAAACAAACAGCTGGGCTCACGCCACAGGGCAGCTATAGGTATGAGCGAAAATTCAGACGCGCTGGTAATAGTTGTCTCAGAGGAGACAGGCTCTATTTCCGTTGCCGATAACGGTGAGCTTACAAGAGGTTATTCCAAGGAATCGCTCAAAAAGCTGCTCACCGAAAACCTTATGCCCGAAAAGGACATTAATTCCGCTAAGGAAAATTCACTGGCAGGAAGGGTGATCTCTAAATGGAAGAAGTAAGTGCAAAAAAGACCCGTAAAAAGAAAAAGAGATCCCTCAGAGACAGCGGAACAGACCTCAGCCTGAGGATACTTGCGCTGCTGATAGCGATAATCAGCTGGTTCGTGCTTTCAATAACCCAGTACCCTACCGTTACCAGGACTGTTACGGGCGTTCATGTTGATTTTAATATGGAGGGCTCAAAAGCTCAGGAAAAGGGGCTTGACGCCCTTAACTACAAGGACCTGACGGTAGATGTTGAGATAAGCGGCATGAACTATGAAATAGGCAACTACAACGATAACGACCTGACCGCCACCGTTGACCTTGACGAGGTAACAAAAGAGGGTACATATAACCTGAACATAAACGTAAAAAGCACCCACACCACCGACAGGTGTACCGTGCTTTCGGTAACTCCCGAGACTATCGAGGTATCGTTTGACAGGATAACCACCAAGACCCTTGATATCGTCACCGAGGCGCCTCTTATCACCGCTGAGGAGGGGTATACTCTTAAAGAGAGCAGAGTCACACCCTCGCAGATAACTGTTGAGGGTCCCGAGAATGAGCTTGAAAATATCAGCCGTGCAGCTGCCAGGATAACCAAATCCCAGAAGATAAGCGACGACACGGTGATCAACACAGGCGACATAGTTTTCTATGACGCTGATGATAACAAGCTAGATAATTCAAAGTTCACTATCAAGGACAGCACATCGTTTGATGTGGAGTTTGTGGTATATAAGAAAAAGACTGTTGACCTGAATGTGGATATCACAGGCGCTCCCGACGGCTTCGATACAAGCTCTGTGCCCATAAAGCTTTCGGAGGACAGCATATCGGTGATAACCTCAAACCTTGAAGATGACGTCAGCGAGACTGTCAATATCGGCAGCATTCCCCTTTCGCAGATAAATCTCAGCAGGGTGTTCAATTTTGATATTCCGCTAGCTTCCAACGAGATCAACCTGAGCGGTACCGAAAGCGTTGCCGTTACCTTTGACTCAAGCGGATATTCCACCAAGAACTTCACCATAACCGCCGACAGGATAAAGGTGCTTGACCGACCTGTGGGACTTGATACCAGCCTTGAGACCCAGAAGCTTGCAAGCGTAACTCTTTACGGTCCCAGCGATGTTATAAGCTCCCTTAAAGACGATGACGTTTACGCTATGGTGAGCCTTTCGGATATCTCGAAAACAGGCTCTTATACCAGAGAGGTCACGGTTTATCTGCCCAGCTATGATAATGTATGGTGCTACGGCACTAACGAGGTGCAGATAGTTATATCTGAGATAAAGACCGCCGAAGATGACGACAGCTCGGCGGCAGAGGAAGAAGATGAATGATACTTACGGCTCCACAGTGCGCTGCGGAGCCGTTTTTTCGGAGGGATAATATGCCTGTAATAGTAAACCGCATAATGTCATCGCTTGACACACAGGAAAGCGCTGTGATCAAAAAAGCAGCTAAGGCTGCAGGCATATCTCAGGGGGAGGTGCTTGAAGCCAGGCTTTACAAGACCTCGCTGGATGCCAGGAAAAGGGATAATATACACTTTGTACACTCGGTGTTCTTCAAGCTCAGTAATGCAGAGCGGGAGCGTTTGCTGTGCGAAAAAAACAGCGCCCTCAGCTATGCGGCTGAGAGCTGCTTTGAGCCTGTGATATCAGACAGGCACTGCGACGGGCGTATTGTTATAGCAGGCTTTGGTCCTGCAGGAATGTTCTGCGGACTGGCGCTGGCAGAGCAGGGCTACAGACCAATAATTTTAGAACGGGGCGAGATGATAGAAAAACGCACGGGCACGGTGGCAGAGTTCTGGCAAACGGGCAGGCTTAACAGCCGATCAAACGTGCAGTTCGGTGAGGGCGGCGCAGGCACATTCTCGGACGGCAAGCTCACCACCAGGATAAAGGACCCCCTTTGCAGATATGTTCTTACTCGGCTGGCTGAGTTCGGAGCGCCCGAGGAGATACTCACCAAAGCAAAGCCCCACATCGGCACAGACAGGCTGAGACAGGTGGTAAGGGCGGTGAGGGAGCGTATAATCTCACTGGGCGGCGAGATACGCTTTGAAAATATGCTTGATGATATCAACATCGTATCAAACCATGCAGAGAGTGTTTGCTGCGCCGACGGCAGTATAAACACGGCGGCGGTGGTGCTGGCGATAGGGCACTCTGCCAGAAACACCTTTGAGCTTTTGTATAACAAGGGCATTTACCTTGAACCAAAGCCCTTTTCGGTGGGAGCACGTATTGAGCACACACAGGCTGCTGTTGATGAAAGCCTGTACGGCATTTATAAGGACGACCCCCTGCTGCCCAAAGGGGAATACCAGCTGTCCTACAGAGACAGATCGGGCAGGGCTGCTTACACCTTTTGTATGTGCCCGGGGGGTTACGTTGTGCCTGCGGCTTCGGAGGAGGGCGGCATTGTCACCAACGGCATGAGCGAGTTTTCACGAAGCGGCGATAACGCCAACTCGGCGCTGGTGGTTTCGGTAACTCCCGATGACTTCGGCAATAAGCCCTTGGACGGCATGGCTTTTGCAAGAGGGCTGGAGCAGCAGGCATACACACTTTCAAAGAGCTATAAAGCCTGCGGCACTACGGTAAAGGGCTTTCTCACAGGCAAGCCGAGCCTTGATAGCAGCATAACGCCCAGCTATGCCCTGGGGCTTTGCGAAGCCGATCTTACTAAGCTTTTCCCCGATTTTATAACCGATATGATGAAGGCAGGTCTGAATGATTTTTCAAGAAAAATGAAGTGCTTCGGCGACGGCAGCGCCATTCTCTCAGCCCCCGAGACAAGGACAAGCTCGCCTGTGAGAATAACACGCAGCAGCGATACCCTTACTTCCCTGTCCTGCGATAATCTATACCCCTGCGGCGAGGGTGCAGGCTATGCAGGCGGCATAATGAGCGCCGCCGTTGACGGTCTGCGTGTCGCATTGAAGATAATGGAGCGAATGGCTCCGGATTGAGAGATAAAAAAGCGGAGCAGGATATTTCTGCTCCGCTTGAATTTTACTGTTTTTCTTCCATTTCCTCCTCGATCTTTGCGGCATAGTTTTTTATAGCGTCAAAAGTCTCGTCGCTGAGGATATGCTCGACACGGCAGGCATCCTTGGCGGCTATCTTGGGGTCAACGCCAAGCAGTGTGAACAGGTGGGTGAAAAGCTTGTGCCTTTCATACATCTTCTCAGCTATCGCCATACCCTTTTCTGTCAGGGTTATGTAGCCGTCTTTATTGACCAGCACATATCCGTTCTCACGAAGATTTTTCATAGCAATGCTCACGCTGGGCTTAGAAAACTCCAGCTCGTTCACTATATCTATGCTGCGCACCTCGCCCTTGCGCTCATGTATCATCAAAATGCTTTCAAGATAATTTTCGGCAGATTCCTGTATCTTCACTGCTGCACCTCCGTATCAGTTCTATGTTATTATTTTAACACATTTTAAATGATTTTGCAAGTGTTACGGCAGACTTATTAAACTTTGTTAGTTATTGACAATAATACCTGTCGATATTCGTATATATCAAACAAAGGGCGATGCGTTAATGCACCGTCCTGTTTGGTTTTATTTATCCTTGAACTTGTTTTTAAGCTTATCAAAAAAGCTCTTTCTCTTGGCGTAGTTCTTCTCTTCCAGCGATCTTTCAAACTCTCTGAGCTTTTCCTTCTGGTCCTTGGAGAGATTTTTAGGCACCTCGATATTGACCCTGACGTAGTGGTCGCCGTGGTCGTTTCGGTTGAGCTTTTTGATACCCTTTCCTCTCAGGCGGAAAACTGTGTTGGTCTGTGTTCCCTCGGGCACATTGTACTTGACCTTGCCGTCAACGGTAGGCACAGTTATCTCGTCGCCGAGGGTTGCCTGTGCATAAGTAAGGGGTATCTCAGTCCATACGTCATAGCCGTCACGCTCAAAGATCGGGTCGGGGCGAACGGTAACGTTTATATGCAGATCGCCGTTTGGTCCGCCGTTTCTGCCTGCATGGCCCTCGCCGCCCACTCTCAGGGTCTGTCCGTCGTCGATACCTGCGGGAATGTCGATATCTCTCTCCACCTGCTGCTTGACAATACCCTGACCGCTGCACTTACGGCATGGGGTATCAACTACCTTGCCCTTGCAGCCGCCGCGTGAGCATAAAGACGACAGGGAGCTATTGCCGAAGGGGGTTCTCTGGGTGACTCTCACCTGACCCGAGCCGTTGCAGTCGGGGCAGGTTTTGGGTGAAGTACCCGGTGCAGCGCCGCTGCCCTTACAGTCGGGACACTGCTCGTTGCGTGAAAACTTCATCTTTACCTTTTTGCCCTTGCAGGCTTCCATAAAGTCGATAACTATATTAGCCCGGATATCGCCGCCGCGTCTGGGGGCATTGGGGTTAGCCGAACGACCGCCGCCGCCAAAGCCGAAGCCGCCGAAGATAGAGTCAAAAATATCTCCCATATCTCCGAAGCCGCCAAAGCCTGCGCCGCCGCCCGCACCTTCGCCGTAATTGGGGTCTACCCCTGCGTGGCCGAACTGGTCGTATCTTGAACGCTTATCGGGGTCTGAGAGCACCTCATAGGCTTCATTTACCTCTTTGAATTTTTCCTCACATTCCTTATCGCCGGGGTGCAGATCGGGGTGATACTGCTTGGCAAGCTTACGGAATGCCTTTTTAAGCTCGTCATCGGACGCACCCTTCTGGACGCCGAGGACTTCATAATAGTCTCTTTTATCTGCCATTATCATCTCTCCTCACCAGAGGCAAGATAATCAGAAGCAAGAAGCAAGACAAATATCCTGCTTCTTGCATAATGACTTTCTCAACTCTTATGCTATTTATTCAGCGTCAGTGAACTCTGCGTCGATAACATCATCGCCGCCGTTGTTATCAGCTGCACCGCCTGTGGGCTGACCGCCCATGCCGCCCATGTTCATGTTATTGGGGTCAAAGCCCTGTGCGCCGCCTGCTGCCTGACCTGCCTGCTGGTAAACCTTTGTAGCAACGCCCTGGAAGGTCTCCTCCAGCTCCTTATGCTTTGCCTTGATAGCCTCTATATCATTGCCCTTCAAAGCTTCTTTAAGAGCTTCTATCTTGCTCTCGCAGGCTGCCTTGTCGGAAGCGTCTACCTTATCGCCGAAGTCTTTAAGGCTCTTCTCAGCCTGGAATGCCAGCTGGTCTGCGCTGTTTCTTGCGTCTACCTCGTCCTTCTTCTTTGCGTCCTCAGCAGCGAAAGCCTCAGCCTCCTTAACTGCCTTGTCGATGTCCTCCTTAGACATATTTGTGGAAGAAGTGATGGTGATGTTCTGCTCCTTGCCTGTGCCCAGGTCCTTAGCGGAAACGTGAACGATACCGTTAGCGTCGATATCGAATGTTACCTCGATCTGAGGGATACCTCTGGGTGCAGGTGCGATACCGTCGAGTCTGAACATACCCAGCTGCTTGTTATCCTTAGCGAACTCTCTCTCTCCCTGCAGAACGTTGATATCAACAGCGCTCTGGTTATCAGCGGCAGTAGAGAATATCTGCGACTTCTTTGTAGGGATAGTTGTGTTTCTCTCGATAAGTCTTGTAGCAATACCACCCATTGTCTCAATAGAAAGTGAAAGTGGTGTAACATCAAGAAGAAGGATATCGCCTGCACCTGCATCGCCTGCAAGCTTACCACCCTGAATAGAAGCACCTATAGCTACGCACTCATCCGGATTAAGAGTCTTGCTTGGCTCATGTCCTGTAAGCGCTTTTACCTTATCCTGAACTGCTGGGATTCTTGTAGAACCACCAACAAGAAGCACCTTTGAAAGCTCTGAAGCTGTAAGACCTGCATCCTTAAGAGCCTGGTTAACAGGACCTGCTGTAGCCTCAACCAAATCATGTGTAAGCTCATCAAACTTAGCTC
>CALCRR010000190.1 GCA_937894495.1 uncultured Ruminococcus sp. | reverse complement strand
GTGCCGTATACTGATGTAACGGCACTTTCCCAAATCGCAGTACCCCTGCGATTTGGCTGTTAAGGGGACCCGACACCCTTAACAATAGCCCTCTAACAAGGGAAACACATAAAAAATCAATGAAAAAGAAAGGAGCAAAACTATGGCAAGAAAGTATAAGCAGGTACACCGCAAGGAGATCGACTTTGATATAAAGGATTGGGAGGTCATTGAAAGACGGGCTGAGGCTTGTCATACCACAACATCGAAATATCTGAGGACGGTGATACTCAACTCTAATCCTGTGTTTTATGATATGAAAGAGATAGCCCCGCTGCTGAACGGTATGCGCATTATTTCCAACAACATTAACCAGATAACAAAGAAAGCAAATGAAACGAATAATATGTATGCGGCTGATATTGAAAAGCTGCAAGAGGAGGTCGAGAGCTTATTCCGTATCTTAAATCAATCTCTATCCATACTTCGGTCAACAAAAGTTTAGCCTACATATTAAATCCGGACAAGACCGAGAACCTGCTCTACACTACCTCTATAAATTGCACCACCAATGCCGAGCAAGCCTTTAATCAGATGAGACTTGTTTACGAACAATTTGCAAATGACAAGTACAGCAGTCCTCCGCCGTTAGAGGGCAAAGGTTCTGTAAAGGCTATACACTACATAATGAGTTTCGCCGACGAGGAAAATGTCACGCCTGAGCTCGCTCACAAGATAGCCAAGGCATTTGTCAGAAAGAATTTTGGTGACGATGCGCAGGCGGTCATCGCTACCCATGTTGACAAATCGCATACTCATTGTCATATCATACTAAACTCCTATTCCCTGTCCGGTCAGAAATATTATGCCAACCGCACTACTCTTCGTCAGGCTCGTGAAACTGCTAATGGAGTATGCCGGGCGTTTGGGGTGACACCTGCCCTCAACTTTGAGAATAAGGGACGGTCAGTAAGCTATTATGAGTGGAGCAAGAATAAGAAAGGGGCTTCGTGGAAGGAACAGATCAGGCAGGCTATTGATGAATTGATAGGCTCGGTCAATTCACTTGATGAACTGTTGCAGGCTCTTGAAGAACGTGGGTATGAGGTAAAACGTGGCAAGTACATTTCTGTAAAAGCACCTGGGCAGCAGCGTTTTGTCAGAACTAAAACGCTTGGAGAAGAATATACCGAGGACAGCCTTAAAACTCGCATACTCTATCGTGAGGTGGGTGCGGGGACTAAGCCCGAACTTGACAGCAGCTCGCAGTTGAGGGCTGCTTATGCAGCGATATTAGGCGATGTGCGCATACTTGCCGAGCAACGCAAAAAGGTGCAGCACAAGAGAATCCTCACAGCGGAATACTCCGCAGATAACGATCTTGATGTTTACAAGCTGTCGGCACAGCTGTCTGTGATAAACAAAGATAAGATCGTATCTATCGGTGATTTGGAGAACAGAATCACTAAAATTCGTGCGGAGTATGAAAAACAGAGGCAGGAAATAAACAACTACATTGAGGAACACAACCGTCTGGTCAGCCTATGGGAGCAGGCGCAGCTTTACAAAACTCTGTCAGCCAAGGATAAGCTATCCGCTTCGGAGCAGCTAAAAATGACGGTTTGCAGGCAGGCTATGGACAGTAACGATATTCACACTCTTGCTGATATTGACAGGTTATGTGAGAAAACAGAAAACCTGAACAAAAAAATATCAGCCCTCAAGGAAAACCTTGAAGGCTGTCGGCAGCGGTATGATG
>CALCRR010000189.1 GCA_937894495.1 uncultured Ruminococcus sp. | reverse complement strand
TGTATTGGTGTGCCTACAGTAGTAAGCAGCTTGCCTACAATCATTTTACACTAAGGATAAGCATAAAAGAAGCAAGAAGCAAGAGGTAAGAGGCAAGGCCAAGGTACGCCGGCGACCGGCAGGCTGACCTTGTAAACAAGTTTTTGTGCAGCTTACCGCATGATCAGGTGAAACGGTTTCTTACCTCTTATTTTTAAAAGCGTATATAGTTTTGAAAAATGCTAATAATAGGCTTAAAATGCGTGCTGTTTTGTGTAATTAGTCTATTGATTTTTTTGTGGGGTTATTATATAATAATGGTTAGAATATTATTTTGGAGAATTTTGTGAAAATCTGAGAGGATCGTAATTATGGAGATTATCAATAAGAAGGACAAAAAGCTTTTGAAGGAGTATGAGGACTTCGCCAAAAACAGCGAGTACGGCAACTTTATGCAGTCGCTGAGATGGCCAAAGGTAAAATACAACTGGGGCTGGGACGCTGTGATATCCCGTGACAGTGAGGGCAAGATCAGGGGCACCTGCCTTGTTATCATAAAAAAAGTGCCTATTTTCGGCGTTACCTTTTTGTATGCCCCCCACGGTCCTGTCTGCGACTGGAGCGATAAGGAGGTAATGGCTGACCTTTTTGAGGGAGTAAAGGTGCTGGCTAAAAAGCATAAGGCTTATCAGTTCATGATGGACCCGCCCTTTGAGGAGAAGGAGACTGAGCGCTCAAAGATAATAACCGATATGGGCTTTTCGCATATCGAGAACGCTCCCGAGCTTTCCACCATTCAGGCGAGGAACAACTATATGCTGAGAAATATTCAGGGCAAAACTCCCTATGAGGTGATGATGAGCTTTAAGCCCGACTGGAGAAACCGCATAAGAAAGGGTCCCAAAAAGGGCGTTGTGTGCGAGGTCTGCGGCACCGAGGCGCTGGACGATTTTTATCCCCTTATGGAAGCTACAGGCATAAGAGACGGCTTTTCAATAAGGGGCAAGGAGTATTTTGTAAAGTTTTTAGAGGGTCTGGGCAAGGAGCACGCAAGGCTTTATATGTGCTATACCGAGGAGGACGGCAAGAGGATACCTCTTTCGGGCGCCATAACCACACAGTATGCAGGAAAGACCTGCTATGTCTACGGTGCGTCGGCTAACCACCACAGAAATCTCTACCCCAACTACACCATGCAGTGGAACATGATAAACTGGGCTATCGAGGGCAATAACTTTATCTATGACTTCATGGGCATACCTTTCTACACCGATGAAAACAACCCTAACTACGGCGTTTACAAATTCAAAAAGGGCTTCAACGGCGAGGTAGTGACCTACGCAGGCGAGTATTTTTACACCTTTAAGCCTATCATGAAGAAGATAGTTGACTTCTGCGAAAAGCTGTATATGTGGAAGCACGAAAGACAGCGCCAGAAGCTGCTCAAAAACCGCAATACTGATATGCAGTAAGAGGCAAGAGGCAAGAAGCAAGAGGCAAGAACACCTTTTAACGACCTTTGCGGATAAGACGAACACAGTGCGTTTTTTAGAATAGACGAAAAAATAAAGGGCGAACATTGTTCGCCCATAACAGAGGCAAGAGGCAGGGACCCCTGTTTATCTGACATAGTTCAGACAGGGGTATCCTGCCTCTTGTCTTTACTCTCCGGACAGCATACCTTGCAGCATAGAGTATGTTACACAGCCCTCCTGTATCTCCTCATAGATGATATCCATGTTGTCGGCGCTGTATTCTATCTCTTTTGAAAATTCTTTTATCAGCCATTCTCTGCGCGGGGTTTCGGGCAGGGAATTTTTTTCGCTGTATTCCTTCAAAAACAAAAGCCTTACCGCCAGAGTGCAGAAAACCGCCATGTACAGTCTTTCGGTAACTGCACCGTCCCTGACGGCTTTTATAAGATAGCGGTAGATAAAATACACGGCGATGTGTTCAAGCTCATAGCTGAGGTCTTTGTACTCACGGTCAAAAAGCCGCTCCTTGCTAAGTATTTCTTCAAGCTGCTTATCGTCGGTCTCAAAAAGCTCTTTCAGCTGCGGGTGGATATACTCCATTCTGCCAAGTACATCGAGCATAGCTCGGTATGCCTTATGCTGCTCCATATAAATGCCGTCACGGCACTCGTTTACTATCTCTATGCGAAAGCCGTCGATAGCCAGCATTCCCGAGAGCTGTGTGAGCCTGTGGGGGTCTTCGTCAAGCACCGCCTGCTGTATGTCCTCCTCGGCGCAGAGGATAATGCCAAGGCGCTCGGTCAGCGAAAAGCCCCTGTCCTGCAGAATATCTATTATCCTGTCACGTATCTTTTTTACGCCCTTTAAAAGCTCGGGGTCAAACTCCAGATCGTCGGGCTCTTCATCTGTCTCCTTTTCGGAGAAGAGTATGGGCTTCGGGTGGGCGCATATAAGGCGGCAGACCTCCTCGCAGCAAAGCCCCACCCCTGCTTCCTTGTAGTCGTTAAACCACTCATAGAACCGTGGGTGCTCACGGCAGATATCCGAGATATGCTCCTCCCCGTGGGCGAGCTGTACGCTGCAAAGCCCCTGCTCGTTCATAAAGGGGCAGCCCCGGGGCTGGCTCATATAAAGGCAGCCCTCCTCCTCATATATGCTGTTGATAAGCCGCCTGCCCAGCTCACTGTCAAGGGACTTATAAAAGCTGTAGGTGTCCTTATCTATCTCGATGTCCCAGCCTATCTTACAGCAGTTATCCTCACACAGCGAGCCTGTGCAGCAAAACTGTTCAAATATATCGGGGAAATGCAGGGTCATTTCAGAGCCTCCTTTTTTAGATGTAAGATGTAAGAGGTAAGATGTAAGAGCTTTCTTTTCCTGCTTTATTTGATATCATACCTTGTGCGTTTTAGTTTGCCTGAGCTGTGATATTAGTTGATCTATAGAATGCCGGTCGGTTAAGCCGTATTTTTCATAAAACGCTTCTATATCTGCCTGCGAGCGTACCAGCTCGGGGTATCTGAGCTCGCCTGTTCTGCGGTCTGAAAAGCCTATGGTTTTCTCCCCTGTGCAGGTGGAGCTCTGTATTTTTATCTCCATGCCCTCACATTCCTTGGGTACGGGCAGGGTGAGCTTTCTTTTGAATATTCCCATAATATCACTTTTCCTGCTCTGCCTGTGCAAACCTTATTGATCTGAGATCAAAATCGCTGCCCGGCAGGAATGCCAGCTGCACCTTTACTCTGCCGCTTATGCCGTCTATATCAAACTCTCTGGGGGTGTAGTCGGCTGCGCCCTCGAACTCGCAGAGCACACGCTTTTCCTCCTCGCCTGTGAATATGATGTGTATGCTGTTGGTGGGCAGCTGCGACCTGCCTGTGATGATGACCTTTGCGGGTATTACCTCGGTAAAGTCGAACTCGCCAAAATCTATGGTGACATTGTTGCCGATACCCGTTATAGCGTCATCACCAAGGGTGAACTTGTCGCCGTAGATGTTCTCACGGTCAAGAGCTGCCAGCTCGGCGGTCTCTTTAAGGCGGCGCTCAAAAACAAAGCCCTGTACGTCGTAAGCGTCGGCGGACTCAAACACCAGCGTGTGTACGCCTTTAAGCACCTTGGGCAGCCTGTAGGTCTGGGGCTGGTAGGTCAGCCAGATGGGGGGCTGCACGAAGTATTCGTAGTCTCCCAGCAGCTCGCCGCCCTCCTTTGGTATGCCGTCATATATCCTTATCCTTACGGGGATAGAGCAGTTTGCGAATATGGGCAGAGTTATCCTGTCGCTGCCTATGCTGCCAAAGTCAACATTCTCAAAGCCGAAATATCCGCCGCCCACGCCGTAGCTTGCGCCGTGCTGTATGCCGTTTGAAACGCTGCCGCTTGTGATCGAGTATGATCCGCCCATGACCATCTCATAGGGGTCGATAAGTGCGCTGCCCAGCCCCTGGGCTGTGAGCTTAACGGCGGAGATAATGTGGTATTTTTCGGTGCCGTTTTTGCAGAGGGCACGCAGATAGAACTCGCCGTCACCAAGGCATTTAAGGGTGACATTCCTGCCCTCAGCCGACTTTATAACAGCCAGCTTTGAGTCGATACCGTTGACGGTGGTTATGCGGTATTCTATCTCGTCTGAATAGGTGGAGTTTTCGGGGAACACCTTAGCTTCAAACTCTATCTCGGTACACTCGGGGGTGAACTTGCGGCTGCTGCTCAGAAGCTCTATCTTTCTCACGGGGATATCATTCTCCCCTGCGGTGCAGTCAAACTCTCTCGGGGTGTTTTCGGCAAGGCAGGTGTGCTCATCTTCATTCTCGTCTTTGACTGCGCTGAGGGTCAGCAGGCTTTCGGGCAGTGCGGGTGAAGTCACCCTCACCTTTATCTCGCCGCCCTCATTTTTAGCCGCAACTATCGCCAGCAGCTTGCCTGAGAACAGTCTGCGTGATACTCCCTTATACTGCTCATAATCGGTGGAGTCGCCGTTATCAAGACCCACCAGCCTGCCTGCGCCCGATACGCTCACAAAGGCTCTGTTATTTGCGTTGGCAACAAAGGTGCCGTCTTTATCATAAGCCGATATATCTATAAAAATAAGGTCTCTGCCGTCGGCTTTCAGCTGTGTTTTATCGGGGGTGAGGCGCAGCTCTGCGGTATCTGTGAATGAGCGCTGAACGTCCCTTGCTATCTCCGCACCATTTTCATCAAAGGCTATGGCAAGCAGCTCGCCCTTTTTGTAGGCAAGCTTGGTATCAAGGGTCAACTCCTTGCCGCGGAGCCTGTCAAAGTCCTGCTCTGCCGCCTTTTCGCCGTTTAAGAAAAGCTCGACCCTCGGCGCATTTGAAGCCACCCTCACATCAATTATCTCACCCTCGGTGAAGTCCCAGTAGGGGAAGATATGTACAAAGGGGGCAGCCTTATAGTCCGTCCATGCAGAGCGGAAGATATAAGCGCTGTCCTTATAAAAGCCTGCGGTATCTATCTGACCGAAATAGCTGTTTTTGGTGGAGTATGGGGTAGGCTCGCCGATGTAGTCAAAGCCCGTCCAGATAAACTGACCTGCGCAGAACCCGGCGTCTCTGTCGGGGATTATGCAAGCCTCCTGGCTTTTTGCTGCCCAGGCAGGTGAGCTGTTGCCAAGGGAGGAGCACTGCTCGTCATCATCGCAAACTATGGACTGCTCCTTGGGGAAGTGATAGATACCCCTTGACTGCACCACCGATGAAGTCTCGCTGCCGTAGATAGCCCAGTCGGGGTGGTCACGGTGGTGCTCCTCATAAAGCCTTTCGGCGTAGTTATAGCCTGCTATTTTAAGTATATCTGCACACCTTTGGGCAGTCTCGCTTGCCATGTAGTTTGAGCCTATGGTAACATAGCCGTTGCGCCTTGGGTCGTGCAGCTCCACTAAGTGTCTGAGCTTTGCAGTTACCTCCTGCCCTCTTTCACTAGCATGGGTATCGTATATCTCGTTGCCAATGCTCCAGCCGATAAGGCAGGGGTGGTTGCGGTCACGGCGCACCCATGCGGCAACGTCTTTTTCTATCCGGTGGGGGAAGAAGTTGGCGTAGTCATACTGCGTTTTGTTAAGCTCCCACATATCAAAGCCCTCGTCAAGGATAAGAAAGCCCATCTCGTCCGCCAGCTCCAGCAGCTCCACCGCCGGGGGATTATGGCTGGTGCGTATGGCGTTTATGCCCATAACTCTCAGCTTTTCCAGCTGTCTTTTAAGGGCGGTCTTGTTGACAGCTGCCCCCAGTGCGCCAAGATCGTGGTGCTCACAGCAGCCGTGGAGCTTTACGTGCCTGCCGTTAAGGAAAAAGCCCTTGTCGGTGGTGAACTCCATTTTGCGAAAGCCGAACTCGCCGCCCTCAAAGTCGATAAGCTCGCCGTTTTTATAGAGCATAACGCTGTAGACATAGAGGTTCGGCGACTCTATATCCCAAAGCTTCGGCTCATTCACTTTCAGGCTGAAATTATTTACCGAATACTTAAAGCCCTCCCTCACCACAGGCTCAGGCAGCACGCATTTGTCCACAGCGGTGCAGGCGTATTCCTTTTCGTCGAGCAGCTCATAGTCATCATCGCCCGTCTGCTGATATATAAGGGCTTTTATTTTAAGGTCCTCGGCGGTGTCGCTCTCGGGTCTTTCCACCTCGGCGGTAAGGGTAACATTGCCCTCGGTATCGGCTGAGATATAGATACCGTCGGGGGTAAAATGGGTCTGTGCAAAGCGGTTCAGCCACACGTTGCGGAAAATTCCTGCGCCCGAATACCAGCGTGAATTCGGCTCACGGTAGTCAACTCTCACAGCGATAAGATTTTCGCCCTCATGCAGCAGGTCGGTGATATCGAACTCAAAGGTGGTATAGCCGTACTTCCACTCGCCTGCCAGCCTGCCGTTCACATATACCTTGCAGTCCATATACACACCCTCGAACCGCAGCGAGGTGCGCAGCCCGTCGTCGGGCACTTCAAGGGTGGTCCTGTACCAGCCTGTTGAGGTCTCATACAGATCTTTAGTGTTATATATCAGCCAGTCATGGGGCAGGTCAACAGCCGCCCAGCCCTGCGCTCTATCATACTCGGTGCCGATGGGATTTTTACAGAACTCCCACCCTGCGGTAAACAGTGTTGTTTCTCTCATATATACGTCCTCCTTTTCAGATGTAAGAGGTAAGACCCGCTCTTACTCTGCTTTGTGCGGATCTTTTACATCTTACGTTTTACAACAAAAAAAGCGGAAAACAAGATAGAAACGCTCATATCTTGTTTTCCGCCGAATAGTTTCAGTATTATGCTATGGTCAAAGTCCCGGCATCTTACATCTTATTTCTAAAAGGCTTTCTTGTATATCTCCAGGATAGACTCAACAGTGCAGGGTCTGGGGTTGCCGCCTGTGCAAACGTCTGCGAATGCGGACTCGCTCAGTGCCTGCAGGTCTTCCTCCTTTACGCCTATCTCGTGGAGCTTCTCGGGGATACCGACGTCCTTGGAGAGCTGCTTTACTGCGTTAACAGCAGCCGCCCTGTACTCCTCCTGAGACATACCGTTGGTATCAACGCCCATAGCCTCGGCGATATACTTGAACTTGTCGCCTGTGTACTCAGCATTATACTCCATAACATAAGGCAGCAGCACTGCGTTTGCTATGCCGTGGGGGGTATCGTAAAATGCGCCCAGAGGGTGAGCCATGCCGTGAACCACGCCTAAGCCTACGTTTGAAAAGCCCATGCCAGCCACATACTGACCCAGAGCCATATCCTCTCTGCCCTTGGGGTCGTTATCGCAGGCAGCTCTGAGAGATCTGCCTATTATCTCGATAGCTTTAAGGTGCAGGGCGTCTGTCAGCTCCCACGCTGCCAGAGTGGTGTAGCCCTCGATAGCGTGGGTGAGAGCGTCCATACCTGTTGAAGCTGTGAGACCCTTTGGCATTGAGGACATCATATCGCTGTCAACAACTGCAACAACGGGGATATCATGGGGGTCAACGCACACGAACTTTCTCTTTTTATCTTCATCGGTGATAACGTAGTTGATAGTTACCTCGGCAGCGGTGCCTGCGGTGGTGGGCACTGCGATGATAGGCACGCAGGGGTTCTTTGTATCGGCAACGCCCTCCAGCGAAACAACATCAGCAAACTCGGGGTTGTTTGCGATTATGCCGATAGCCTTGGCAGTATCCATAGCCGAGCCGCCGCCCACAGCAACGATAGAGTCAGCGCCTGCGTTCTTAAAGCACGCAACGCCCTCGTTGACATTGGCAATAGTCGGGTTAGCCTTTACCTTTGAGTATACCTCATAGGGCTGCGAAGCCTTATCCATCAGGTCTGTGACCTTCTGTGTAACGCCGAACTTCAGCAGGTCGGGGTCGGTAACAACAAGGGTCTTTTTGAAGGCTCTCTTGTTTATCTCGTTGACCACCTCAGCAATAGCGCCTGCGCCGAAATACGAGGTCTCGTTGAGTATCATTCTGTTTGCCATAATAATTCCGCCTTTCACATTATACAATATATCGGATAAAACCGTTATGAACATTATACAATATTTTTTTATCAAATGCAATAGATTTTATATAAATTTTTATATTTTTTCATGTTTCTGCCAGCCTCTGGGTATCAGAGTGTCAGCGGCTGGAAAACGGTTTACCCAATTGTGTGGTAAATCGCACAATTACAGAGGTTTTGAAAAACTCCACACAGCTTTAGTGGGGGAAAAAATTCTAAACAAAATCCATAAAGGCGCACAAAGTCTTTTAGAAGTAAGAGGTAAGAAGTAAGAGGTAAGAAAACGGTTTACATAATTATTCGGTAAGCCGCACAAAAACTCGCTTACAAGGTTCGCGCAGCGTCATAAAGTGGGAGCAGCCACAAAAGCGCCCCCTCCCCTCCGGGGAGGACTCGATATCTTGCCCACTCCACAAAGGTACGGCAGGTGGGGGAAACACCCCGTCCGGCGAGGACCCCTCCGGGGAGGACTCGATATCTTGCCCACTCCACAAAGGTACGGCAGGTGGG
>CALCRR010000188.1 GCA_937894495.1 uncultured Ruminococcus sp. | reverse complement strand
AAATTTATTTTTGTGCAAAGATAATGGATACTTTGGAGCAGAGGGGAGTATAAATACCGGTCTGTCATTAAAAAAAGGGGGGAAAGCTGTTGCTTAAATTATTCAGGTATTTAAAGCCCTATGCACTGTTTGCGCTGCTCGCTCCGCTGAGTATGGTGGGTGAGGTGCTTATGGACCTTTTCCAGCCAAAGCTTATGTCGAAGATAGTCGATGACGGCGTGCTGGGGCAGGATATGGGGCTTATCGTTAAAACGGGTGTGCTTATGCTGCTGCTTCTGATATTCGGCGGCGCCTGCGGTATCGCAGCCTCGGCTTTCAGCGGCATAGCTTCACAGAGCTTTTCAAGAGACCTGAGGGTCGATGTGTTTGAAAAGGTCATGGGGCTCTCATTCCAGCAGACGGACAAGTTCACCACAGGCTCGCTGGTAACGAGGCTAACCACCGATATAACGGC
Organism: uncultured Ruminococcus sp.; assembly: GCA_937894495.1. Taxonomy (GTDB): domain Bacteria; phylum Bacillota; class Clostridia; order Oscillospirales; family Ruminococcaceae; genus Hominimerdicola. The sequence goes on along the minus strand of CALCRR010000188.1, from coordinate 2,650 downwards.
TATACAGCAGGTGGTGGATTTCTGCCAGAGAATGCTTATAAGAGACTCGCTGATGTTTCTTGGCGGCATAGTCATGATGCTGACTATGGACGTGCATTTCGGCATTGTTATCGTGGGAGCTCTGCCTATCGAGATAATCTGCATGGTGTCGGTGCTGAGAAAGGTAGACCCCTATTATACCGTGGTAGCTCAGCGGCTGGATACTGTAAACTCGGTGGTGCAGGAGAATGTTTCGGGCGCAAGGGTCGTAAAGGCTTATGTACGTGAGGACCACGAAAACGAAAGGTTCACAAAGGCTAATAACGACCTTATGGAGGCTAACCTTAAAGTGGCAAACACTTTAGCAGTGCTGCAGCCTGTGCTCAGCCTTGTTATGAACGCCTCTATCATTGCCATAATCTTCATAGGCGGTCTGCAGGCGCAGGCGGCTGAGATAAAAATAGGTGAGATAATGGCTGCCATTACATATCTTACCAGAATATTTATGGGCGTTATGATGATGTCTATGATGTTCCAGACGGTATCAAGAGCTATGGCGTCGGTGAGGAGGATAAACGAGGTGCTTGAGACTGAGCCTGTTATCACCGACGGCAGCAAGGGCTTCACCAATTTGCAGCAGGGCACGGTGAGCTTTCGCAATGTATCATTCAGCTACCCCGATTCTCAGGGCAGACCTGTTATAAACAATTTTTCCCTTGAGATAAAAAAGGGGGAGAATATCGCCATACTGGGCGCAACAGGCTCAGGCAAAAGCTCCCTTGTGAACCTGATACCAAGGTTTTATGACGCCACCGAGGGCGAGGTGCTGGTGGACGGTGTAAACGTAAAAGATGTGAACACCCGTGAGCTCAGAGAGAAGATAGGCATAGTTCTGCAAAAAAGCGAGCTTTTCTCGGGCACAGTGGCAGATAATATCCGCTGGGGAGATAAAAATGCAGACCTGTCAGCGGTAAAAACTGCCGCCGAGATAGCTCAGGCAGACGAGTTCGTTTCAAAAATACCCGGGTATTATGAGAGCATTATCGCCGAAAAGGGCGCATCGCTGTCGGGCGGTCAGAAGCAGAGGCTGTCTATAGCCAGAGCAGTGCTCAAACGTCCTGAGATAATCATATTCGATGACTCCACCTCGGCTTTGGACTTAGGCACCGAGGCTAGGCTGAGAGAGGGTCTGCAAAAGGCTCTTTCGGGCACCACTCTTATAACCATAGCCCAGCGTATCGCCAGCGTTAAAAGCTGCGACAGGATAGCCGTGCTTGACCACGGCAGACTGGTGGGCTGCGGCAGCCATGATGAGCTTTTGGAAAGCTGTGAGGTCTATAAGGAGATATACAGCTCACAGGTAAAGACCACGGGAGGTGAAGTGTAATGCCGCCCTCATTCAACCCAAACGAAAAAAGAGGTCCGGGAGGACCCAACAGCGGCAGGATAAACGCCGAAAAGCCCAAAGAGGCAGGCAAGACCCTTAAAAAGCTCATTGCCTACATCGGCAGGAATAGGTATCTGTTCTTCGCCCTGCTGGCTGTCATGATAATAATAACCCTGCTGGGGCTTGCTGCGCCCTCGATACAGCAAAAGGCTATCGACTGCATACACTTCGGCGATGACGGTGTAGAGGTGGACAGCAAGGGAATGATGACCGCCCTGGCAGTGCTGGCTGCAGTGTATATCGGCACATCGGTGTTCACCTATCTGCAGGCGCTGCTGTCTGCAAGGCTTTCACAGTATACCGTAAGGACCATGAGGAGCGACCTTTTTGAAAACCTGGTAAGGCTCCCCATAAAATACCTTGACACCCACCGCCACGGCGATATAATGAGCCGCATGACCAACGATGTTGAGAACATATCCACCACCATATCCCAGTCGATAGGCTCGCTGATATCGGGCGTGCTGACGGTGCTGGGCTCGCTGGTGATAATGCTGGTCTACTCACCGCTGCTCACACTTATCTCACTTTCTACCATATTCCTCACCATATTCGTTTCGGGCTTTTTAACAAAGTATATGAAGAAGTATTTTGTTTTGCAGCAGGTGCTACTGGGCAAGCTCAACGGCCATGTTGAGGAAATGGTGGTAGGCTACAAAACAGTGGTGGCTTACAATAAAGAGCATGACGCAGTTGAGGATTTCAGGAAGATGTCTGACGACCTGAAAAAAACAGGCATAAAAGCCCAGATATTCGGCGGCGTTATGGGACCCTGCATGAACATAATCTCAAACATCGGCTTTATACTCATAGCAGCCTTCGGCGGCTGGCTGGCGATAAAGGGGACTATCTCCATAGGTGTTATACAGGCATTCATACTCTACTCAAAGCAGTTTTCTAGACCCATCAACGAGATAGCTAACCAGTATGCCAACATACAGACAGCCATAGCAGGCGCAGAGCGTATTTTTGATGTTATGGAAGCCGATAAGGAGCCCGACGATGGCAAGGCAGAGTTCGATATAGAAAGCGTCAGGGGCGAGATAAGCTTTAAGGATATAAAGTTCTCGTATGTTGAGGGCAAGCCTGTGCTCACCGATTTTGACCTTGAAGTCAAGTCGGGTCAGAAGATAGCCATAGTGGGCGCAACAGGCTCGGGCAAGACTACCGTTGTCAATCTGCTCACAAGGTTCTACGGCATCGACAGCGGTGAGATAACCAGAT
>CALCRR010000187.1 GCA_937894495.1 uncultured Ruminococcus sp. | reverse complement strand
CGAAATACTAGCTGCCACAAAAGCGCCCCCTCCCCTCCGGGGAGGACTCGAAAACTCGCCCACTCCACATAGTGCGGAAGGTGGGGGAAATACCCCGTCCGGTGAGGACAAGTGGGGTACTAAGTATATTATACTACAAAAATTCAAAAAAATAAAGGGGTTTTAGAATAATTTTTTAAAATCAGGTAAAAATTTTCATAGGATAAAACAACATTTGTGAGGGCTGACATCTTATAACATCTTAAAAAGGAGCTGACCTGAATAAAATGGATATCACCGAAGTTAAAATAAGAAAGCTGCTGAACGAGGGCAGGCTCAGGGGCATAGTGAGTGTGACCTTTGATAATGTGTTTGCAGTACACGATATAAAGATAGTCCAGGGGGACAAGCGCCTGTTTGTAGCCATGCCCAGCCGCCGTGACGACAGCGGCATCTACCGTGACATAGTACACCCCATAACCATAGCCGCACGCAACGAGATCGAGAACGAGATATTAGATGCCTTTCAGCGTGAAGTCACCCTGCACGCCGAAAACCCGATGTGACCCCGTCACGCAGTATCCTCGGGAGCGGCTTTGTGCTTGTATTCTTCCTGCGCAGCCCTCTCCCGTGTCTGCCTGCGGCTGTTAAAAATTTATCCTCTTATCTGTCCGTTGCCCGAAACGATATACTTGGTTGAGGTCATCTCTTTGAGCCCCATAGGACCTCTTGCGTGGAGCTTCTGGGTAGATATGCCTATCTCTGCCCCCAGACCGAACATCTCGCCGTCGGTAAAGCGTGTGGAGCAGTTTACATAAACCGCCGCAGCATCTATCCTCTTCTTAAATTCCTCAGCAGCGAACAGGCTCTCGGTAACGATACACTCCGAGTGTCCCGTTGAATATCTGCCGATGTGCTCTATAGCCTCAGCCAGGTCATCGACCACCTTTATGGAAATGATGTAATCAAGAAATTCCGTAGCATAATCGTCCTCGTCAGCAGGCACAACATTTTCTCTGCCGAGTATCTGCGCAGTCATCTCGCAGCCCCTTATCTCAACATTGTGCTTGTCGAGCCTTGCTTTCAGCTTAGGCAGAAAACGCTCAGCCGCATTCCTGTGAACAAGGCAGCTCTCAACGGCGTTGCATACCGAGGGTCTCTGGGTCTTGCCGTTATCCACAATATCCACAGCCATGTTGATATCCGCCGTCTCGTCAACATAAACGTGGCAGTTGCCCGTGCCTGTTTCGATAACGGGAACAGTTGCGGTCTGCACCACAGCCTTAATAAGCTGCGCACCGCCTCTGGGTATCAGCAGGTCAAGGTACTCATTGGCTTTCATAAGGTCAAGGGCGATGCCCCTGTCGGTATCCTCCACCAGCTGTATTATATCGGGGTCAAAGCCGCTGCGCTTTACCGCAGTTCTCATAAGGTCGGCAAGGCATTTGTTTGAGTTTATAGCCTCCTTACCGCCCCTGAGGATAACGGCGTTGCCGCTTTTAAGGCAGAGTATCGCCGCATCTACCGTAACGTTGGGGCGAGCCTCATAAATAATGCCGATAACGCCCATAGGCACTCTCACACGCTCTATCTTCATGCCGTTGGGTCTTGTTGAGCCCGAGACCACCTCGCCGATAGGGTCCTCCAGCTTGGCAAGGTTCTCGCAGGCATTAGCCATGCCTTCTATCCTCGCATCGTTAAGCGCCAGTCTGTCCAGCAGCGACTCGCTCATTTTCTTCAGCCTGCCGTTTTCCAGGTCAACGGCATTGGCAGCCATAATGTCCTCCTTGCTTGCTCTTAAAATATGAGCGATCTCCAGCAGCGCATCATTTTTCTGGTCGGTAGAGGCAAAAGCTATCTCGCCCTTGGCAGCCTTAGCTTTCTGTCCTAAAACATCAATATAGCCCATAGTAATTCTCCTTTACATTTTAAGCAGCTCAGCCGCATCTGCTTATTTTTAAATATTATACCAAATTAAAGTAAAAAAATCAACCCCCTGTCCTCGCCGGTCCTCACCGGACGGGGTATTTCCCCCACCTACCGCACTATTGTGTGGTAGGCAAGATATCGAGTCCTCCCCGGAGGGGAGGGGGGCTTTTGTGGCGGCTATTACTTTGATACGCTGCGCGAACCTTGGTAAATGTTGACTTTGTGCGCCTAGGGAATTTTGGTCAGGATTTATTTTCCCCCTACCAAAACAGAGCGGAGTTTTTAAGGCGCAAAAGTTGATTTACACGACTTTGATGAAATGGCGCACTTAGCAGGCTTTTCAAGGCTCAAACATAGCGTGCGGTGAAAGGCTCAAAAGAAGTAGGAACGAAATCGGCGGCTTCCGTTGCGGCAGCTAGAAACGACCCTAAAAGTGCGGCGATGAACAAAGTAAACCAAGCGGCACAATGGTCAACACACGGACAAACAGGTAGCGAATTAAAGCGCAGGGTCAAGCCGGGCGCCGGACGGCTTGCAGGGGTTGCTCTCGACGCAGTCAGGGCGGGGCGGCGCCCCGGCTCAGGGCACAAAGGCGGTTTACCCGACCAGGCAGAAACGGCGTACAAAAGAAGGAGTGTAAGAATTGCCTATAAATGAGATAGTTATAAAGGGTGCCAGGGAGCACAACCTTAAAAATGTTGATATAACCATACCCAGGGATAAGCTGGTGGTGATGACGGGGCTTTCGGGCTCGGGCAAGAGCTCGCTGGCTTTTGACACCATTTATGCCGACGGACAGAGACGGTATGTGGAGTCGCTTTCGTCATATGCCAGAATGTTTCTGGGGCAGATGGATAAGCCTGATGTTGATAGCATCGAGGGGCTGTCTCCTGCCATATCCATAGACCAGAAGACCACCTCGAAGAACCCGCGCTCCACCGTGGGAACTGTTACCGAGATATATGACTACCTGCGCCTTTTGTACGCACGTATCGGCATACCCCACTGCCCCGTCTGCGGCAGGGAGATAAGGCAGCAGACGGTTGACCAGATAGTCGATCAGCTCATGGGGCTGGGGGAAGGCACTAAAATTCAGCTTTTAGCACCTATCGTCAGGGGGCGGAAGGGTACCCATGTTAAGGAGTTTGAAAGGGCAAGAAAATCGGGCTATGTGAGAGTAAGAGTTGACGGTATCATCTATGACCTCTCGGAAAATATCGAGCTGGAGAAGAACAAGAAGCATAATATCGAGATAGTGGTGGACCGCCTTGTAATCAAGGACAGCATAAAGTCAAGGCTCACCGATAGTATCGAGACCGTTTCATCACTCACAGGGGGCTTGGTGGCTGTTGATGTTGTGGACGGCGAGGAGCTTATGTTCTCCCAGAACTATGCCTGCCCCGAGCACGGCGTTTCTGTCGAGGAGCTTTCGCCCAGAATGTTCTCCTTCAACAACCCCTTCGGCGCTTGTGAAAAGTGTACGGGTCTGGGCGTTTTCAATAGAATAGACCCCGACCTTATCATTCCAAACAAAGACCTCTCCATAAAGCAGGGGGCTATCAAAGCCAGCGGCTGGAACACCTTGGACGAAAGCTCTGTGGCTATGATGTATTTCAACGCTATATCAAAGCAGTACGGCATTCCCCTTGATAAGCCTGTTAAGGAGCTGGAGCAGGACGCTGTGGATATCTTTCTCTACGGCACACAGGGGCAGAAGCTGGACCTGAGCCGTACCTCAAAATTTTATAAGGCTGAGTATCAGTCTGCCTTTGAGGGCATTATCCCCAACCTTGAAAGACGTTATAAGGAGTCTAACAGCGACTGGTCAAAGGCTGATATCGAAGCCAGCATGACCGAGGTGAACTGCCCTGCCTGCAAGGGCAGAAGGCTGAAAAAGGAAAGCCTGAGCGTTACCGTCGGGGGGCTCAACATTGCCCAGCTGTGCGATCTGTCGGTAACTGCGGCGCTGGAGTTTTTTGACAGGCTGGAGCTCACAAAAAGAGATACCATGATAGGCGAGCGCATTATCAAGGAGATAAAGGACAGGCTGGGCTTTCTGCAAAGCGTGGGGCTTGAATACCTCACCCTTTCACGCTCAGCAGGCACACTGTCGGGCGGCGAGAGCCAGAGGATAAGGCTTGCCACACAGATAGGGTCGTCGCTGGTGGGCGTGCTCTATATTCTGGACGAGCCTTCGATAGGACTCCACCAGAGGGATAACGAAAAGCTTATCGCCAC
>CALCRR010000186.1 GCA_937894495.1 uncultured Ruminococcus sp. | reverse complement strand
ATTTCTGCCTGCGGGCTGAGTGCCGATTTTCAGCAGTACAAGTACAACAGCACTACAAGAAACAACACTTTGGAATAAGGAGGACAATGTTATGATCATCAGAAGCAAAGACAAGGTTCAAGTGTGCGGCAAGAGCAAGCCCGTATGGGTGCTTGACACCGATGCCCTGACCGTCACCCACAACACCGCCGATGCAGAGCCGAGCGTTATTGTGTTCAGCTCCGACCACATCAAGTATCATTTGCACTACTCAGCGGAGTACCGTCCCGCAAGACTGAAAAAGCTCGTCAACGACGGTACGATACTCAGCTACCTGACCGAGCTTGACCATTCCGTAGCGGAAGCAATTGAACGCCAGGTCGGAATGATGCTCGAAAATGATGCTGAGTATCTTAGAGCCGTGGCGGTCGGTGATCTTGCAAAGGCGAGAGGGCTGGAGAACATGGATCGTCTGATTGCCAGAGAGCCGGTGTATGCGGCTATGGTGTATGTGTGATGAAGTAAAAGATCTATAAACAAAATGGGAAAGCTGAAGGAAAATCCCTCAGCTTTCTTTCACTATTCTTTTATTTAATCTATTATTGTTATCAATGAAGCATTCATAGATTTTAGGAATCCCCGCTTCTCGAGCTAATGCAACAATTAAATCTCGGGTTGGCTTTTCAGTTCTTAATCCGATGATAACAGCACTGGGAATCCACGAGAAACATTTTGGTTCGTTACTAACTGTCGAAGGATGAATGATTCGCCATTCTTTATCATATTCATGACATTTATGTTTAATTAGGCTAATTCTTTCTATTTCCCATAGCATTTGAGGAAGTGAATTTAAAATCGCTTGCCTAATTATTGGATGACTATTCTTGACTGACAAGTCTATTGCAACTGCTCGTGCAAAATTAGTAGCGTCATATGTTTTATTTGTATAATATACCGGATATAGAGGAAAATATACTGCATTGTTTAAATCTTTTCTCAGATCCTTATCGATTAATAATGCTTGAGGAGAATAATCGAACTCCAACACAAAACCTTTATGATTATCAGCATATTTCAACCACAGTACTTCATTCAAGCCGTTTTCTGTAAAACAAATTGAACGTTCCCTTTTTTGAATCTCTATTCTCGTCTGCTCAATAATATCACTACCTATTTCAGTCCACTCACTTATACTATGCATAGCAAAGTAATTTGTTAATTGTTCTTTTGAACAACCGACAAGTTTATTAATTGCATCAAATGCAGCATCACGCTGATGTGGGTTGCCTAAAGCATTTTTAATCCCATCACTTACAGCATTCCAGTTTATTGAGCAAAACGAATCAAATGGATCATCATAAAAATCTGCTGATGAAAAGAAAAGTCGATTGGTACGCATTGCCTCAAGGCTATTTGTATCAGCTTTTCTAAACCGATACAGTTTTTTAGGGTACTTTATAGTTTCGGTTAGTTTTCTACATTCTTCTGGAATATTCTGACCTGTTAAGGAGTTCAATGTATCCCAAAATGTTTTTCTATCCTTATTATTCATGTAATCCCTCTTTTCATAAATGTGTGGCTTTCGCTATTATACCATAATATCATTCTTATTTCAAGTGATAAAGCCGAAGGATTCTGCGTGAGTCCTTCGGCTTATTTTGTCAGCTCGGCTGTGATCTTCCCCAGTACCGCAAACTGCTCCTGCGTGAGCTGCCTGCCCGTCTGAGCGTTTTTGATACGATAGGCATCGACCAGGGCTTTGACAGTCTCGGTCTGTGCTTCGGTCAGTCCGTGAGTAGAGAGTGTCCCCTGATGCTTCATACCGCAGAGGGTGTCCATAGAAACATTGAAGATACTGGCGATAGAGCGAAGTGTCTCAAATGGCGGTGTCATGGTATTAGCTTCATATTTACTGATAGTGCCCTCGGTAACATCGAGCATTTCTCCGAGCTTCTTCTGCGTTATTTTCCGTTCCTTGCGTAATGATCTTATCAAAGCACCGAGATCATACACTTGCCTCACCTCCAAGTTTCTCTTTTGGAATATTATACCCAAATACACTTGCCAATTTCGATAGATTGTGCTATAATATATTCTATACAAGAAATATTATCAACAAAATGTTTCAGTAAATGAAAGTTTACTGATTTTCATCATTCATGGCAGAATATTAAATAAATAGCAATATGTGCAATTGTGCAAACAGCCAAAAAGCTATGTGCTTTATTGACAAATAACCAACTTTTGAGTATAATTAAATTAACATATCGCACAATTTTACTAACGATTTTGAGGTGAGAAAATATGAAAATTGTTAATATGGTATGTCCGAATTGCGGAGCTTCACTGCAAGTCGATGCTGATAAAAAGAACTTGACTTGCAATTACTGTGACAATAATCTTTTTATAGACGATGAAGTTCACCATGTACAATATGATAATGCAGAGGAAGCTGGCTATCAGTTTGAGAAAGGAAGACAACGTGCGCAGTCTGAATTAAGAGTTCCAAACAGTGGTCAGAGTATCAACTTTAATCCCAATCAGCAACCGAAGAAAAAACGCACTTGGCTGTGGGTTCTCGGATGGATATTCATTTTCCCCGTTCCGCTCACAATTCTTTTGCTTAGGAATAAAACTCTTGATAAAAAGCTGAAGTATGGAATCATAGCATCAGCTTGGATAATATATCTCATTGTCGCTTTAGCAGGAAGAGGAACAAGAGATAATAACTCCACTTCACAAAATGTTGGCGATAATACTCACTCTGTGATGCATGAAAATGACGTTGAAAGTACAACTACTGTTGAACAAGGAACAATAAGTGAAAGCACTCTTGATGCAAGTAGCTCTTCGATAACCGAAACAAAGCAAGAATCTTCAGATATTACTGAAAATAGCACCCCTGAACCAGCAACTCAAGAAGGTGCAATAGATTCTTTGGTTGAAGAGTTCAATTCGTCTTCTGATAATAAGTTGGTTTTTGCAGAAGACTTTGTTGTATCAAACAAAGAAAGTGGACATTACCGAACGGAATTCAGACTTGGAGCATATAAAGATGCAGTCGGAAAATCCTATAATTATAGTGATAAAACAGTTGATATAGTAGCTACAAAGAGTTATTCTGGTAGAATAGATATAAGAGTTTACTCTGACGGCATTACCTTAGATCAGTGCATCGACCTTATCAAGTACGCTTCACCCTTACTGGATCCTGCTATTTCTGATGAAAAAGTAATAGAAGCCGTTGATTACGTTAAAGAGCGGAAAGAAGCTAATGGATACTATTATGGTGAACTTGGACTTTTGGTTCTTGGAAACGACACAAAGGGCTATGAACTTATGATTAAAACCGATTGATAATGCAGAGATAAGGAGGAAATAATATGGGATTCCGATTTAGAAAATCTGTAAAAATATGCAAAGGGGTAAAGGTCAACTTTTCAAAGTCTGGTGCAAGCCTATCTCTCGGTGGGCGAGGACATTCTGTGACCATGGGCAAAAGATCACGAGCTACCTTTGGTATTCCTGGTACTGGATTGTCATATAGTACAAGTTTATCAGGTCATCATAAATCACATAAAAGTTCTTCTTCCAGAGGACGTTCCTCCAGCAGAAGTTCAGGACGCTCAACGGTGACACTTCCGAGTCAGGTTCATGTAATTATGACTGATGATGGAAAAATCGAACTGAGAGATAAAAGAGAAATGCTCATAACAGATCCTTCTGTCGTGAGAAAAATTAAATCTACCGACTCTTATAAGAGTATGGTCCAAAACCTTGAAATTCAACGCCAGCAGCAGTTGGACGAGATGTACAACGAAGCAAAGGCAGAAAACGATAAGTTCATTGAGATTTATAAGCAATCTCCGCAAGTTGACAGACTTGAACAATATATGCAAGTTCTTAATGGTTTAAGACCGCCTGTTTACACTCGAAAAGAGTACAATATTCCTTGTCCTTCTGAAGCATCAGTTAGGGAATTACTAAAATCAGAAGCCAAGGAAACTGTATCAGGCAGCCTGTTTAAGGTCGGAAAACTGAGGAAGGAGTATATTGAACAAAACCTCCAATCAAGGATTTCAGCTGAAATTGCTAAATGGACTGCGGAAAAAGCACAGTTTGACGCAGATGAAGAAAAACACGCTGCCGAAGAAACCGAACGATATAACGCAGAGTTTAATGCTAATAAGCAGTATATGAATGACCTTATCGGCGGCGAAGATGAGGTCATTAGCGATGCTGTAGAATCATGGATAGAAGAATGTGAGCTACCTGTTGAAATTAACGTCGATTATGAATGGCGTTTAGATCAAAACACTATGTATCTTGATGTTGATCTTCCAGAAATTGAAGATATACCTGAAAATGAGATTGTTAAATTAGCAAGTGGAAATCTCAAAGAAAAGAAGAAAACACAAGCTACATTAAAGCAGGAGTATGTCAATCTTGTATTTGGGCTTGCCATTTTCATTTCTGCCAACATATTTAACGTTAGCCCAGCTATCCATAACATTACAATCTCAGGATATACTCAGCGAAGAAATAAGGCAGGAGAAATAAATGATGAGTATGTGTACTCCATAAAATTTACAAGGGATATATTTGAAAAGAGTATACTACAAAATGTTAATCCATTGGATTTCTGCATGAGATTTGAAAACAGGTGTAACATGACAAATACGATGCTCATGAAAAAAATACAGCCATACGAAATTGGATAATCCCCTATTGACAACCGCCCCGATCTGCGCTATACTCAATATGTCCACTGGCAACACAATGGCAACAAAAAATCAGATACTCCAAATCTGACAGACAACTGAGATAATTGAGATACCACGAGCGATAAAACTTAACTCAAACTGGTTAAGATTACGGTTCAAGGAGCGAGTGGGAATAATTAAACATCATTAAAACCCCACGCAATATCAGCGTTTTAAGCATTTCACTCGCCGATTTGATAGCAAAATGATAGCAGCTTAAAAACTGCCGTTATTCAATTGTGAGCGAGTGGCTTGCAGGTGTCAACTAAATAATTCTAAAGGCATTATCGACTTTTGTTGTCGGTAATGCCTTTTTTGTTTTCTCTTGATTATTTGCCGTGCGAGGAGGTGATTAGATGTTGTAGATAATAAACAAATATACTACATGGAGATTGTACAATATAGTGATTGAAAAGTTGACTCAGCTTTACCCATTGTTCTCTCCTTTCAATTCTTTGTGTGCTGCTTCATTACTCTCCGCTTCCAACCTCGGATACCTATACCTCCACCGGTCATACTCCTCACGGCTGATCTCCTCGTTGCGGTACTTCTGAGCCATTTCCTCCCAAGGTTCGAGCAGACCTGTCATTTTCGCAAAGGTCGAGCCGTTCTGCCTGTTGATGCGGATACATTTTTTCATCATCTTTTCTCCAATTTATCTCACTTCTCTATAAAGCAATTATAATACACTTTCATATCACTGTCAAGTCAGAAAAGTTTCGGGGCGCAGATGAAAATGCACTAGCTCTCCCCAATGTTTGCTTCCCTATTATGTTTAATATCTCCCAAATTGTTACAAAAAAGTTAAATGTGTAAACCATGCTTGACAACACCTCTCTTATGTGCTATAATCGAATTTGATAATTACTGTCAAATTCAAAGGAGAGGTGCGCTTTGTCTGTTTATAATACCGTACAGAGAAGAGAGCTTATGGCTTTTCTTGAAGCCCATAAGCAGGAAAGCTTTACAGTTGCTGAGATAGAACAGGGTATGATAAATGACCCCTGCGTTACTATAAAGCCGTCGCAAAGCACCCTTTACCGCCTTATAAGAGAGCTGGTCGAGTCGGGTGAGGTAAGACGCACGGTAAAGGGCAACAGCCGCAAGTTCGTCTACCAGATAACAGGGGGAGAGCAGTGCAGCCACCATTTGCATATGAAATGCGTTGACTGCGGCATGGTATACCATATGAACGATGAGGAGAGCAGAGAGATAGTCGAAAAAATACTAAGCTGCGACTCATTTGCGGTGGACAGCAGCACGGTGCTGGTGGGCAAATGCTCGAAATGCAGATAGGAGTTATATAAGTATGGTAAATAAAAAGCGTATGCTTTATCTGGCTGTCAGTATCTTTCTCGGGACAGCTTTGCTGTACTCTGCGCTGATGATAGGGCTGCATTCACACCACGACTGCTCAGGCGATGACTGCCCGATATGCGCGGTGATACACCGTTGTGAGCAGCTTTTATCCTCAGCTGCGTCAGGGGGCGGAGAAGCAGCTTTGATAACTGCCTTTGTATGCTCTGCGCCGATGATATGCGCAGCTGCAGGCTTTGTGCTGCCAAGGCATGACCCCGTTGTGCTCAAAATAAGACTTCTGGATTGATATCTGCCTTTTTTTAGCTATATAAATTCAGATGTTTCAGGAGGAATAATTTAATGATAAAAAAAATAACAGCCCTGCTGATTTGCTGCGCCGTTGCAGCTGCAGGTCTTGCTTCATGCGGCAAAAAGGAGAAGGTAAGAAGTGAGAAATTAAATATCGTGTGTACCATTTTTCCCGAGTATGACTGGACTAAGGAGATACTTGGCAGCCATGCGGAGGACGCAGAGATAACCTATCTTCTGGACAACGGCGTTGACCTGCACAGCTATCAGCCATCGGCTAAGGATATGGTGACTATCTCAGAGTGCGACCTGTTCATCTATGTGGGCGGTGAGTCGGATACCTGGGTGGAGGACGCACTTAAAAATGCGCAGAATGAAAAAATGCAGGTCATCGACCTTATGGAGGTCATGGGCAGCTCTGCCAAGGAAGAGGAGTTCAAGGAGGGCATGATGCCCGAAGAAGAGGAAGAAGGCGAAGAGGGTGAGGAAGAGCCCGAGTATGATGAGCACGTGTGGCTGTCGCTGAGAAATGCCGAGGTGTTCTGCGTGCAGATATCTAACGCACTGTGCTCACTTGATAAAGCCAATGCCGAGGATTATAAGGCTAACTTAGATGCATACCTTAAAAAGCTGGAGGAGCTGGACACAGCCTACAGCACCCTCGCTGCATCAGCTGCAACAAGCACGCTGGTGTTCTGCGACCGCTTCCCTTTCAGGTATTTTGTGGACGACTACGGCTTTAAGTATTACGCTGCCTTTGTGGGCTGCTCAGCCGAGACTGAGGCAAGCTTTGAGACTATCTCATTCCTGGCGCAAAAGATCGACGAGCTGGGGTTGAAAAACGTTTTCACTATTGAAAACTCCGACAGCTCCATCGCCGACGCCGTTATCTCTAACACCGAAGCCAAGGATATGAGCGTCGCAAAGCTTGACTCAATACAGTCGGTATCAAGCGATATGATAGACGACGGCACTACTTACCTGAGTATAATGAGGTCAAATTTTGATGTGTTAAAAGAGGCGTTAAATTAATAATGAGCGAACAGATAAAATGCGTTGATGCGGTGCTGGGATATGAGGACGGAGTAGTCTGCGAAAACATCAACTTCAATGTCAGCGAGGGAGATTATCTTTGCATACTCGGCGAGAACGGTGCAGGCAAATCCACCCTTATGAAAGCGCTGCTGGGGCTTAATCCTCCCCTTAAAGGCAGCATAGAGTTCTGCGGTGATACCACCAGGCGTGAGATAGGCTATCTGCCCCAGCAGACCCCTGTGCAGAGGGATTTTCCTGCTTCTGTCAGGGAGATAGTGCAGTCGGGGTGTCTTAACCGTTGCGGACTCAGACCCTTTTACAACAAAGAGGAGAAAAGGCTTGCTGATGAAGTTATGGAGCGTTTAGGCATAAAAGACCTTGCGAAAAAATGCTACCGTGAGCTTTCGGGAGGGCAGCAGCAGAGAGTTCTGCTGGCGAGGGCGCTGTGTGCCACAGGCAAGCTTTTGCTGCTTGACGAGCCTGTAACGGGGCTTGACCCCAAGGCAACTGCTGAGATGTATGAGCTCATAGACAAGCTCAACAAAAAAGAAAAGGTAACGGTAATAATGATATCCCACGATGTGACTGCGGCTGTAAAGTATGCCGACCACGTTTTGCAGCTGGGAAAGACCCAGCTGTTTTTTGGCAGCACCGAGGATTACATCGAAAGCGATATCGGAAAAACGTTTATTGCAGAATCGGGGTGGAGCGGCAATGTCTGAGCTTATAGATACACTGTCATTTTATTTTTCGTACCCCTTTGTGAGATATGCCATGATAGTGGGGCTGCTGATAGCCCTGTGTTCATCACTGCTGGGAGTATCGCTGGTGCTTAAAAGATTTTCATTCATCGGCGACGGACTTTCACACGTGGCATTCGGCGCAATGGCTGTGGCGATAGTTGTGGGGCTTACCGACAGAATGGTGATAATTTTACCTATCACGGTGATATCTGCCATACTGCTTTTAAAAACAGGGCAGAACACCAAGATAAAGGGCGACGCTGCGGTGGCGATGATATCGGTAGGCTCGCTGGCTGTGGGCTATCTGCTTATAAATATGTTCTCAAAATCGGCTAACATATCGGGCGATGTGTGCAGCACCCTGTTCGGCTCGACCTCGATACTGACCCTGACAAAGACAGACCTGTGGCTGTGCGTTATTATGTCAGCCATAGTTATAGCGGTGTTTCTGCTGTTTTATCACAAAATATTCGCCGTTACCTTTGATGAGAATTTTTCAAAGGCAACAGGCATAAAGGCTGACCTTTACAACCTGCTGATAGCGGTGATAACTGCGCTGATAATAGTGCTGGCTATGAACTTAGTAGGCTCGCTGCTGATATCTGCGCTGATAATCTTCCCTGCGCTTTCAGCCATGAGAGTATTCAAAAGCTTCGGCAGCGTAATAATCTGCTCGGCTGTTATCTCGGTGATATGCGCTGCGGCTGGCATAATACTGTCCATACTGTTCTCGACCCCTGTGGGCTCTACCATAGTGGCTGCCGATATATTCGTATTTTTTATTTTCTGTATCGTTTCTTCTGTACTGAGGAGGACTTCAAAATGAGTATTGCAAGAAGGATAACACTTACTGCCGCTGCTGCCTGCACAGCTCTGCTTTGTGCCTGCGGCGACACATCAAACGTTGACAGGATAATCAACAAAGAGACCACGGTAAACGTGGGGAGATCTCAGGCTTCGGTGACTACAAAGGCTGAGGAGAGCAAGGCTGAGGAAACAGCCAAAGCCGAGACTACCACCAAGCAGACCGAGGCTGACAAAGATACGGCTGAGACTGCCGACACCTCTTCGGTAACTCAAGCAGAGGTCTCCGACTGGAGAGATATCGACGATGTTCAGCTTGATGTTTCGGACCAGGAGGTCATCGACCTGACCCAGATGGACAGCACCATGATATACGCAACAGTATTCAACATGGTCAACTACCCTGAGGATTATTTCGGCAAGAGGATAATAATGGACGGCACTCTGGCAGTAATGCCCTCGGATATCGACGAGGACCTTAACTATTATTTTGTGGTGATAGCTGATGCTGCTGCCTGCTGCTCACAGGGAGTTGAGTTTATCTGGGACGATAACACCCACAGCTACCCCCAGGACTACCCTGCCGACGGCAGCGATGTGGTGGTATCGGGCATTTACGGCGAGTATGAGGAGATGGGCTTGCCCTACTACTATGTAGCTGCCGACTCGCTGGAAGCAAAATAATAAATGCTGTGACGCAGCATTTTTAAGAAAAAAATTATACCCGAGGACAGTCACCGTCCCCGGGTATTTTTCAGACTACATCACGATTTTTAAAGGCATTTAGGCTTATTATCCACGACAGAATAAACATCACGGCGAACACCGCTGTCATTATCAATGCCGCCTTGCGGTCTACTATCTCGCCGTCAATAACATTTGTCATTACTATAGAATACACAGAGCCTGCTATGCCGCCTATTAAGGCGCCCAGAACAGACTTCGCAGTTCTGTCCCTGATAAGCAGGTTAATGGGGAAAAACACCGCCGCAAGCAGCATGGTCGATGAAACTGTCATCATCAGAAACCATGTGAGGTCAGATGCGCTGACGGGGGTATCAAAAATATACAGCAACAGCAGAATGAGCCCGTGCAGAGCCATGTTATACAGCTGGCAGATAAGCGAGAATATGTATTTTGCGTTTACTATATCGCTGCGGCTGCAGGGGGTCGTCATTGAGTATACGTTCCACCTGCTTACCGAGTCGCTGGTTGTTGAGCCCAGGCAGCCTATGCCCACCATAAGCGGCGAAAAGAAAAGTCCCACCATTGACACGGAATGGTCTCTTCCCAATATCTCACCTAACAGCATAGTAATTGCAATGATACACGGCGTGATTATAGTTAACAGCTTGTTTGCTCCCGACCTGCAGGCTTCGTAGATATCCTTTTTGATAAGTCCGCTCATATCACTGCTCCTCCTTGATCATGTAAACAAAAAGCTCCTCAATGGTCACAGGGCTAACGGTCAAGCCCTTTGGCACGGCACTTCTTTTTATCAGCGCCTGTGCGCCGTACCTGCCCAGCTTTTTGCCTATTACCGACTTATGGTCAAGCTCCTCCAGCTGCTGCTCGCTGCACTGCAAAATGCCGTACTGCTCAAGCAAAATATCCTTTTCCTCGCAGAGCATGAGTTTGCCCTTATGGAGAAATGCCACGTAGTCGCAGATTTTTTCAAGGTCGCTGACTATGTGTGAGGATATGAGTATCGAGTGGCTCTCATCTCTTGTGAACTCGTTGAAAACATCGGTTATCTCATCTCTGATAACGGGGTCAAGACCGTTGGTGGCTTCATCGAGTATCAAAAGCTTTGCCTTATGGGAAAGGGCTATGGCAATGCCCATTTTCATCTTCATGCCGTTTGAGAGCTTGCCAAACGCCTTGTTCTCGGGCAGGTCGAACCTTTTAAGATAGCCGTAAAACTCCTGCTCGTCCCAGTTTTTATAAATGGTATCCATAACATCGTTTATATGCTTTGCCTTGAAGGAAAGGGGCAGCCCCACGTTATCCAGCACCACGCCGATATCCTCTTTGGCAAGCTTCAGATCGTTGTCGTTCATCGCATTTCTGCCAAGCAGCTTAACGCTGCCGCTTTCGGCACGGGATATGCCCAGTATCAGATTTATCAGGGTGGATTTGCCTGCGCCGTTCTCGCCTATAAGACCCATTATGCAGCCCCCGGGCAGGGTCAGGCTCACGTTATCCAGCTTAAAGTCCTTATAGCTTTTTGTAAGTCCGCTTATCTCTATAGCATCCATTTTGTCAGTCCTCCTCAGAGAGATATTCAAACATCTCTATAAGCTCTTTACGGCTCAGTCCGCAGCTTGCCGCAAGCTTTGTTATCTCTCCCATAAGCTCCTCTATCTTTCTGAGATTTGCTTCTCTTATGAGCTCCACATTTTTAGGGGCAACAAAGCAGCCCTTGGCGGCAATGGTGTAGATAAAACCCTCTTTTTCCAGCTCGTCATAGGCACGCTTTGTGGTAACGACGCTTATGCGCAGGTCCTTCGCCAGATTTCTGATAGAGGGCAGCGCTTCGTCCTCTTTGAGAGCGCCGCTTATTATCAGACTTTTTATCTGACCGTATATCTGGTCGTAAATTGGCGCTCCGCTTTTGTTATCAATAAATATATTCATTGTATCACCTTTTTGATGTAAGACATAGCAGGCAATATGACCTGTTACCATTGGTTTTACTGTATACATACAGTATACACAGTTATAACAGATTTGTCAATGGGTAATGCAAATTTTTGGCATTATGACCATATTGCACAGCCGCTATAATAACATGAATTGACAAATACTACAAAAACAGCGGCTGACTGTTATGGTCAACCGCTGTGGTCAAGATGCTATATGTGCTTACTTCTTTTTCTTCTTAGCTCTTACTGCCACCGCTGCGGCTATGCCTGCTGCTGCGGCTGCGCCTATGGCTATGGGTATTGCCTTTGAGGTCTTGCTCTTTGATGGAGACTTGCCCTTTGCGGACTCTTTCTCTGCCTGAGCTGCCGCCTGCTGCTCGGCTTCAAGTATAGCCTGTGACTTCATCTGCTTTATCTCATAGGTGTCGCTTATCTCTGCCGAGTCAAGAGTCAGCTCCCCCTCAATGACCTTGATAGTCAGGGTGTGCTCACCCTCTTCAAGACCGTAGACGGTGTATACGCACTCTCTGTTGCCCTCGACCTTACACTGGACACGTTCATCGAGAACCTCGCCGTCCAGCTCTGCCGAGAACACAGCGCCAACTCTTCTCTTGCCATAGCCTGTCAGGGCGATGCCCTTGCCGAAGAACTTAACGCTGACCTCACAGCCCTCGCCGCCTGTTGATGCGGTGCGCTTATAGTTTTTAAAGCTGTCCATGGTGGAGTGGGACCAGTCGCCTGTGTACTCAAACTCGTCATCGGTGTTATCGAGCCTTACTATGTTAGTATCTGCGCCCTCTATTGGCTCTATCTTTATATTATCGAACATATTGCGGTGATACTCGCTGAACAGTGCGGCTCTGCCTGCCGATAGCTGGGCGGTGGGTGTTTTTTCGTCACTGCCGCCGTCATACTCGCACAGCAGCTCGCCGTTAAGGTATGCCCTTATGATGTTTTCGTTGGCTTCCACCTTAAGATCGTTCCAAGCCGTGCCGTCAAAATCTTCAAGCTCGCCGCTTTTTACGGGGCGGTCGTTGCGGTTTAAGTACCACTTGCCGTTAGTACCCACCCTCAGCCAGTAGCCGCTTTCGATATTGCTGCCAAGGTTATATCTCAGTCCTACGCCTGCAAAGTTATCCTCGGCGTCCTCCAGCTTGACTGAGGCGCTTATGCTGTAGTTCGACCATGCGTCATCGCCGAAGTTAGTCGATGCGGTGTTGAAGGTACCTCCCCACTCGTTTGCCCTCAGCTCGGGAGTGATCTTCTGTACAAGGACGTTGTTGCCCTCAATGTTTTCTACCTCAAAAGCGCCTGCTTCATCGGCGGTATATCTTGGCGCATAGCCCCTTGATGACAGATAATCGCTGTCGTAGTCTGCATACTCAAAGTCGTCCTCATAGGGCAGCGGCAGCACTGTTCTCTCGCTTTCATCGGGTGCGGGGTAGTCCTTTTCTTCAAGCTTTAAGGTAGACACTGTTACCATTGAATAGGGCTTTACGGTTATATCATAGGTATAGGTGCCGTCCTTTTCAACGGGAGATATCGTATCTGTCTTTTTGAAGTAGTTATCGTAGATCGGAAGAG
>CALCRR010000185.1 GCA_937894495.1 uncultured Ruminococcus sp. | reverse complement strand
GAGGGTACTACTCAGCTTCAGACCGTAGCAGCTGATATGCTCCGGGTGCAGCTCCACGATCTGCGAGAGGGTCTCGGCCCAGTCGCCGGTGCTCTGGCTGGGCAGCCCGTAGATCAGATCAAGGCTGACGTTGTCAAACCCCTCCATCCGGGCGTGCTTCATGGCCATCTCCACCTGCTGGAAGTTGTGGCGGCGGCCGATCATTTTCAGAATGTCGTTGTTGGCGCTCTGCATGCCGATGCTCAGCCGGTTGACCCCCGCGTGCCGCAGCCTTCTAAGGTCGGCTCTCGTCAGAGAATCCGGGTTCGCCTCCACGGTGATCTCCGCGGTTCTCAAGCGCTGGCCGGCGGCTTTGATCTCCGCCAAAATCTCCGCGATCCGCCTGGCGCCGTAGTAGCTGGGAGTGCCGCCGCCGAAATACACCGTGTCGGCAGATATCTCCTGCCCCTGAAAGCTAAGGATATTTCTCACCAGAGCCCGTGTATAGCGCTCTTTAAGCTCATCATCGTTTTTGACCGAGTAAAAGCTGCAATAGGGGCATTTTCTCAGGCAGAAGGGAATGTGTATGTATATTCCCGTCATGGCTTATCCTGCCCGTCAAAGCTGTCATCAAAGGCGTTATCTATGTAGAGCCCTGCCTTTTCACGGTTGCTTTTAAGCTTCTGCGCCGCCTTTCTCATGCCAAAGCGTATGAGCCATATCACATACATACAAATAAATATCAGAAAAGCATAAAGCACAAAATACACCTGTGCCGAAAGGGTGAGCTGAAAATAGACCGAGCGCTTTATGAGCATATCCATGATAAAAGGGTGTATCGCCAGCGAGCAGACCCAACCCAGTATGCCGCTGTAGGCGATGGTGCAGGTTATGCCCACAAAGGCCTCCTTAAAGCCGAGAGAAGAAAATCTCACCCCTGCATAGAGCACCCACGCAGCGGTGAATACCAGCCCTGCCGTCATGGAAACATTTGCGTATATCTCATAGATAACAGGCATCAGCGCTGCGCCGATAAAGCCGAATATCAATGAAAGCTTCATGCTTTTTTTTAAGTCTGTCATGCTGCCGCTCCTTTAAAAATGCCAGATATAGCCTATCTCGGCGGCTAAGAATACTAAAGACGCCGCCCCAAGTATTATACCCAGAATAACGCAGAAATATGCATTGCCGTCAAAAACTATGCTTTTTTTCTTGTTGAGCCTTACCCTGCACTGTCTGTCGGGAGCATAAAGCCAGTTTTTCAGTATCATCTCACAGGGGAATATATTGGGATAGACCTCGCCGTCGATCTCATAATAGGCAGCAGGGAACTTAAATCTCGGGTGGTCGTCCACCTTGCTGAGCTTGCCGCTGCATTTTTTTGAGCCTATGAGCCACAGTGAGCATATGATGAAAAATCCCGTCATCAATATCAGCATGAGAGCCATGAGCAGCATGACCCCCAGCAGCACTGTTGACGGCTCGACCCCTATCATCACGGCGAGAACTATTATCACTATCAGCATTATCAGTATTTCCACAGCAGTCACCTCATGCCTGTTTTACAGTATCTTAGTCATCAAGCTTCAGCACGCTCATAAATGCTTCCTGCGGAACGCTTACCGTTCCCAGCTGGCGCATTCTCTTTTTGCCCTCTTTCTGCTTTTCAAGTAGCTTTTTCTTTCTGGTTATATCGCCGCCGTAGCACTTGGCGAGCACGTCCTTGCGCAGTGCCTTTATGGTCTCTCTTGCGATTATCTTGCCGCCTATGGCTGCCTGAACGGGCACCTCGAAAAGCTGTCTGGGTATATTCTCTTTCAGCTTCTCGGTGAGCCTTCTGCCTCTGGCATAAGCCTTATCCTCGTGGACGATAAATGAAAGCGCATCTACCATTTCGCCGTTTAACAGCACGTCCAGCTTCACAAGCTTAGAGGGCGCATAGCCCTTTAGCTCATAATCAAATGAAGCATAGCCCCTGGTTCGTGATTTGAGGGCGTCAAAAAAGTCATAGACTATCTCGTTAAGGGGCAGCACATAGTGCAGGTCTACCCTGTTTTCGTCTATATACTGCATATCCACAAAAGTACCTCGCCTGTCCTGGCAAAGCTCCATGATATTGCCCACAAACTCCGAGGGGGTATAGATATGGGCATTCACCACAGGCTCCTCAGCCGATGATATAGAGCCGGGCTCGGGATAGTTGGTGGGGTTGTCGATATACACCGTTTCGCCGTTGGTCATAGTTACCTTATAAATAACAGAGGGGGCGGTGGTGATAAGGTCGAGGTTATATTCCCTTTCAAGGCGCTCCTGTATTATCTCCATATGCAGCAACCCCAGAAAGCCGCAGCGGAAGCCGAAGCCCAGCGCTATGGAGGTCTCAGGCTCGAAGGAGAGGGACGCATCGTTTAGCATGAGCTTTTCAAGAGCGTCACGCAGATCGCCGTATTTTGCGCCGTCGGCAGGATAAATGCCGCAGTACACCATAGGGTTCACCTTTTTATAGCCCGGCAGAGCTTCCTCACAGGGTCTCTCCGCATTGGTGACGGTATCGCCCACACGGGTATCGCCAATATCCTTGATAGAAGCGGTTATATAACCCACCTCGCCTGCGTGGAGCTCCCCTACCGATACAAGGTCTTTAGCCCCCATATAGCCCACCTCGACCGTCTGGAACTCGGCATTTGCAGCCATAAGGCGAATGGTATCGCCTGCTTTTATATGCCCCTCCTTGACTCTTACATAGATTATAACGCCCTTGTACTGGTCGTAGTAGCTGTCGAAGATAAGGGCTTTAAGGGGTGCGTTTTCATCTCCCGAGGGTGCAGGTATATCGGTGACCACACGCTCCAGCACCTCTTTGATATTAGTGCCCATTTTAGCCGAAATGCGCGGAGCGTCCATAGCAGGTATGCCGATGACGTTTTCCACCTCGTTGCAGGCACGCTCGGGGTCTGCCGAGGGCAGGTCTATCTTATTGATAACAGGCATTACCTCAAGGTCGTTCTCGATAGCCAGATAGGTATTTGCAAGGGTCTGGGCTTCAATGCCCTGAGAAGCGTCAACTATAAGTATAGCTCCCTCGCAGGCGACCAGCGAACGGCTGACCTCATAATTAAAGTCAACGTGACCGGGGGTATCTATGAGATTGAAAACATAGTCCTCGCCGTCCTCAGCATGATAGGTGAGCCTTACGGCACGTGCCTTTATGGTTATACCTCTCTCACGCTCGATATCCATATTATCAAGCAGCTGGTCCTCCATCTCACGCAGCTCCACCGTATCGGTGAGCTCCAGTATACGGTCAGCCAGCGTAGACTTGCCGTGGTCGATATGCGCTATTATACAAAAATTACGAATTTTATCCTGATCCATTACATAAGCCCCTTTAAGAGTATAATTTTCCATATTAAATTATTATAGCACACTTTCTATGGTTTTGTCAAATATAAACGTCCTCGGGCGGACGGCTCGCTTCCCCCACCTGTGCCGCTAGAAGCAAGAAGCAAGAGGCAAGATGCAAGAAGCAAGAAGCAAGAGGCAAGAAGCAAGAAGCAAGAGTCCCCTTTTCAGACTTTGTGGAGGTAGAAAATTTCTTGCCTCTTGCCTCTGACATCTTGCCTCTAATGGCTGGGGGCGCTTTTGTGACCGCTAGAGCTTTGATGGCTGCGCCAACTTTGGAAAATGATGTATTGGTGCGCCTACAGAAATAAGCAGTTTGCCTACGATCATTTTACACTAAGAAATGGTCGGTCACTAAAGCGCAGGTGCAATGAAAAAAATAAAGGCACTTATGTCGAAACCAACATAAGTGCCTTTGTAATGCCATATAAAGCGGTCGGTCTTAATATCGCCGCTCATAATGATCTACTCTATCCTGCCGCCGCCCAGCACATATTCGCCGTCATAAAACACCACTGCCTGACCCTTTGATATCGCCTTGTGCGGCTTATCGAACACCACACGCACCCTGCCGTTTTCAAGTGGGTATACCGTGCAGGCTGCGTCCTGCTGGTGGTATCTGGTCTGGGCAGTGCATTTAAGGGGCTGTGTCAGCTCATCAAAGGGGATAAAATTAACATCACAGGCAGTGAGCTCATCAGAGAACAGCTGCTCCTTAGTGCCCATTATCAGCTTATTGTTCGCCATATCTTTGGCAGTCACAAAAAGCGGCTCACTGTAGGATACCCCAACACCCCTGCGCTGACCGACGGTGTAATTTATAAGCCCCATGTGCCTGCCAAGCAATGTGCCGTCGGTGAGTATTATATCACCCTCGGGCTGCTGCCCTGCACGCTCGGTTATAAATCTCACGTAGTCGCCGTCTGGAATAAAGCAGATATCCTGTGAGTCGGGCTTGGCGGCGTTGACCAGCGAGTTCTCCTCGGCAATGGCTCTTATTTTATCCTTGCTAAGCTCCCCCACGGGGAAAAGTGTCGCTTCAAGCTGCTCCTGAGTGAGAGCATAAAGCACGTAGCTCTGGTCCTTTGCCCTGTCTGCCGAGCGCTTTAAAAGCCACCTGCCCGAGCCCTCGTCAAGCTCCTTAGTGACATAATGCCCCGTAGCAATGCGGTCATAGCCCAGCAGCCTTGCCCTTTCTAAAAACCTGTCAAATTTAAGGTGCTTGTTGCACTCTATACAAGGGTTGGGCGTGCCGCCGCCCAGGTAGGTGTCAACAAAGTTATCTATCACCTTTTCCGAGAAATCCCGTGAAAAATTGAACACATGAAAATCAATGCCCAGCTTCAAAGCCACCAGCCTTGCGTCCTCAACATCGTTAAGCGAGCAGCAGGTCTTTGAACGCTCGATACCTATATCCTCATTGCTGTAAAGGTGCATGGTCGCCCCTGCCACCTCATAGCCCTCATCAAGCAGCAGCTTCACCGTCACCGAGCTGTCAACGCCGCCGCTCATGGCAGCAAGGACCTTGTTATTCATATCTGTTATCAGCTCCGTTCTCAGGGCGTGTGCCATGCTTTTTCCTATAATCCTCGACAGCACTTTTCACAGCCTGCTCAGCCAGCACCGAGCAGTGCAGCTTTTCCTCGGGCAGACCGTCAAGCGCTTCATTCACTTCATCATTTGTAAGCTTGACCGCAGCTTCAAGTGTGCGCCCCTTTAAAAGCTCGGTAGTCACCGACGATGCAGCGATAGCCGCAGCACAGCCGAAGGTCTTGAAGCTCACATCGCTTATCACGTTATCCCTGACTTTTATATAAAGCCGCATGAGGTCGCCGCACTTTGCGCCGCCAGCCTCGCCTATGCCGTCTGCATCATCAAGCTCACCCACGTTCCGCGGGTTTGCAAAATGTTCTAATACCTTTGTGCTGTAAGTCATCACATAGCTCCCTTAACTGTACAATAAATTGTACTAAAATTCCATATCCTTAACATAATCATAAATACCCTCAGCCTTGCACAGCTTGTCCCAGTAGGGCGACATACTGCGAAGCTTTGCCACTATCTTCGGCAGTATCTCTGTAATATAGTCAACTTCCTCATCGGTATTCTCATCGCCCAGCGTGAGCCTTAGCGAACCGTAGGCAAATGCATCGGGCAGACCCAGCGCTTTAAGCACGTGTGATGGGTCCAGCGAGCCGCTGGTGCAGGCAGAGCCCGAGGACGCCGATACTCCGTACATATCAAGAGTAAGCAGCAGGCTCTCACCCTCAACCCCCTTGAAGGACACGTTTATATTGCCAGCAAGCCTGTTGCTGCGGCTGCCGTTGAGCCTTGACTGGGGAATTTCCAGTATGCTGTCAATGAGCCTTTCCCTGAGCCTTAAAACTCTCCCGTTATTTTCAGCCATGCTGCCCACAGCCTCGGTGATAGCTGCCCCCAGTGCTGCAATGCCTGCAACGTTCTCGGTGCCTGCACGTCTGCCCCTTTCCTGAGAACCGCCGTGTATAAGACTGGGCAGAATGATATCCTTTTTGCAGTAAAGCGCCCCGATACCCTTTGGCGCGTGGAGCTTATGCCCCGAAAGTGAGAGCATATCAATGTTCTGCTCCCTGACGTTGATATCAACATGACCCACCGCCTGCACCGCATCGGTATGAAACAGCACTCCCCTGCTTCGGCACAGGCTGCCTATATCGGCGATGGGCTGGATAGTGCCTATCTCGTTATTGGCATACATCACCGTTACAAGGCAGGTGTCCTCCCTGAGCGCCTTTTCCACCTGAGCCGCAGTTACAAAGCCGTTTTCATCTACAGGCAGATAAGTTACCTCAAAGCCGTGCTTTTGGAGATATGCGCAGGTATTCAGCACAGCGTGGTGCTCAAAATTCGTGGTTATTATATGCCGCCTGCCCTGAGCCGCACCCAGCTCGGCAGCGCCCTTTATCGCCCAGTTATCAGCCTCAGAGCCGCCGCCGGTGAAATATATCTCACCAGCCCTCTCAGCCCCCAGTGCAGCTGCTGTATCCTGCCTGGCTTTAAGCACCGCCTTGGCACTTTTCTGCCCCAGAGAATATATGCTGGAGGGGTTGCCGAAGCTTTCGGTAAGAAAAGGCATAGCCGCATCAAGTGCCGTTTTTGACACCCTCGTGGTGGCTGCGTTATCTGCGTATACAAAACGTTTTTCCATACTATCCGACCTTTCGGAGTTTATCTGAACTTTTTCGACTCAGCCACTGCCATGCTGTCGCAGCGCTCGTTCTCGGGGTGCCCTGCATGACCCTTCACCCATATGAACTCTACCTTATGTATCTTCAAAAGCCCCAGCAGCTTTTCCCAGAGATCGCTGTTGAGAGCAGGCTTTTTATCGCCCTTGACCCAGCCGTTAGCCTGCCATTTGACTGCCCAGCCCTCGGTAACAGCGTCGATCACATACTTTGAGTCGCTGTAGAGCTTCACCGAGCAGGGCTCTTTCAGCGCAGATAGCCCCTCTATTACCGCAGTCATCTCCATGCGGTTATTGGTGGTCTCAGCCTCGCCGCCGCTCAGCTCCTTTTCGATACCTTTATACTTTAAGATCACCCCGTATCCCCCCGGACCCGGGTTTCCCGAGCAGGCGCCGTCGGTATATATCTCTATCTCTTTCATATTCTCACCTTACATATCAGAATAATATAATTTATTATACTACATATGTCAGTTTTTTTCAAGTGTTTTTATAAACAGTTTACTTTATTTGTGAAAGCTTATTGTCTGTCATTACCCGAGGGCAATATTTTTATTTTTTTTGATAAGCGAGCCGCCAGATGATCAAAAATGCGGTATTATCATCGGTATGAAGAAATTATAATTTGTAATATTTTTAGCATATTAGCTAATTTTGACACATAATTTTGTGATAAATATACAAATGTGACCATTAGCTTTGTAAAAAATGAGAATTGACAACGTTTTCATATTGTACTATAATAAAATTATACAAATATGTTTTCATGTAAACTTTTGAAAGGCAGTGATGATTATGTCAAGTATAAAGAAGGCTCTGGCGCTGGCAGTATCTGTTCTCTCTGTTGTGGGTATCGCTTCCTGCGGCGGCAGCACAGGCAATGATGACTCCAAGGTATCTACCGTTAAAAAGGTAGAGGTGCAGGACACTCAGGAAATCGCAGATATCCCCGACGACGCTGAGAAAGAGATAATCTGGATGGGCACCTATGACCTTAACCCCAATGTGAGAAAGGGCGACGACAAGACCGTTGAGATGACCCTTTTCAACAACAAGGGCGGCACGGTGGTATGGAACCAGGTATCTGACAGCGAGAAGTTTGACAAGCTGGCAAGCGCTATAATGTCGCAGAAGGACGTTCCCGACATATTCAAGTATGAGTGGATGGCTTTCCCTGCACAGGTGCTTAAGGATATGTACCAGCCTGTTGACGATATCGTTGATTTTGACGCTCCCCTGTGGGCTGATACCAAGGCTTCTGCCGACCAGTTCGTTATGAACGGCAAGCACTATGTTGCACCTGTCAACTTCACGGTAGGAACTCTTATGATGTATGACTACGCAGTTATTGAGGCTAACAACCTTAACGACCCCTATGAGGAATATATCGACGGCAACTGGAACTGGGATACATGGGTAGACGTTATGACCGAGTTCTGCGAGGGCGCTTCGGGCGAGGAGGAAAGATACGGCATAAACGGCTGGTTCCAGACCCAGGTGATACAGCAGACAGGCAAGACAATGGTCAACTATGAGGACGGCAAGTTCGTATCAAACCTTGACGACCCCGATATCGAGAGAGCTGAGCAGATGCTTTATGACATCGGCAAGAAGGGCTATGTAAATGCAAACTGGCTGGGCAACGCAAAGGGCGCACTCAAAAACGGCGATATACTCTTCTACTGCATGGGCACATGGGCTATGACAGGCAACAACGGTCCCTCTGAGGGCGATGACTGGAGAGTCGTTCCCGTTCCTACAGACCCCAACAACGATGAAAAGGTAATGACCGCAGATATGCTGGCTTATATGTGGGTAAGAGGTTCTACAAAGAACGAGGCTGTAAAGACCTGGTTCGAGTGCTGCAGAATGGCTAACACCGATGAAGAGTACATAGCTAACGGCAGAGAAAAGTTCCTGAACGCTAACCCCTGCTGGACAGACGAGATGTACGACGTTTTCGTTGACGCTTCCAGCAACGAGAACAGATTTATCTTTGACTACGGCTACGGTATTTCCTCCACCATGTCAGACGATAACGCTAATGCTGACGGCAACTGCGTTACAAGAAAGCTCTATGAGTTCACCAACAAGGAGGACGAGAGCGGCAAGCAGTATTCATGGACAGAGCTCAGACAGATGTATTCGGCAACTGTTGACTCGGAGCTCAAGACCATCAACGAGGCTGTGGCTGCTTACACCAAGTAAATATTACTCACCAAGCGGATATGCCTTCGGGTGTATCCGCTTTTGTGTCACTCAGGTAATAATTTTTGTAACCGAATATTTGTTGACAGCTTACAGATTTTGTGTTAAATTAAATACAGATACAGTCGGCAAAACTGAAAGGAGATAAGATGAAAGCAGCAAAACCAACAGCAATATTTGCGGCAGCCTTGCTTATGATATCGGCAGCTGCCTGCGGCAAAATGACAGGCGATGAAACGCCTACCGATAATGAGGATAAGACCGTCACCGCCGCCGAAAGCCGTGAGGAAAGCCCCAAAGAGACCGAAGCAGACAGCAGTGATGACGCAGCTTTTGATGAAAGCTCGCAGGAGGACAGCGCTGCCGATGAAAGCTCACTGCCTGATACCGACAAGGTGGAGGTCAATGACGCTTATCCCGATATCACCCCTATCCCCGAGGAGGCTGTAAATGAGATAACCTACCTTGGCGATATCGACATCACTATGAATTTCAGCGACCGCAGAGAGCCGTCAGCTCAGGCTGAAATGTTTGGCGCCTTCGGCGGTAATATTAAGTTTGAGGGTCTTGATAGAAATAATAAGTATGACGAGCTGGCTGTGCGTATCATCTCAAACTCTGATATTCCCGATATAGTCAGCTTTGACAGCTCTGCTTTTCCTATCAATGCCATAAAGGAGATATTCCAGCCTGTTGATAGTCTGGTTGACTTTGACTCTCCCCTGTGGGCTGAGACAAAGTCTGTGGCAGAGGGCTTTGCGCTCAACGGCAGCCACTATGCAGCGCCCATTTCTCTTGAACCTATGGCGCTGGTGATGTATGACGGCAATGTGATCGAGCAGGAGGGGCTTGATGACCCCTATGAGCTTTATTTAAACGGCGAGTGGGACTGGGACAGCTTTGGCAGCCTTATGGAGGAGTTCTGCAGCGGCGGCGAAGGCAGATACGGCGTAAACGGCTTTTTTGCAGAGCCATTATATTTGCAGACAGGCAAGTCGGTGGTGGGATACCGGAACGGCAGCTTTATAAGCAACATTGCCGACCCTGATATCGCCAGAGCTCACCGGTTTTTAAGAAACTTGTACGATGATGAGCTGATAGACCACAGCTGGTACGGCAATGCCGATGATGCGCTTAAAGGCGGCAATGTGCTTTTTTACAGCATGGGCACATGGGCAATGACCGACTCCACCTACAGCGGCATTGTGGGCAGAAACGGTCTCAGCGGTGAGCTTAACTACAGGATGGTGCCCATACCCCGTGACCCTATGGGAGACAGTATGCACACCGCTGCAAATATTGAGGGCTTTCTTTGGGTCAACGGTTCGCAGGCAAGCGATGCTGTTAAGACATGGCTGGAATGCTGCAGAGTATACGAGTGCGACGAAGAATTCAAGGCTGTGAGAAAAGAGCAGTTTTTAGAGAATAACCCCGGCTGGAACTATGAGATGTATGAGGTGCTCACAGAGGCTTCAAGCTTTGATAACTCCCCTGTTTTCGAGTATGTAAACGGCATTTCGGGTGAGCTTGCAGAGCCTGACGAATATTCATTGACAGCTGCCGATAAGCTTATAGGCTCGGCATATTTCACCCTTGCAGATAACGCCCCCACCTGGGAGGAGATACAGAATGAGTATTCCGACAGCTTAGATGAATATATCGGCAACATAAATTCGGTGATCGACAATTAGAAAAGTTATAAAATATGAATATTTGAAATTTCATATTTTTATAGTTAAGTGTAACAAATCAAGGGCGCATTTATGGGTAAATATGATGATTGACAGTTTTTGCAAAGTGATGTATAATATAAGTTGTATGAGAATATTAACCAACGATCAGATAAATCAAAAATATCACTATATGTATAAGGAGGAAACATAATGAGAAACCTGAAAAAATATCTGGCAGCAGCACTGGCGCTTGGCTTGGTTTTCGGCACTGTAGGCTGCGGCAAGGACTCAGGCAAAAAGGACGAGAAGAAAAATGACGACAGCTTTGAGGCTACGCAGAATATTGAGGTAGCTGACGCTGCGGAGATCGAGTCGATCGAGGACCTGCCCGAGGACCAGAGAACTCTGCTTTATCTGGGCACTGCCGACCTCAACCCCACCAGAAGCAACCCTGAGATGAGCACAGAGATGACCCTGTTCCAGTCAAAGGGCGGCGCTATCGAGTTCACACAGACAGCTCACCTTGAAAGATTTGATAAGCTGGCTGACGCTATCATGGCTAACAAGGACGTTCCCGATATCTTCAATTATGAGTGGCTCTCCTTCCCCTCACAGGTGGTTAAGGATATGTATAAGCCGATAGATGAGATAGTTGATTTCAACGACCCATTGTGGGTAGGCGTTAAGGATACCGCTGACCAGTTCGTGCTGGGCGGCAAGCACTATGTTGCTCCCCTTAACTTTATCGCATCATCAATGCTCTGCTACGATAAGGACGTTATCGAGGCTGAGGGTCTTGACGACCCATATGACCTTTATCTTGACGGCACCTGGGACTGGAATGCTTTCAGAGATATTATGGAGGAATACTGCGGCAATGCTGACGACGGCGTTGAACGTTACGGTATCAACGGATTTTTCAGACAGCATTTTATACAGCAGACAGGCAAGAACATGGTAAACTACGATCAGGATAACGTTGTATTTACCTCTAACCTGAAAGACCCCGATATCGAAAAGGGCGAGCAGCAGCTGTATGAGATGATGAAGAGCGGTCTGTTCTACAACGACTGGGTAGGCTCTGCAAGAGAAGCATTCAAAAAGGGCTGCCTGTTCTATGCAATGGGCGACTGGGCTTACACAGGCAACAACGGTCCTGCCGAGGGCGACAACTGGGGCATAGTTCCTCACCCACAGTACCCCGATAACCCCCAGAAGATAACCACATCTGACATGAAAGCATTCATGTGGGTAAGAGGTTCTGAAAAGGCTGACGCTGTTAAGACCTGGTTCGAGTGCTACAGAGCGGCATACTCCGACCCCGAGTATCAGCAGACCAACAAGGACAAGTTCTTTGAGAACAACCCCTACTGGACCGAGGAGATGTACGGCGTTAAAATGGACGTTCAGTCTGAGGATTACATGATGATCTTCGACTATGCATTCGGTGTATCTACAGCGCTGGGCGACGAGAGTGGCTTTGACGGCAACATCAAGCTGGTTGACGCTCTTTACAGCTACTCATCATCACTCGACGGCGAGGGCAACCAGATGACCTGGACTCAGGTAAGAGAGAAGTATTCCGCTACTGTTGAGTCTGAGCTAAAGACCCTTAACGAGCAGATAGCTGAGTATAACGGATAAAAATATGCAAAAAACAGCACCTTTGTCATGCAGGCAAAGGTGCTTTTATATTGCTCAGTCGAGTCTGCCGAAGGTAAATCCACCGTTTTCAAAAATAAGATAGCTGTGTGCAGAGCCCTCCTTGGGGATAGATACCGAACCGGGGTTGATATAGGTGTAGCTGCCGCAGTCCTTTATAACAGGCACATGGGTGTGACCGTGGAGAAGTATATCTCCCTCAGAAAGGGGCGGCAGATTATCGCAGTTGAACTTATGACCGTGGGTGGCAAAAATAGTCACACCGTCGGCACAGATAAGCGCATACTCTGCAAGAATTGGAAAATCCAGAACCATCTGGTCAACCTCGGTATCGCAGTTGCCCCTTACGCAAAGTATCCTGTCCTTATAAGGCGAAAGCATAGCTATCACCTTTTTGGGTGCATAATCATCGGGCAGGTCGTTTCGGGGTCCGTGGTAGAGTATATCGCCCAGCAGCACCAGCTTTTGGGCGCCGCTTTTATCAAAGGCTGCCAGCATTTTATCACACCAGTATGCCGAGCCGTGTATATCCGAGGCTATAAAAAGCTTCATCACTCACCCTGCTTTCCTGCTGCAATGGCTGAATACTCGCCCTTTATGGCATTGTAGAATTTGCAGCCCTTTGACTTTCTGAAAGCCTTTACCATTCTTATGTAAAGCTTCTGCTTGGTCTCGGCTTCGTTAAAAAGCCGGGTAACGGTGGCAAGCTCCTCATCGGTGCAGATACCGTCAAGCAACTCGGCTAACCTTTTGTTGACGGTGTCCTGGTAGATGACCTCCTCCCCGGGCTCCTCAGCCGCAGCGGGAGTCTCTGCCGCAGTGTCAGCAGCCTTGGTCTCCTGCACAGTCTCAGCCACGGGCTGCTCCTTTGCTGTCTCGCCGCCGTTATTTTCGCTGACATACATTTCTTTCAGCCTTAAATACTTAGGTCTTAGCAGCTTGTAGATATCAGTAGCGTCCTGCTTGTATTCCTTTGCCAGAGAATTATGGAACTCCTCCTTGGTATCAGAGCTTGCAAGCAGCTTGCCTATCAGCGCAATATCATCGGCAGAGCACTTAGCCTTTGCAAGTGCAGCTGTAAGCGCCTGAGAATAGCTTTTAGCACCCGACCTGCGTGCAGGCTTTTCGGGCTTTTCAGGCTTTTCTTCTTCTGCTGCCTCAGTTTTTGCCTCGCTGATATTTTCCTGAGCTTCCATAGCTTCCGCAGCTTCCTGAGTTACAGCCTCGCTTTCGGTCACGGCAGGCTCGGCAGAAACTTCCGCAGGTGCTTCCTCGGCAGTGAGCTCTGTATTTTCGGCAGCTGTCTCCTGCACAGCGGCAGGCTCTTTGGCAGCTTCTTCAGCGTCTTCAACAGCTTCGGCAGCAGCAGGCTCTTCAACAGACTGCGGTATCTCCGCAGCTGCTGTCTCAGCGCTTGTATCATCGGCTGTGTCGGCAAGCTCCGCCGTTTTGGTCTTGCCGCCTGCATAGGTTATAGCCTGTGCGATAGTTCTCGACCTGTAGACCACGCAGTCGGGGGAGGCAACATATTTGCCGTGCCAGAAATCATGGAGAAAATCAAAGCTCTTGTCGTTGCTTATAACGAAAATATGGCTGTATGCATTTTTTCCCACAAGATATCCCAGCAGCGTCGAGAGCTGAAAATCCAGCGCATTTTTGCCGCCGACGTGTACCTTGAAGTATTCCACCTCAGCCTTTGAGCTCAGCACCTTCTGGTGCATCTCAAAGCTGATGGTATCGGCATTCTCGCTGTAAAAAATTATTACGCTGTCCTCCTCGGTGAGGTGGTCCACACCTGTTAAGCCTTTTGACTTTACGTTTTCAAAGTCTATAAGATAGATCTTCATTTAAAATTATCCTTTCGTTTTATGAGATCTTTTAACAGCGATCACGGCAATAACTATCAGCACTATGACAACTGCGCCGCCTGCAATGCAGATAATTATAAGCTTATTGATCGCCTTCTGATCCTTTACTGTTTCTGTAGTGGTATAGTAGAACTTGTTTTTTCTTAATGCGTTGTCCACCGTTCTGGCGATTATCTCATGACCCTCGGCATTGGGGTGTATATCATACTGCTTGATGGTCGTAACATCGCCGCACTTGCCCACAAATTCGGGGGCAACGTCTATCACCTTATAATACTCCTTCTGACCGTAGCTGGCGTTATCGGCGATTATCTTGTTGAGCCTGCCTATCTTCTCGTCGGCAAAGTCCACCAATATCTCCACCTTATCAAAATACTCCATAGGGTCATAAAGGGTCTGCACGTATATGGTGCCGTTGGTCTTTGACCTTAGCGTCTGGGCTATCTCCTTGATGTTCACCTCAAAGCCGTCAAGGGCAGTGTCGATATCCTTATCCATGCTTGAAAATGCCGACGCCAGCGAGAGCAGGTTTATATCCGAGATATCAAATGAGCTCTCCTCCTGTATAAATCCCAGGTTATCAGCCATAAACTGCAAAAATATCTCCAGTATATCATTACCGCCGATAGATATGACCACAGCATCGCTGTCTTTAAGGGCAGTGTCAAACTCGCCGCTGTTTAAATGCTCCAGCAGCTGGGTCGAGGTATCGCCCGATACTGCCACATTCACCATTTCATGACCGCAGCTGTTTTTGAGCTCGTCAGTATATTCATCTTTAAGAATATTTGAGTATGAACGGCAGTTATAGTTATCATCAGCCGTATAACCCTCCAGACCATAGCCTGCGGCGATAGAGTCTCCCATAAACACCATTTTAGGCGGAACGTCAACCTCATTGCGCTTTTCAACAGTTTTCTCGAACTTCATGCATGAGCAGCAGCAGAAAGCGGCAGCGGCAGCTGTTATAAAGGCTGCGATCTTCTTCAACATATTCATCTACCTCCCGATATGCAAATATAACTATCCTACCTTATCATAACATATTTTTCAGATTTATACAACACTTTTTTTGATATTTTTTGATAACATCGGCAAATATGATACAGTTTTTTACAATTAACGCTGTTTAACTCTTGACAACCTGCTAATATTATGATATAATGTAATAAGTTAATATACGGCTTGTATGCCTGTTTAATAATATGCTCGATGGGGTGTGAAATAGAAATGACTGATTACTATTATCCTATTCTTAATGACGAATATGAGCTGCCGTTTTATGTACTTGGCGCAGGCGCCAGAGACAGAGAGTGGCATTTTATCAGAGAAGAGGGCTACCCCAACTATCAGATAATCTACTGCACCAGGGGTGCGGGAGTGCTGAAGGTGGATGGTATGACCTACCCTGTAAACGCAGGGGACGCTATATATCTGCCGCCTGATGTGCCCCATGAGTATTATCCCACTGAGGATATCTGGGAGACACACTGGCTCGCCTTTGACGGCAAGGGTGTGGCTGCGCTTTTAGAGCATATCAAGCTGGACAAAGCCAAGGTGGTACACATTAACGATATAAACGCTGTTGACGCTATCTTCAAGAAGATACTTTATCTTATGAAAACCAACTATTACTACTGCGGTCATCAGTGCTCGGCTCACCTTTACCAGTTCCTTATCGAGCTGCACAGGGTGGTGAACCTGCAAAACGGCAGCCAGGAGGGGCAGAAGCTCAACCAGCTGCAGCCTGTTATCGACTATATCGAGAAGAACTACCAGAAGGAGCTGACCCTTGTGGAGCTGGCAGAGCTTATTGACCTGTCGCCCCAGTACCTGTGCAGGCTTTTTAAAGAATGCCTTAACCTCAGACCCTTTGAGTTTTTAGCACGAAAGAGGATACAGCAGGCTAAGATACTTCTGCTGGAGGACAAGATGAATATCAACGAGATAGCCACCAGCGTGGGCTATAACGATTGCAGCTATTTCTGCGCAGTTTTCAAAAAGCACGAAATGCTCTCCCCTGCCGAGTTCCGCTCGCTGCACAAAAAAGCAGGCAAATAGAATATGATATTTCAGGCACTTCTGTTAAACAACAAACAGAAGTGCCTTTTTGATACTTCGCGGTAAGCTGCAAATTATGGGCAGACTGCAAGGCTACTCATCAACACTGCCCAGCTGCATTTCAAGACCGTTTATTGATATCTCGGGGTCATCGAGGGCTATAACAAGGCATTTTCTGCCGTCTACCATACGGGTCTTTACCTTGTCAACGGCGTCCTTGCCGATGTTCACGGTAATGCTGGGCACAGATACCACCGTCTTTTTATCCACCAGATTTACGGCGGTCATAGGCTTATCGCCCATTGCCTGCTCATACACCTGGGGCAGGTGCTCCAGCTTATCCTGGCTGACGCCTGCCTCCCAGAGGATAGAGGACAGCTTAACGTTATCAACGGTAGTCACCTCAGTCTCATGGGCTGACTGGGCGATAAGGTCCTGTATCTTATCGTTCACGGTGGTTATCAGGTCATAGTCGAGCTCATCACCCACAACATTGCCGAGTATTGAGTGAAACACCGCCTTTTCGTTCTGACCTGTCATAACGAACTCGCAGCCTAACAGCTCTTCAATAACAGAGGTGTTGGGCTTTTTGGCGTTTTTGGTATAATAAAGCACGCCGTTGACATCGGCAGCACGGTCGTTGAAAAGGGGGTACAAAAAGCCGTCGGTAGGCAGCCCCACTATCCTGTCTGAGCTCTCCTTTTTGGCGATAGCGTTGAGCTCCTCATTGTAGATAAGACCGTCTATGCGCAGGTCAACAGGGCAAATGGCTGTTATTATGAAGTTATAGTCGCTGTCCGCTTCATCATCAAGCTCACCCGTGCTGTTTTTATTGAGCACCGAGTAGGTGCAGTGGGCTGCAAAAATAGTATATGTAGATACATACTCAACCTTTTCGACAATGGCGTTTAAAAAGCTATCCACAGCTTCATCATCGTTCAGCCTGCTTTTAAGGGTGCTGTATAAAAGCTGCTGAGAGCCGCCCTCCAGGTAGGCGTCCTTGGGGAAGCCGTATTCCAGCAGATTTGCGCCTATCCTGCCGCTGAGCACCTTTTTTAAGTTTATCATTATCAGCTCGCTTTCGTCCTGGGGTATGATATTATAGAGCTGATTTGTTTTGCACTTGATATTTTTTTCGCTGTCAACAAAGGCGGTGATCACCCTGTTGACGGTAAAAAAACCGCAGTCGTCGCTGAAATTTTTCTTGATCTCGTTTATCTCTTTTTTGTTCATTTTTATAATCCGCCTTTCTGCGAAAGGCACCAATAGGGTTATGAAAAAAG
>CALCRR010000184.1 GCA_937894495.1 uncultured Ruminococcus sp. | reverse complement strand
GCACCGCTGAGGTTTACCTTGTTGATAGTAAAGTTTACAGTCTTTGAGCCTGTAAAGCCTGCGCTTGAAGAATTTGCAGTAACGGTAACAGAGCCGGCATTCGTGCCTGCATTTACGTTAGCGCCGTAGCTTACGGTGTAGTTTGAAGCCGCCACCGTTGTGCCGTTGACTGTTACAGAGGTCACAGTAGGCTTTATCTGGCTGCCTGTGTAGTTGAACGAGGTAGCATTCAGGGTAACTGTAGCACCGCTGAGGTTTACCTTGTTGATAGTAAAGTTTACAGTCTTTGAGCCTGTAAAGCCTGCGCTTGAAGAATTTGCAGTAACGGTAACAGAGCCGGCATTCGTGCCTGCATTTACGTTAGCGCCGTAGCTTACGGTGTAGTTTGAAGCCGCCACCGTTGTGCCGTTGACTGTTACCGAGGTCACAGTAGGCTTTATCTGGCTGCCTGTGTAGTTGAATGAAGTAGCGTTCAGGGTAACGGTTGCACCGCTGAGGTTTACCTTGTTGATGGTAAAGTTCACCGTCTTTGAGCCTGTAAAGTTGGTGCTTGAAGAATTGGCAGTTATCGTAACAGAGCCTGCGTTTGTGCCTGCGCTTGTGTTAGTGCCGTAGGTAACGGTGTAGTTTGAGGCTGCCACAGTTTTGCCGTTAAATGTAACAGAGCTTACAGTCGGCTTTATCTGGCTGCCTGTGTAGTTGAATGAAGTAGCATTCAGGGTAACGGTAGCACCGCTGAGATTAGCCTTTGTTATCGTGAAATTCTTAGTAACAGTTCCCGTATAATTGCCCTTGCCCATAACGGTGACGGTAGCAGTGCCTGCATTGGTGTTGTTTGAATAGCTTACCGTGTAATCGGTGCCGTTGGTCAGGGTGGTGCTGCCGCTCTTTACCGTAACGGTAGGTGTGAGAGCTGCGCCTGTGTAGGCTGTAGATGAATACTGCAATGTAACGCCGCTGTCAGCCAGAGCCGTGGTGGAGCTGGTAATATTGAAGTTCACCGTTTTAGAACCTGTAAAGTTGGTGCTTGAAGAGTTTGCAGTAACGGTAACAGAGCCTGCATTTGTGCCGACATTCACATTAGTGCCGTAGCTTACAGTGTAGTTTGATGACGCCACCGTGCTGCCGTTAAAGGTAACTGAGCTTACAGTGGGCTTTATCTGGCTGCCTGTGTATTTGAATGATGTGGCATTGAGATTTACCGTTGCACTGCTGAGGTTAGCCTTGGCGATAGTAAAGGTCTTTGTTGCCGAGCCCGAGTAGCTGCTGCTCTTGGCGGTTATGGTAACGGTAGCAGTGCCTGCATTGGTGTTGTTGGTCACGCTCATGGTATAATCGGTGCCGCTGGTCAAAGTGGTGCTGCCGTTTTTGACCGTAACGGTAGGAGTTATAGCCGAGCCTGTGTATGTATATGAGCCGCTTATGGTTATCATGCTGCTGGTCAGCGCAACGGCAGTTGAAGTCTCTGCAGGAGCGTCCAGCTTGGTATATGGTGCAGTGTTGGGCGAGAAGGTATACTGCGATGCAGGATAGCTCAGTTTAAGTGTACCCAGCTTTCTGGTGGTGGGCATTGAGACTGTCATGCCCGAGGTGGTCATAACTGTTGTGTGGCTGGCAGATGATGAAAGCTTTGAGTTTGTGCCAACCAGAACGCTGCCTGCAACAGTCAGTGTGCCTGCGGTGAGAGTGCCGCCCTTTGCGCTGGCGCTGGTGTACAGTACGAAATCTCCCCCAACCGAAACAGAGCCCGAGGCATTGCTCATATTAAAGCCTGCGCTAACATTTCCGTAAGAGCCGTTTGAGTTGATAGTACCCACCACAAGGTTGCCCGATACCGTAACCTTGCCGCTGCCCACAGTAAATGTGCCCGATTTTACGTTGAGAGTACCCGTAACATTAAGGGTAACGTTTGAAAGGTCGATGTTGTTGCTCTCGATAAAAGCGCAGTCGCCAGAGATATTGATAGTTCTGGTGCCGCTGGTCTTGAACTCACGGAAAATTGCACCGTTTGAGATGATATTCAGGTTATTGTCTATCTGGTTGAGTGACACTGTGCCTGTTATTTTAAGGCTCCTGCTGTTTGTCACCTGCACCGACGCCAGACCCATCTCTGTGCCCGATGTCTGTATCTCCTGAGTGCCCGTGCCGTTAAATATGAGCTTGCAGGTGTTGAGGGTATAAAAAGCGTTGGCATTGCTGGTGTTGTTGATTATGTTGCCGCCCACATAGATAGTGCCTGCGGTAAAGTCGGTGGGGGTAGCCGTGCTGACCACGTTCCATACGATATTTCCGCCAACGGTAATGCTGCTGGAGTCGCTGTCCATTCTCATATAAGCCGAGCTCTGACCTGCTGTCGAGGTCTGCACATACAGGTTGCCTGTTACTACCAGCTTGCCCGTACCCATCAGGAAATTGCCTGCGGTGATGTAAAGGTCGCCGTTTACGGTGAGGGTGTAGCTTGCCAGGTTATAGTCAGCCGATATAGTCACAGTGCCGTTGTAGGTCTTGTTGCTTGTAAGGGTAGTGGTGGTTACAATACCCGTATCGGCGCTGGCTGTTATGGATCTGCTTTCAAAAATAACGCTGTCGGCAGGAACTGCGGCATAAGAGAATACCATAGTAAATGCCAGAAGAGCTGCAAGTGTTCTTTTCATATTATGACCTCCGAAAATTTTGGTTATCGTTTACATATAAAATAATTATAGCACAGCTTTTCATTTTTTTCAATAACTGCGAGTAAATTTTATGTAATTTAACAAATATCCGAGTTAATATCAGTAAATTAATGGAAAACTGCCGCTATACAAAAATGTCTCCCTTGCATATGCAAGAGAGACACAAAATTATTATTCTACTGAGATTATATAGTAATAAACAGGCTGACCGCCGTTTATCAGGTTAACGTCAAGTGATGAATACTTTGCGCTGACCTGCTTTTGCAGAGCCTCGGCTGCTTCGTCCGATACATCTGCGCCGTAGATAATGGTGATAAATGAGCTGTCGCCCTTGACAAGTCTCTTGGTCAGCTTGTAGGCTGCCTTTGCAAGGTCCTTTTCCACAAAGGACAGCCTGCCGTTATCCAGCGCCAGTATCTCGCCCTGCTTTATAGCGTGACCCTCATAGTCCGAGTCTCTTGCGGCAAAGGTTATCTGTCCTGTTGATACCTTTTCGATAGCGTTTGTCATCTCAAGCCTGTTGGTGTTGAAATCAGCCTCGGGGTCATAAGCCAGCATTGCCGACATACCCTGGGGTATGGTCCTTGTCTGCAATACGCAAACCTTTCTGTCAGCAAGCTTAACAGCCTGCTCAGCCGACATTATGATGTTTTTATTGTTAGGCAGCACAAACACCGTCTTGGCAGGGCAGGACATTATAGCTTCAAGAATATCCTGTGTAGAGGGGTTCATGGTCTGACCGCCCTTGACTATGCAGTCAACGCCT
Source organism: uncultured Ruminococcus sp. (assembly GCA_937894495.1). Taxonomy (GTDB): domain Bacteria; phylum Bacillota; class Clostridia; order Oscillospirales; family Ruminococcaceae; genus Hominimerdicola. The sequence continues at coordinate 26,573 of CALCRR010000184.1, read as the reverse complement.
AAGTCCTTGAACATATTCTCAACACCGCTGCCTGCGGCTACTGCAACAAAGCCGATGTCCTTTTCGGGCTTTACCGAGGTAAACTCACGCTTTACCTCCATCTGCTTCTTCTCATGCTGCAGCTTCATGTTCTCCACCTTGGGCATATTGATGTATCCGAACTCCAGACCCTTTTCAATAGCCTTGCCGGGGTTGTTTGTGTGAACGTGTACCTTGATTATCTCGTCATCATCCACCACAACAACGCAGTCGCCGATAGTTTCAAGATAAGCTCTCAGCTTCGAGGGGTCGTCGCAGTCCTGCTTTTTGGTTATCAGCATTTCGGTGCAGTATGTAAAATGTATCACCGTGTCATACTGTCCCACAACGGAGGAGAAGGTGTCAACAGTAACAGCCCCCACAGCCTCGGTATTCACAGTGGGCTCAGCGGTCTCGGTCTTTTCCACTACCTCACCGCCGTTGAAGACATCTCGCATAGCCTCAAAAATTATCAAAAGACCCATTCCGCCTGCGTCAACAACACCTGCCTTAGCCAGTGCGGGCAGCAGCGAGGGTGTCTTGTCAAGTGTCTCCTTAGCCTGTATGCAGATATCCGACATGATAACGGTGGGGTCGTTGGTAGACCTCAGCGACTCCCTTGCCTTCTCGGCAGACTCTCTCGCAACGGTGAGTATGGTGCCCTCGGTAGGCTTCATAACAGATTTATAAGCCCCCTGAACGCCCAGCTCCACCGCATTTACCAGGTCCTCCGCAGACATCTCGCTCTTACCGTTGAGAGCCTTTGAAAAGCCCCTGAATATCAGCGAAAGTATAACGCCCGAGTTGCCCCTGGCACCCCTGAGCAGGCATGAAGCCATTGTGCGTGCAACATCGCTGCAGCTGGGCTGTGCCTCTAAGTTTTCAAGCTCTGCCAGAGAGTTGTTTATGGTCATGGACATATTTGAGCCGGTATCGCCGTCGGGAACGGGGAACACGTTGAGCTCGTCAACAGACTTCTTTTTATTTGTGATACTGTGAGCCGCACTTATAAAAGAGCTTCTCAGCAAGCTTCCGTTTATCACTTACTTTTCCTCCTAAATCTAAATTAATCAGCCATTTCGTCAACAAAAACATTGACCGACTTTACCTCGATACCTGCCTGCTCGGTAAGCACATAGTTGACCTTGTGGATTATGCTGTCAACGATAGCGCTGACGTTCACCCCGTAGGTGACGGTTATGTGCAGATCGACCACAAGCTCGTCGTCCTCCTGCCTGATTATGACGCCCTTGGTAGTATTTTCCTTTTTGAGCATGGCATAAACGCCCTGCTTTGCACCGTAGGCGTTCAGCCCGGCAACACCGAAGCAGCTTTCGGCTGTATTGGAGATAAGCTGTCTGAGATAAGCGGTGGATATACCGATAGTTCCCAGATGATTTTTGATTTTTATCATTTAAACGCCTCCCTTATATATCTGATCATTCTAATCCATTATACCATAAAGTTACCGACATTTCAAGTGGTTTACAATTTTTTTATATTTAAAAACACATACGTTCCCGAACACGCTGTCTCAGAAGCAGAGGCAGCCCTTATCTAACAGGGAGTTTTTTTACACTTGCACAAAAACAGGGGAGATTTTTTGTACAGAAATTTTTCTGAAAATCATTGACAAGAGAGGTAATATATTGTATAATGTAATTACTCTCCACAAAAATAGACAAAAAAATACAAGGAGAGATAAATTTTAGGTATAATTTTAACATAAGTTATACCAAGTGTAAGTGTAATGATTTTGGAAAAAGAAGCAGTGACCGATTTCACAGGGCAGATATACCTAATGTAACACGGTCATGCTTTGCAGAAAAGGAGGATGAAAACATGAGCTTTTTTGTTAAAAGCCGCTGTAAGCTCCTGTCAGTATTTACAGCGCTTATTTTATCGGTGACGCTGATCTTGCCCATGTCAGGCATTGGCGCTGCCGCTGCAGATGATTATCCTCACTATGACAACTGGGGATTTTATACAGACCAGTGTACCTCCTTTGCTGCCTGGTGTCTCAATTCACGCAATGATATAGGCTTTACCTGTTATTATAAAGGCGTGTTCTGGGGCAATGCAGGTGACTGGGGCCCTGCTGCAAGGTCGGCAGGTCTCACGGTGGATATGAACCCCACGGCAGGCAGTATCTACTGGCTCTCTCCCAATGCCTACGGCGCCAGCTCTTACGGTCATGTGGGCTGGGTAAGGTCGGTCAGCGGAGGGTATGTTACCATCGAGGAGTATAACTGGGGCAGCGCTGTACAGTCTTATAATGTAAGGACTATCGCAGCGTCCAATGCATCGGGCTATATACATTTCGGCAATTACACAGGCAGCTCGGGGCAGAGCTCTTCAAAGGTGAGAGTAACGGGACTAAGTCTCGGCACCTACAACCGCACCATGAAGCAGGGCGACAGCTTTGTGCTATCTACCATAATCTTCCCCTCAAACGCTACTGATAAGAGCGTGAGCTTTTCAAGCTCCAACACAAGCATAGCAAAGGTGAACCAGAGCGGTGTGGTAACAGCCACGGGCGCAGGCACTGCATACATCTACGCCAGCACTAATGACGGCGGTTACACCTGCTACTGCACAGTTACCGTTGAGAAGAAAAACGCCACACTGACAATTTATGCAGGTCAGAACGTGGACGGCAGCTGGCAGACACTCAAATCAGTCAGCGCAAAGCTTGTGAGCTATGACGGCACTATAACCAGAACGGTGATAGTAAACAGCCAGGGCATCGTCAGCGACCTGCCCCCCGGGGCATACACTATGACGGTGCGCAAGCAGGGCTATGCCGAGAGAAAATACACGGTATACATGGGTACTTCAAACACAGGCGTGAAGGCTGAGCTGTGCGAGCTCGGCGATATAAACGGCGACGGTGAGATAACCAGCAAGGACTCAATGCTGGCTGTTACCTACGCAAAGCGCAGCAAGACCCCCATTGGCTACAAGTTCAGCATTGCAGATATGAACATTGACGGCAAGGTAAACACCACAGACAGCCTTGCAGTTATAGCTATTGCCAAGAAGCAGTAAATCAAAAACAGTATAGGCAACACCGCACAATGGTTGTGCGGTGTTGCCTATAACATAAGCTCACTGTGCTGATGTGCAGTGAGCTTTTTTGCGCCATAAAGTTATCATCATCCATATCTGCGCATATACTTGTACAAAACCGTTTGTCAGGGAGGAACAGATATGAAAGCAATGAAACGCAGATACATAATGACCGTGCTATGCGCAGGGGCAGCCGCCGCAGCAGCTCTCTGGTGCAGCAGCCAAAGCATAGGCACAGCCGCAGCAAAATACGCCGCCGCACCACTAAAGACCACGGCTGATAAAATGACGGTGGTGGTGGACGCAGGTCACGGCGGCATGGACGGCGGCTGTGTATCGGTAAACGGGGTAGCCGAAAAGGGTATAAACCTCGCCATAGCCGAAAGCGAGAGAGACCTGCTCACCGTTATGGGATTTGAACCTGTGCTCACCCGTGACAGGGATATCTCCATATACGACCAGGGCGTAGAGGGGCTGGGGGAGCAGAAAAAATCGGATATGAAAAACAGGCTGGCTATAATAAACGAAGCCGAAAACGGCATAGCCCTGTCTATCCACCAGAACCAGTTCACCGACAGCAAATACAGCGGCGCCCAGATGTTTTACTCACGCAGGAACCACTCGGGAGAAATGCTGGCAGCCGCCATGCAGAAGCAGTTTGTAAGCCTGCTGCAGCCCGATAACGAAAGAGAGACCAAGCCCGTTGATGACGAGCTCTACCTGCTTGACCAGACCGACACCCCTGCGGTGATGATAGAGTGCGGCTTTCTTTCAAACCCCGAAGAAGCAGCACTGCTGGAAAGCAGCGACTACCAGAAAAAAGTGGCGTTCACAGTGCTGACAGGGGTCATCGAATTTAAGACCCGGAATTAAGCCCCCAAAGAAAAAACAAAGCTCACCGAGTCATAATAACTCAGTGAGCTTTTTTTATAACTACAGTAAATGCCGCCCGAAAAGGCAAAACCATGAGCGGAGCGAATACCGCAATTATGAATTATGCATTATGAATTATGAATTAATGCCTATCCTTGCTTTTTAGCAAGAGCGATTATCTTCATGCTGTCCTTGGTGTCAAGCTTGCCGTCATCGTTCATATCGGCTGCCCAGAAGCGGTTTGAGTCCTTGGGGGACTGGGTCTTTTTAGCATAGGCTACAGATAGCATAGCGTCCTGGGTGTTTATCTTGCCGTCAAGGTTTACATCGCCTTTTTTGCCTGTTATCTCAAAGGTCTGCTCGATAGTGCCTGTGTAGTTGCCCTGACCTGTGTAAACTATCCTTGCTGTACCAATGTTAACATTGTCCTTGTATTCAAGCGTATAGTCTGTATCAAGGATAAGTATCTTGCCGTCGCTAAGTCCTACAGTGGGAGTGTATGCATTGCCGGTGTAGGGAACTTTGTCCTCGATAGTATTGAGAAGCATACTCCTGTCAATAGCTCTCGGCTTGATAGTAAAGGTTATCTCCTTAGTGCCCTTGTAGCTGCCTGTGCCTGTGATAACCGCCTTTGCGCTGTCGCCGGCGTTGGTGTTGTTTGTAAACTCGGCGGTGTAGTCAGTGCCGTTTACAAGCTCAACGCTGCCGTTTGTCACCTTTATATCGGGGGTGAGCGCCTCGCCTGTGTAAACCAGGTCTGAGTCGATAACTGCGTTGCAGGTGCCTATGTCGATAAGCTCCATCACTATGGTGAAGCTCTTCTGTACCTCGCCTGTGTAGTTGCCCTTGCCCTTTACCGTAAGGGTGTAATCGCCGGCTCTTGTGCCGCTGCCGCCCTCTACGGTGTAGTCAGTACCCTGGGTGAGCTTTTTGCCGTTTACGGTAACTGTTACAACGGGTGATTTTTCGGCTGCGTCATAAACAAATGATGCGGCGCTCAGGGTAACATCGCTGCTCTTTATCTCAGCAGCCGCTACGGTGTAGCTCTTTGTAACATCGCCCTTGTAGTTGCCCTTGCCCGAGAATGTCAGGGTGTAGGAGCCTGCATTGGTGTTCTCGCCGCTTACGGTGTAATCTGTACCCTTTGTAAGGGTCTTGCTGCCGTCCTTGACGGTGTAGGTGGGTATGCCGCTTTCACCGTAGGTGTAGGCGGTCTTGGTCATGGTTATCATCGAGCTTGTAAGAGCCTTTTCGGTTATGGTAAAGCTCTTTGAAACATCGCCTGTATAATTGCCGCTGCCCGATACCTTAACGGTGTAGCTGCCGACATTGGTGCCGCTGCCTGTTACGGTGTAGTCGGTGCCTTTTGTGAGATTTTTGCCGTTTACGGTAACAGTAACGGTGGGCTGCTGTGCGCTGCCGCTGTATACCAGACTTGTGCTGCCGAAGGTAACATTGCTGTCGGTCAGCTTTATGGCTGCCACGGTGTAGCTCTTGGTAACGCTGCCTGTGTAGTCGCCTGTGCCTTTAAAGGTAAGGGTGTGTGTGCCCACAGCTGTGCTCTCGCCGCTTACGGTGTAGTCGGTACCCTTGACAAGAGTTTTAGTGCCGTCCTTTACGGTGTAGGTGGGTATGCCGCTTTCACCGTAGGTGTATGAGGTCTTGCTCATTGTCACCATAGCGCTTGTGAGCTCGGTCTTGGTGTTTTCAGCTATCTCGCCGTAAACCACGCTCTTGACCGTAAGGCTGCCGCCCTCTGCACTGATAAACAGCTGACCAGCCTTGTAAAGCGATGACGGCAGACTGCCGTAATTTGAGGTATAGGCAGGGTCGTAGGAGGCTGCTATATCAGACTTTTTAAAGTAAGCCACGCCGTTCTCAACGATATAGGGCGATACCTTTGCCCAGACCTGATAAGAGTTGGTGTCCTGCACGCAAAGTGTGGGCTGTGCTGAGCCTGTGTAGGTAACAGCAATAACGCCGTTATCAGCCATTGTTGAAGCATCAAATTTTATAGCTGCTGTGGGTGTGTAGCCCGAGATAGCCGATGAGCCGCTGAACAGCGTTTTAAGATTGGTAAGATCCGGCACCGACACCTCCTCGGGCAGCTCCATAGCTGTGGAGTTATAGGTGCTTATAAGGGTGCTAACCACGCTCTCCGACTGGGAATACCAGCTGAGAGAGCTTCTGTTGAAATAGCCGTGAGCCTCGCCGTCATTCTTGTTGTCGGGGACATTGTTATCCCACAAAAAGCAGGGTATGCCCAAGGTCTTAGCCTGCGCCGCATAGCTCTTTGCCCACTTTACACGCTCGGCAAGGTTATCCTTGTTTGAAGCGCTGAACTCGCCGATAACAACGGGTATGCGCCTTGAGACGAACTGGTTGCTCACATCGTTGAAAAATGCTGTCAGCTCATTCTGGATAGAATCCGAGAATGTGCTTGTAGCGCCCTGTGAGGTATTCTCGTTCATTGTGAAGTTATAGGGCGTATATGCGTGGATAGAAACGATAACATTGGGGTCGTCGTTGGGTATCTCCAGCGCCGCCATAGCCTGTGACGCCATTGAAGCCGCATAGGTGGGCACCATCAGCCCTCTGTCGGCATTGTTGCCGCCTGTGGCTCTTACCGTGTCAACAAAGTCCTTGTTGAGCTTATTGAGGGTGTCGGTCATAGTCGAGTCGGTATAGCCGTTCCACTCGTTTGAAGCACCATAGTTTCTCGGCTCGTTTAGTCCCTCAAAGACCAGATGCTTGTCATAATCCTTGAACTCAGCGGCGATCTGCGTCCAGATAGCCTTCAGCTCTGTGCTTGCGGCGGTGTAGTTTGAAGCCAGCGGAGCATTCCAGCTCTCGTGGTGGGTGTTGAGTATAACATACATATCGTCCTCGATACACCAGTCAACTACCTCTTTTACCCTTGCCATCCAGGCAGCGTTTATATTGTAGTTTGAGTCAAGATGGTTATACCAGGTGACAGGCAGGCGTACAGATGAAAAGCCCTTGGCTTTTACTGCGTCTATCTGCGCCTTGGTTATCTTGATGTTGCCCCATGAGGTCTCACTGCCCAGCCCCGAGCCGCCTGTTGCGTCCAGCGTGTTGCCGAAGTTGAAGCCCATGCCCATATGCTGGGTGATATCAAGGGCGGTGTAGCCCGAGATATCGGTAGCGGCGCTGACCGTCGGCAGTGCGGTGAAGGGCACGGCGCTTACAGCCATAGCTGCGGCAGCAGAAAAGCTCAGAAGCCTTTTTTTAAAACCATGCATTTTAATAGCTCCTTTCCATTAACAGGCAGGAGCTATGGAAATACGCCCGTGCGCCCCTGCTAAAATATTCTAAAATTATTTTAACATATTCAACTTGTTTTTTCAATGCACCATATTTACATTTTTACTGCCGCCGTATTAGATACTTTTAACAATAGCTGTCAAATATAGTCCAAAAAAATGCCCAAAAAATATTTATTAACTATTGACATAGGGGCAAAGTGAATGTATAATATTATAGTGATAAGGTGCAGTATCTGACAATTTCGGCATTTTATCATGATAAAACAAGGGAAAACAATATTATAGGAGGAGATATTTTTGAAAAAAGGAAGATTTTGCCGGTGCTGATGGCAGCGGCAATGATGTTCGGCACTGCAGGCTATCTGCCCGAGGGCATAGCCGGCGGCAGCTTCGGCATAAGCGCCAGCGCCATAACCAGCGGTACCTGTGATAAAAACCTTACATGGACACTTGACGGCGGCACGCTGACCATAAGCGGTGAGGGAGACATGCTTACCGGCAAGTCAGACCAGCCCAAAAACTCCACCGGTATGAGCTGGGGCGATGCGCCCTGGTATGAATACAGGAGCTCCATAAAAAACGTTGTTATCGAAGAGGGCGTGACCGATATAGGCTATTGGGCTTTTTATAACTGTACAGCAATGACAAGCATCACGATACCGAATACGGTAACTGAGATATGTGTCGGTGCGTTTGAAAACTGTACGGGGCTTAAAAGTGTGACCATACCTGACAGTGTTACTAAAATTGACGAAGATGCGTTCCTGCACTGCACAAACCTTACCGATGTTACACTGGGCAAGGGAGTAAGCTACATTGGCAAAACGGCATTCACCTGCAGCTCAAAAATGAAGAGCATTACCCTTAACTCTCCCGATACGACCATATGGGACTACGGCGTGGGATATTATAACGGCAACTATTATTACACATGGGAGGACGGCGCTTACGTTCTGAATACTACCGTTGTAAAAAAGATAAGCGGCTTCACCCTCTATTTCCCCAAGGGCTCAAATGCGCTGAAATATGCCCAGCAGTACGGCATAAACTATGAATATGTCGAGCTGCCCCATGACCATGAGTATACAGACACCGTCGTACCCCCACCTGCACCGAAAAGGGCTACACCGAGCACACCTGCACTGTCTGCGGCGATGTTTACAGAGATACCGAGACTGCGGCTCTCGGTCACGACTACACTGCGGAAGTAACAAAGCAGCCCACCTGCACATCTGAGGGCGTTATGACCTACACCTGCACACGCTGCGGCGATACCTTCACAAGAACTCTCCCTAAAACGGTGCACAGCTATACCGACAGGGTAATTGACCCCACCTGCACCGAAAAGGGCTATACCGTACACACCTGCACCCAGTGCGGCGATACCTACAGCGACAGCGAAACTGCGGCGCTGGGTCACAACTATATTTCAAGAGTGACCACCCAGCCCACCTGCGCAAAGGAGGGGGTCGAGACCTTCACCTGCACACGCTGCGGCGATACCTACACAAGACCCGTAGCCAAGACCCTGCACACCTACACCGATACCGTGGTCGAGCCCGACTGCACCCGTACAGGCTATACCGAGCACACCTGCACAGTCTGCGGCAGCAGCTACAGGAGCGACTATGTGCCGCCGATAGGTCACAAATACGAGGTCACCACAACTGCCCCCACCTACGACAGCGAGGGCTATGACGAGCATATCTGCTCGGTATGCGGCGACAGCTACAGGGATAACATAAAGCCAAAGCTTATAAGAACAAACCTCAGCGAAAGCTCTGTACAGCTGCTTATCGACGAGAGCAAGAGCTTGGAGGAGCTCACCGAAAATGACATCACCGTGATAGTTGACGGCAATACCCTGACCCTTGGTGAGGACTACACCGTAACTCTCGAAAAAGACCCCGAGAACGGCACCGTAAAGGTGAAGATAACAGGCATAGGTGACTATGAGGGCGAGCTTGAGGAGACCTTCGAGTTCAAAAAGCCCCAGTTTGATTATATCAAGGGCGATATCAACCGTGACGGCAAGGTGGATACCAAGGACGCAATGCTTGCAGTAGCCTTCGCCAAAAAGACCCAGGACCCCAAGGACGACTATCAGCAGATGGCAGCCGATGTGAACGGCGACGGCAGGATAGACTCCCGTGACGCACTTATCATAGTCAATGCGGTCAAGTATAAAAAGACGATAGTTTGATGTAAAAATATCGGTGAAAGTCCGCCGATACGGAGGGATATTTATGAGGATAGCAGGAGTTTTGAAAAGCGCTGCCTTTGCGGCTGCCGTTGCAGCTGCCCTGATGTGCTCTGCCTGCTCGGGCAGCAGCTCTGATAACAGCAAGACCCAAAGCAGCAGTGCGAAAACAAGCGGTGCGCAGGCTGACAGCGGACAGCAAAGCGAGAAAACAGCGGCGATACCCGATGCCGAGAGCGTAAGGATAGAGGACGAAAATTTTGATATCTATACCTCAAACACCTACCTCTCAACAGGCAACAACGCTCTGGCAAAAAATGCAGACAACACCACCTACCGTGCATATATCCCCGTTGAGGAGTACGGCGAGCTGGAATACTGCTTTTATTTTTCAAATATAGTCGACTCGACCTATAACAAGGGCAAGCCCGTTTTTGTGGGCAAGGACGGTCCCGACTACACCATAGCCTCTGCAAATGTCTATGACGGCGGCGAGTCGGAGGCTGATGAGCCTGTGCTGCTTTCGTCAGTTACCTTTGGCGGCAGCGAGAGCAGGGAAGTGCTCTCGGACGAAGCCTTCTGGAGCGACCCCGTTACCCTGGATATCCCCCAAGGTCACTACCTGGTCTGGGAGTGGACGCTGACAGGCAAAAACATTCCTGCAAACAGTCAGGCTGACCTAACCTGCGCTCTGCAAAAGGGCAAAAAGGACGATGACTTCACCTACTGCGGCGATATCCCCCTGCCTGTGTTCATAGGCGCAAAGCGTGAGCAGGTGACAGACAGGGTAATGATGGTGGGCGACTCAATAACCCAGGGCTGCCAGACCGAGTATATGAAGTATGAGTACTGGGCAGCGCAGATAGCTAAGCAGCTGGGGGATAATGCATCTCTGTGGAACTGCGGTCTCGGCTGGGCGAGAAGCAGCGACCTTGATACCTGCGGCAACTGGCTGGGCAGATCATCAAACTGCGATACCGCAGTTATAGCCTTCGGCACAAACGATATACTGGCAGGCGACTATAACGGCGACGGCAAGGGCGACAGCGCCGACGAGATGATAGGCTATGTATCCGATCTGATAGCACGCTACCATGCGGCAGGGGCAGAAAGGATAATAGTGTTCAACGCCCCTCCCCAGGATTTCAGCGAGGAAAAGGAAGCTGTGAGAACTGAGTATAACGAAAAGCTGCAAGCGCTCTGTGAGGACTATGGCGTGGAGTATTTCGACTTTGCATCATACCTCTGCGACCCCGAGACTCCCGATAAGGCAAAATACGGCGGTCACCCCAACGGCGAAGCAGGAAAGATAGTCGGCGACGCATTTATCGAAAAGTACGCAGATGTGCTTTGACCTATGAAAAAAGCTCACTGAGTTCGATGTGTGAACTCGGTGAGCTTTTATATTCTGCAATAAGTTTTTTCGCCCGTTATCAATTATGAATTATGCATTATGAATTATGAATTAATAAAACGTTGCTACGGGCTGAGCAGGGGGCTCGGTCTCTTCCAAAGACTCCACCACCAGCACGGGACCCTTGCCCTTGTAGAGCTTGTGGCGCTGCACCTTTATATCGGCGGTGACGTTCACCCACTTGGGCTTTTTAAGGTCGATAGGCTTGGGGTAAAGACCCACCAGCCAGCAGAAGGTTATGTCCTCAACACAGCAGGTCATTATCTGCCTGCCAATGCCGATAACTCCCTTGGGAAAGTTCGGGTTGCCTGCCGCCATTACCTTGAAGCTTACCTTTTTGCCGTCATACTTCTCCTGCTCCTCGGTGATATCTCTGTACCACAGAGCAAAATCACGGTCGTCTACCACAATGTGGTCGGCGTTCACATCAAAGGGCAGGGGGTCCTCGATATCGTCATACTCGGCAGTGCCGTCGGTGTATTCATAGGCTATCTCGGTGCGCCTGCTTATGCCTCTTACTATCTTGTGGAACTCCATTTTATCCATAGTTTTCTTGTCAAAGCGGTTGAACACCACCAGCTCGCAGTTGTTGAGCTTATCCACCACAAGGCTTCTCATATTGTTGTTGAAGTTCAAAAAGGTGGAAGCGTCTGCAAAGGACATCACCTGATATATCATCCACTCGTCAGGCATGGCGTCAAACAGCTCCTGCATGGTCCACATACCGTTGTATTCTATCATTACCCTCTGGGCTCTGCACTCGTCAGCAAGGCGCTGTATATTCCGGGGAGTAAAGTCCTCCTTGTCCTCTATGACTCTGGGGAAAATGTTGTCCCTCTTGAAATTTGTCTCGTCGTATTCCTCTATGCCCTCCTCGCATATGAGCAGCAGGGTGCGGTCACCGTTGTTGAAGCGTCCGTCCCCCAGCGTCTGCTGTATGAACTTGGTCTTTCCTCCCTCCAGAAAACCCAGAAAGAGGTAGACGGGCATAGGCTCGTTCTGATTTGGCATACTCCTTATGCCTCCTTTATTTATTGCTTGTTATTTATGCTTAGTTATGCGGCATTCTGAGCTTGGCAATTTTATTAGGTAAAAACTATCTTTCCTCTTGCTTCTTGCCTCTTGCCTCTAGAGGAAAAGCGCTTCTACAGCGTCCTCTTTCAGCTCTGCGCCGATAACACACAGCCTGCCTGTGGTTGAAGCGCTGCCTGTTCTCACATCGGGCACACCGGGAACATAGTCAAAGTGAATCCACTGACCGTCCTCGCCTGCAACAATGCCCTTTGCCCTCAGCACGATACCGTACTTCTCTTCATCGCCCAACGCTTCAAGAGCTGTCTGTATCTCCTGCCGGGTGAACTTCTTCGCAGTCTCTCTGCCCCAGCTTGTGAATACATCATCGGCATGGTGGTGATGATGTTCGTGGTCATGGTCGTGGTCGTGATGATGATGGTGCTCATGCTCCTCGTCATCGTGGTCGTGGTGGTGATGATGCTCATGCTCCTCGTCGTCGTGGTCGTGGTGATGATGATGCTCATGCTCCTCGTCATCGTGATCGTGGTGATGATGATGGTGATGATCGTGCTTTGCAGCCTCCTCCAGCAGAGCTTTCAGCTCGTCATCTATGGTATTTTTCTGAGTCATAGCGTCGGTGAGCTGCTTGCCTGTGAGCTCCTCCCACTCGGTGGTAACGATAGGCGCCTTAGCGTTCAGCTCTCTCAGCAGAGCTATGCACTCGTCCAGCTTATCCTGTGAGAGACCTGCGGTGTGGCTGAGTATAAGGCAGCTTGCATAGGTTATCTGGTTGTTGAAGAACTCGCCGAAGTTCTTGCGGTACATCCTGCACTTCTTGGCGTCAACAACGGTGGTGAAGCCGTCAAGCTCCACGCCCTCCATCTCCAGGTTCTGAACAGCTCTTATAACATCGCTGAGCTTGCCTACGCCCGATGGCTCGATAAGTATCCTGTCAGGCTGATACTGCTCCAGCACCTGCTTGAGCGCCTGACCGAAATCGCCCACCAGACTGCAGCAAATGCAGCCCGAGTTCATCTCGGTTATCTCAACGCCTGCGTCCTGCAAAAAGCCGCCGTCAATGCCTATCTGACCGAACTCGTTCTCGATAAGCACCAGCTTTTCGCCGTTGTAGCCGTCTGCAATGAGCTTTTTTATCAGCGTGGTCTTGCCTGCGCCCAGAAAGCCCGAAAATATAGTGATCTTTGTCATTCCAACCAACTTCTTTCCTTTTTATTTTACATCAGGCAGTCAAAACAGGTGCGGTCTGCCGACCTGTTTTATGCCGCTTATTTAACAGTATAGCACATTATTTTTGAATTTGCAATAGCTAATATGTTAATATATACAAATTCAGTGTAGATTACCCTCCCTAGGGGAATATCCTCTCGTCATTATCGGGGATATTTTTGCGGTATTTAAGGGGAGTAGAGCCGAAGTATTTTTTGAAGCTGCGTATAAAGTTCTCACAGCTGCTGTAGCCGCATTTCTGTGAGATATCCTCAACGCTGAGCTTTGTCTCTTTAAGCAGCTTTTTGGCATAGCTCATGGTGAAGTTGTGCAGATCAGCCCCGGGGGTAATGCCGAAATGCCGCTTGTAAAGCACGCTGAAATGGCTCCTTGTCATGTAAAAAGCCGCAGCCATTTTCTCAACGTTCCAGCTGTAGGGCTCAGCCTTTATCTGCTCTCTTATCATGCCCAGGCGCGATAGGGTCAGGCTGTCCCGTCTTGCCTTGGGGTCACGGTTTATGCGGCTGGAGATCAGCTCTTTAAGTATGGCATAGAAATTTTCAGCCATATAAAGGCTGTGGTCGTTGAGCACATCGGTGAGCGCCCAGGTGATACGGTCAAACCTTTCGATAGTCTGATACCCGGGGGACACGTAAAACACCTCATTGACAGGCAGCCCGTTTTCTCTCACAGGGTCCTCCTCATCGGCTATGAACTTCACATAATCGTTAGTAAATCCCCCCGGCAGCGAGCTGTAATCCTGCGGCGCATGGGGAGGGTATATAACGCAGGCGTCAGGCTCGGTCACGATCTCCTCACCCCCGAGCTTTATCCTGACAGGGTTGCGAAAATGCACCAGCAGCCAGCATCGCTCGCCCTGCGGCAGCAGCATATGAAAGGTCTCGCTTTCCGACCGTCCGCTGAAAGCACCGCATATCCTTATACTCATTATGCTTTTATCCTCACTTTAGATCATAGATATTTTTAAAACTATCATATTATTATAATATCACACAAAATGATATTTTTCAAGGTCAAACAGGGCTTATTTTTATGAAAATTTGGTGAAAGCTCAAAAAAACGGGAACAAAATAACAATAAAAACGGGCTTTTTGAGCGTGCAGGACCGTTTTTTACCGTTTAAGACAGAAAAATCGGAACAAAAAATCATTTTAATGTTGATTGAATTATGGTACAATAGCATTAAAGTTAAAACGTTTACATTAAGGCAATACCGCACAACCATTGTGCGTCATATGCGCAGTCAGATTTTTCGTCAGAATGACTAAATGAGGTGCAGGCGGGCTGTCGCCCGTCAAACCGAATTTGGTTATTATGACGGAAAATATGCAAGCAGATGACGTGCAAAGGCGTTAGCCGGTGGTTGTGCGGTATTGCCTTAAACTTTTGTATGGAGGTTTATTTATGAGAAAGATGAAAATGCTTCTGGCGCTGACACTGGCGCTGACTTCCTGCGCTGCGGCGGCTTCCTGCGGCAGCTCGGGCTCAAAAAAGGACGACCTCAGCTCCTACGAACAGAAGGTAGAGGTAAAAAACACCGAGGATATCGAGGCTATCCCGGACGGTGCGGAGAAGGAGCTCAGGTGGCTCTCATACTTCGACCTTAACCCCACAAGAAGAGTCCCCGAGAAGAGAACAGACCTGAGCCTGTTTGAGCAGAAGGGCGGCACTATCGTTTACGAGAGCTGCTCCTCTATCGAGAAGTATGAAAAGCTCGCCAGTGAGCTGCTTGCCAACACTCCCCCCGATATGTTCTGGTATGAGAGCGGCATGACCTTCCCTGCAAACTGCGTTAAGGAAATGTTCCAGCCGATAGACGAGATAGTTGATTTTGACCAGCCCTTGTGGAGCGATGTAAAGGGCATGGCTGAGCAGTATACACTTAACGGCAGGCACTTTGTTGCGCCCATAAACTATCTGCCCTGCTCGGTGCTTACATATGATAAGGACGTTATCGAGGCGGCAGGTCTTGACGACCCCTATGAGGTATATCTTGAGGGCGACTGGGACTGGAACGCATGGTATGATATGATGTTCGAGTATGTAGGTCAGGCAGCAGACGGCGAGGAGAGATACGGCGTAAACGGCTGGTTCGCACCCTTCATCTACCACTCAACAGGCAAGACCATAGTTTACTATGACGAGGAGAAGGACGAGTATGCACAGCGCCTTGACGACCCCGATCTTTCAAGAGCTGCTAACTTCCTCTATGATATCAAGAAGAACGACCTGTATATGGACCAGTGGATAGGTCAGGCTTCCGACTGCTTCAAGGCAAATATCCTGTTCTACGCTATGGGCCCCTGGGCAGTTATCGACACCCACACCCCTACCGAGAGCGACCACTGGGGCATAGTTCCTATCCCGAGAGACCCCCAGTCTGATACAAAGTACACCACTATCGACATCAACGCATATATGTGGGTAAAGGGCTCCACCAAGAAGGAAGCCATGAAGACCTGGATGGAGTGCGCAAGGATAGTATACGTTCAGCCTGAGTATATCGAGACAGAAAAGGCTAAGTTTGACGAGAACAACCCCTACTGGACAGACGAGATGTATCAGGCAGCATATGTTGAGACTATCTCCGATAACTTCACACAGCTCTACGACCCCGGCTACGGTATCTCAACAGTGCTTTCAGACAACGACGCTGCTAACAATGATACCCTTGAAGCTATCAACGCCCTGATGTACAGGTGGGTAATGGTAGACAGCCCCGAAGGCAAGCAGTACACCTGGACACAGCTCTGTGAGACCTACAGAGGCACTATCCAGTCAGAGCTTGACACCTTCAACGCAGCCTACAAGGCATATCTTGAAGCTAACGCATAAGCCGCGGCAATGCCTGTCAATACGATCTTTCCGATCATATAGTGATAGTTCCCCCTGCTGAGGACCTTGCCAAAGCAGGGGGACCCTTTTTCACAAAAACGGTCGATTAACAAAAAGTTTACAAATTAAGTCTTGCAATGTGTTGTAATTGTGCGCACAATGTTATACAATATATACAGGGACAGAAAAGTGCCCCTGACGCAAACGGCTGAACAGAGAATTAAAAAGGAGTGTTGGTCATGGCAAAAACAGCAAACGTTAACGCAAGGATAGAACCCGAGATAAAGGAAAAGGCAGAAGCAATACTTGAAGAGCTGGGAATACCCGCATCAAGCGCTATAAATATGTTCTACAGGCAGATAATCGCTAACGGGGGTATGCCCTTTGAGATGAAGCTTTATCGCAAGCCGCTGAATATAAACGAAATGACAGCCGAGCAGCTGGATAATGCTCTTGAAGCTGCATATAAGGCTGATATAGCTGATAATGCTATGCCTGCCGCAGAGGCTTTTGAGAAACTCAGGAGGTCTCACGGAATATGAATTATGAAGTAGAAATTCTCGAAACAGCGCTTATCGACATGGATAATATCTACAGCTATATTGCCTATGCGCTGAAGGCAGAGCAGGCAGCGCAGAATATCATTGATGAATTAGAAAAGGGAATACTTAGCCTTGATACCTTTCCTAAAAAATACGGCATTTATGACCACCTGCCTTGGAGTGAGCGTGAGGTAAGAAAAATGCCTCTGGGCGACTATCTTATCTTTTACCGCATACGTGAAGATCAAAAAAAGGTGAGAGTGTACAGGGTGATTTACGGTGCATCGGATGTTGATAAGCATCTGGGAGATATTTAAGGCAATACCGCACAACCACCGGCTTACGCCTTTGTACGGTATTGCCTTAAAAGGTGTTGACTTGTTTTTGGTCGGTTGACATCAAATAATAATTATGCTAAAATAAAATTGTAAAAACAGCAGGCTTTTGTCTGCTTTTGATGGAGGTATGCATGATGCTTAAAGCGGCACAGATATTCAGCAGCAATATGGTTTTGCAGAGAGATAAAAATATTCTCGTCTGGGGAAGCGGCGAGGACGGAAAAACGGTCAGAGTGACCGTGGGTGATAACAGCGCTGAGGGCACTGTTAAGGACGGCAGGTGGAAGGTGCTGCTTTCGCCCATGGCAGCTGGCGGAGCTTATGATATGGTCATAACCGACGGCGTGGAGACCGTAACTTTCGTTAACGTGATGGTGGGCGAGGTATGGTTCTGCGGCGGTCAGTCTAATATGGAGCTGGAGCTGCAAAACGCCAAGGACGGTCAGGAGTATCTGAGCAGGCTTGATGAAAGCACCCCCATAAGATATTACTATACCCCCAAGGTGGCTACTGCCGAGGAAGCCGAGGAACAGGGGAAAATCTCGGGCTGGAACACGGCAGGACCCGAAAGCTCAAAGGCGTGGAGCGCTGTGGGCTATCACTTTGCGGCTAAGCTGGCTAAGGAGCTGGGGGTAACAGTGGGACTTATCGGCTGCAACTGGGGCGGCACCTCGGCTTCCAGCTGGGTGGACAGAAAAACTCTTGAAAATGATAAGACCATTTCAAGCTACATAGAGGAGTACGACGAGAAAAACAAGGGCAAGAGCCTTGAAGAGCAGCTGGAAGAATACAAGGCGTACCAGAAGTACGACGCCGAGTGGTTCGCCAAGCAGCAGGAGATACTAAAGACCGAGCCCGATATCGGCTGGGACGAGCTGCAGGAGCGCATAGGCAAAAACCAGTGGCCCGGTCCTATCAATGCCTATAACCCCTTCAGACCCACAAATATGTTTGAAAATATGGTCATGAGGGTGTGCCCCTATACGATAAAAGGCTTTCTTTACTATCAGGGGGAGTCTGACGACCATAAGCCCGACAGCTATTACAGGCTGTTCACAGCCCTCATAGCTCTGTGGAGAGAGAAGTGGGGGGACGATACCCTGCCCTTTATAATGGTACAGCTGCCCATGTTCAAATATGCTGCCGACCCCGACTGGAAGCATTGGTGCAAGATACGCTCAGCCCAGATGAAGGCTTACAGGACCGTTAAAAATACAGGTATCGCAGTTATACTTGACTGCGGCGAGTTCAACGAGATACACCCCAAGGATAAGCTCCCCGTGGGCGAAAGGCTTTGTTTGCAGGCTGAAAAGGTAGCCTACGGCATGAAGGTGGATGCAGACGGACCAATATTCAGGGGCTATGTGATAAAGGGCAGCGAGATAGAGCTGAGCTTTGACTACGCCGAAAATGGCTTTGATATCAGGGGCGATAAGCCGCTGGGCTTTGAAGTAGCAGGGGAGGACGGTGAGTTCAGACCTGCCGATGTCAGGGTGGAGGGCTCTGTGATAAGGGTAAGCTCCCCAGAGGTAGAAAAGCCCGTTTATGCAAGCTATAACTGGTATAATTATGCAGAGGTGAACGTTTTTGGTAAAAACGGACTTCCCCTTGCTCCCTTTAACCTTTTAAATGACTGCTGATTTTGTGTAATATAGCATAAAATAAAACGTAAAAGTTGAAAATTACTGTTATTATATACAAAGTTTTTCGGTGTACTTGCAATTTTAGAATAAATGTGATATTATATTTATAAACATTAGAGACGGTTGTGATATATTCTTTTAATAAATCAGGAAATGTTAAAACATATATTTATAAGGGAGAGAAAGGTTATGAAAATTTTAAAGGTACTTTCAACAGCAGCAGTTTCAGTAGCACTTGCGGCTTCAATGGCTGTTACAGCTTCCGCAGCTACATATACAGATGCTGTTCAGGCTGCTAAGGACAATGGTGTACAGGCTAACAACGTTAAGGAACTGGAGAACTTCCTTGAGCCTAACCAGGATTATTTCACAGCTGCACAGTATGACGACATGATCGCTGATATAAACGCTATCGGTGAGAAGTATGTTGCACCTCTTGCTAAGGAGCTGTTTGATAAGACTCCCGCAGAGCTTACAGAGGACGAGAAGATCGACCTTGGTCAGCACTGGACACAGGACGACAGAACTGCTATCATCAACGACCTTGTTGCACTTGGCAAGAAGTATGACGTAGTTATCACAGCAACACAGCTCGACAGGGCTCACTACCATGTTGAGGCTTATATAAAGGGCAGTGAAAGCGACGACAGCGGCAAGTCAGGCAATACTACCGATGACGGCAAGGATAAGGACGGCAAGGACACAGCAGGCAGCACCGACAAGAAGGACGATAACAAGGGCGGCAATGTTCAGACTGCTTCTGACAAGCCCGTTGCAGATACAGGTGCAGAGGACGAGGCTGAGACAAATGCAGCTTCTGTAGCAGCACTGTTCACAGTAGCACTTGCAGCTTGCGGCATCGCAGTGGTAGCAAGAAAGAACAAGGCGTGATCAAGCCGATATCAACAGAACGTTACGGCGGATCATTACGATCAAATATCGGAGTGTGTAAAATTGAGCAGTAAAAGTTCCCGAAATAAACAGGGGCACAGTGCTCATGGTCATAAAAAAACTTCGTCATCCAAGGTGTTGAGAGCTGTTACTTACGTTCTCACACCTTTTTTGATGTTGGCACTTTTATGCGGAGCAAGTGTGCTTACTCTGACTAAACCTTACAACGAATATGTAAAAAAATATGTAGATACAGCCTTCGGCGATGTTTCGCCCGATGTCAAAAGCGTGCGTACTCTTAATCCCTACCGTGACGATGACGCCCCCCTGCAGGTCAGGGAGATAGAGGTGGAGGTGGAGGACCAGGGTCAGAAAAAGACCGAGAAAGCCACCATGATCTACCCCTACTACGGCGACCGCTACGCCACCCTTAACTGCGAAGCCGCAGGCATGAAGGATATACCCGTCTACAGCGGGCAGAACAACGATATCCTTGAATGGGGCGCAGGCTGGTATAACGGCTCTTCCTATATCGGCAGACCGGGCAATGTGGTGATAGCAGGTCATAACCACACCTACTTCTATTATCTGCCCAACTGCCAGGTGGGGGATATTGTTACGCTGGAGACAGATTACTGCAAGATCACCTATACCGTCAGGGAAAGGGTAGTGTTCCACGAGACTGATTATACCTACGTTTTCCCCACTGAGGACGACAGGCTGACCTTGTACACCTGCTGGAACAACGGCTATCTCGGTATGAGCGAGTACAGGCTGGCTATCATCTGCGACCCCATCAAGACCGAGTGGAAAGAGGTGGAGGTGGATCAATGAAGAAGCTTTACCACTACCCCTCAATGCTGATACTATCTATAATAGCCAGCTTGTTTTTTGTGGCAGCATTGCTTTTGACGTATGTTACACAGGTCATGCTGGACCCTAAGTTTTACCTTGATGTTATCAGCGAGTATCACGTTGATGAAGCCCTCTATGACGAGGTGGATACATATTTCAGGCAGTATTCTGTTCCTACAGAGATACCGCAGGAGGTGTTCATGAAGGGCTTTGACAAGCAGGAGCTGGCAAGGACGGCAAGGCATATCGCAAAGCTCTCTCTTGACTATATCCTGGACCCCAAGGCTGAGGAGCCCAAGGCTGAGTATGATTTTACTGCCTTTGAAAAGAGCGTGAATGACTACTATGAAAGCTATGCCGAGGCTAACAGCATAGAAAAGACCGATGAATATTACAGCTACAAAGCCAGGACCATTAGCATCGCCGAGGACAAGGTGAATAGCCTGCTGGACGTTATGCTGGTCTATAAGATATCGGGTACCTCTAAAGCAAAGCTGGTACACCGCTTTTCGCCCTTTATAAAGTGGGCGGCGGTCGGCTCAGCGGTGATGCTGGTCATAATTCTGATAGTGATGTTTATCATCAACAGGCACCACACGGCTGATATGCCCTACTGGCTGGGAGTTATAATGTTCTCAGGCTCGGGGCTGCTGCTGATACCCAGCATTTATTTCAGAGCCACAGGCTTTTTCGACGGCTTTTTCATGACCCAGCCCACGGTCTACCGCTCATTCACAGGCGTCATATACAAATTTATCGACAGCATGATAAGGATAAACGCAGTTATCTGCGGCATTGCGGTGCTGCTTATCATCTTGGCGCAGATAATACACGTTGTCAGAAAGCACAAGGCTATCAAGGAGATAGAAAAGGAGCGCCTCGAAGAAGAATAAATAAAGGTGACCTCTAAAAACCTGTGTCGTAAAGATGTGCTGCGAATTTTATCGGCAGATCGCCCAAAATTTTCGCCGGCATACTCGTGTATTCCAAGAAAATTTTGGACAATATGACGATGAAAGGCGTGGCGCAGATTTGCGGCAGAGTTTTTTAGAGGTCACCTAAAGACAATAAAGCCCCGAAGTAAAGCTTCGGGGCTTTGATATTGTATTGAGCTTACTTTCTCTCAGCCTTTAAAACAGGCTTTTTGTTTTTCTTCTGCTCATAAAGCAGTGCGTCGGCATGGCTCAGCAGCTCGTTTATCTCAACGGTGTTGGTGCATTTAAAGGGGTAAACGCCTACACTGGCGTGTACGTAGTATTCCTTGTCCCTGCCCTCATTTTCGTTGAAGCGCTTGCAGACCTCCTCAACATAGCTCCTTATGCTTGCCGCATTTGAGCCTGCATCTGCCAGGGTGCATACCACGAACTCGTCGCCGCCTATCCTGCCTATTACCTCCTCGCCGCTGAATGCGTCTGATAGTATCTTTGCGATACCTCTGATGGCAAAATCGCCGTCCTCGTGACCAAAGCGGTCGTTTATGGTTTTAAGGCTGTCCAGGTCGGCAAATATCATAACAGCGTTCTTGTCCTCGTTCTCGGGGGCTCTCACAAGCTTTCTTACTCCCTCAAAGAAGCCTCGCCTGTTGTAGCAGCCTGTCAGCTCGTCCTGCCTTGAAAGCTCGCCCAGCAGCTGGTTGTTCTCACGTATCTCGATAAGGCTCTGCTGCAGCTGCTTTTGTATCTTGTTCTGCTGCTTCATCAGGCTGATTATTTTGAGCGCCGCACAAAGCTGCACCGTTATCGACTGCAGGTAGTTGAAATACTCATGCTCTATCTCGCATATCAGCAGCCCGTAATGCTCGTCATTGGTAAACAAGGGCATACAAACCATTGTGTATCGCCTGTCGTTGGGGAAATACGGGTTTGTAAACAGCTTGTCGGGGGTTATATTCTGCTTATCCGCAGGCAGCATGATAGGCTCGCCCATGTTGTGATAAGCCTTCAGCTTTATGTTGTCGGGCAGCTTCCAGATGTCTGTTTTCATGTTGACCACGGCAGGCTCGTAAACGTAGATGTAGCTTGATATAACGTGCAGCCTTGTCAGCTTATCCACCACCGACAGATAAGCCTCGTCGTCATAAGCGTCGAAAATAAGCATATCTCTGGTGATAGAATTGGTCTGCCATGTGAGAAAATAGTTGTCGCTGAGCTTTTCCTGGCAGATAGACTCGTTAAGCTCTGATATCAGCTTGTATATCCTTACGAACATACCGTTTAGGCGGAACTGCTTGCTCTGGCTGTCAAGGTGTGATGAAAAGCTGTGGTGAACATACTCCATTACCGAGTATAGCGTCTCCAGATTTACATAGTCAAAAAAGTGCTTGTCGGTCAGGGCTTCTATCTTGTCAAACACCAGATAGGGGTCAAAGCCCTCGTCGGAATTTATCTTGTCAACGCAGCTGCCTATATCCCTTATTACCTCGGCAAATTTTTCCCTGTAGATATAGGTCATCTCGCTGAGCCTGTATTTGTTCAGCAAAAATACGCTCAGCTCCTCAGCAAACTCTTTGATGCTGCCGCGGCTGTCAAGGGTTATGGTGCCCAGCTTTGAGCTGCTGGTGCAGCCGCAGGAGTTCCTGATTATCATTGAAGATGACAGCGTATCGTGGTCGATAGCGCCGTTATTGATGTAGTTCACAGCCTCAATCAGCGCATTGTAGCCAAGCTCGGTGGAGTCCATAGCCACGGTGGTGAGATACGGGTTCAGCTCGGTGGCGGCAGGGTCGTCATCAAAGCCTGTCACAAGAAGGTCCTTGCCCGGCTTCAAGCCCCTTTTCTCCATAGCCTGATAGCCGCCGATAGCCATCTGGTCGTTTGAAAATACTATTGAGTCAAGCTCGGGGCAGCGGTCGATAAGCTCCCCGACCTCTTCCGAAACGTATTTTGAGAAGTTGCCGTAAGCCACCCGTCTCTCGTCATACTCAATACCGTGGTCGGCAAGCACGCTTTTGTAGACCTCAAAACGCTCAACAGCGTCATCACTGGTCATGGGACCGCTGACAAAGCCGATATGGCGGCAGTTGTGGGTCTCGATAAGGTGGTTTATCACCTGCTCCAGACCTGTTCTGTTATCCACCGTTATGCAGGGATAGCCGTCTATCTGTGAGGTAAGGGTGATAATTGGCACATTGCCGAACTGTTTAAGGAACTCTCTGCGCCTTTCCTTATCCAGGTGGCTGCCTATGGTGCCTATCAGCACCAGCAGTGCGTCAAAGCCGTCGTCCTTTGCCAGCTCAAACAGGGTGTTGTACTGATACTCGTACTCAGTCCTTATCTTATCTGCATACACAGCGTCTATATATCTTCCCGGCAGCACCACAAGGTCAACGTCATACTGTTTTGCAGCGATCATTGCGCCCTCGCAGACAGCGTCGTCAAAGTCGTCCTCCAGGTGGCTGACGAGAAGACCTATCCTTATTCTTCTGCGCTGCTTTGCAAAGCCTTCATTCATAATAAATACCCCTCTTGTAATTTATTCGTTAATAGATATCTGCTCAGAACCGCCCTCGAAAATGAGCTCGCCGTCACGGCAGCCCATAGCGTAGCCGTTGCTGGTAAGGAAGGTTATGTGCACCTCTGTCTCAAAAATGCGCACCCTGCCGCCGCCCTCGCTGTCGCCTATTCCCGAGGCATTGCTGCCCTCGGCATAAAGGGATATCACCGAGTTTGAGATATCACACATCGCAGTGCTTGAGTTTGTACCTATGTTGATAATATTACGTCCTCTTATATTGCAGCTGAGCTCACAGCGCTTGACTGAAATATCAGCCGTGCCGCCGTGGAGCGAGCCTATGGCGCACATATTGTTGCCGCCCGATATAACGTCTATCTTTGCGTCCTGAACGGCGATATTCGCGCTGCCCTCAAAGCTGCCTATGCCTGCAAAGTTTGCAGAGGCAGCGGTTATGCTTAGTCCGCATTCGTATATCTTAACATCGGCATTCTCCTGCATACTGCCAATGGCTAAGCTCACAGCGCCCGAGCAGCTTATCTCGATCATGCCGCCTGTTATCTCGATACCGCCCTCATTGTCGGTCCTGCCGCCGCCTATGCCTATGCAGTTATCGCCGCACACGGTTATGCAGAGCTCGCCTGTCATTGATGATTTTATACGACCGTAGGTCAGGTCATACTCATTGCCTATAGCATAGCAGCTCACCGCCTCGGGCAATATGGTCAGCTTGCCGCCGCCCACAAGCTCCAGCGACGCCTTTGAGGGCACCATTATGCCGCCCTTGACCAGCCTGTTATCGCCTATCGCCTCGATAGTCAGGCTGCTGCCGCTGCCCAGGGCAATGGCAGGGTGGTCGGGCACAGCTTCAAGCTTCACATTTTTTAGGGTGAGCTTAGCCTTGCTGTCCTCCTTGACATTTATGGGTATCATCACCGCAGGCATATCATACTCGCCCTCTAAAAGGTGAGAGCCGCCCTCTATGTAAATGCTGGTATATTTCTCTCTTATAAGCTCATTTATGCTTATGGTCGAGTCACTGTCAGCATAGTAAACCTTTTCCTGGTCCTCCTGTGACTCCAGATTATATCTGATTATCTCGCTCTGTATCTCCTCGCTTATCTCGTGGATAAAGATAGGCTTGGGTCTTGAAATATAAAAGCCCTGATAAAGGTCAACGTGCATTCCCGAAAGGGTGTGCAGCTCCTCCGAGGTCTCAACGCCCTCAGCCAGCACCGCAAAGCCGTTTGAGTGCATCATCTCCACCAGACCCGAAACTATGCTTTGCAGCCTTACGTTGGTATCAATGTGGGATATCAGCGAGTGGTCAAGCTTTATATAATCGGGGGTGTATCTTATCAGTCTTGAAGTGTTTGAATAGCCCGTGCCGTAGTCGTCGATAGCCATCTGCACCTTGTGCCGCCTGAGACGGTTTATAAGATAGCTCAGGTTCTCGTCGCTGGTGTCAGTCTGCTCGGTGAGCTCTATTACCACCTTTTCCATAAGCTCGCCGTAATCCTCCAGCAGCATTGACCAGTCGTCCTCAGTGAGAAAGCTGGAGGGAATAGCGTTTATAAACAGCTTACGCTTTTTAAAAAAGCTCTGGTTCTGGCTCAGGTGGTGCAGCACGTTGAACATGGTCGAGTGCTCGATATCATAGAGCCTGTCGTATTTCTGGGCATAATCAAGTATCTGCAGGGGGTTGAGCCCTATCTCCTTATCCGTCCTCATAAGGGCTTCATAGGCAACTATGCTGCCGTCCTCGGCGCTGACGATAGGCTGGAAGTGGTAGCGGAATGAGTTCTGCTCCACCAGATAGAAAAAGTTCTGCACCCTGCGGTAGTCGTTTTTCTGTATATCATACTGCTCCTCAGAAAAGCTCTTGATAGTGCCTGTCTCTTCCGAAGCTGCTTCATAAAGCGCAAATGAAGCATAATGCAGCTGCTTGACCGCAGTGCTCTGCCTGCTGTCGAACATCACATAGCCGCCTGTAAAGGTCATGGAATGGGTCTCGCTGATGTGTACCCCGAACTCGTCGGTTATATCGCAGTTTTTAACAGCCTGCTGCAGCTTCTCAGCCAGCTCCCTCGACTTGCCGCCGCAGTCGGGCACAAACACCCAGTATTGCAGCCTTGCATGGTATGAGAATGCCGAGCCCTCGGGGCAGGCAGCCTTCATAGCCTCAACAGCGCTGTTTATAAATGACCTTTCGTCCCTGTCAGAGTCGATATGCTCCAGCTGTATGAGCATTAAAAATGAGTTATCGCCTGCCTCGGCTATCCTGTCGGCAAGGGCGTTCTGGGGTATAAGCCCCAGCAGACCCGATGACTCAGCGGTGTCCTTATGGTCTTTTTTGATGATGACGCCTGCGGTAACATTCTCGTCCCTGCTGTCAAGCAGCACCAGCTTCACAGGGGCAGCCGCATCGTTCTCGGTATCGGCAGCCCGGGTCATAGCGTTAAGGAATGTATAATCCATAGCAGCCCTTGACGCACCCAGCAGCCTGAGGGCGTTATCGTCTATATAAAATTCTTTACTGTCGTGCCATATGGCAAATGCACCGATGGTATCGGTAACGTTCAGAAGCTCCTCCCACATAGTGCCGAAAAGTACCTGGAAGGGTTTTATGATCTCATTCATTATCTTATTGGCTCCTTGATAAAAAACTGACAGTCTTTAAGGTCATTTATGCATGACTATCCATTAAAAATTATACCAAATTTTTTTCAAAAAGTCAACCGTAAATTTACACATTAAACAAAATACTCCCACAAGCCCGGCGGCGGTTACAGGCTTACATTTTCTGCCTTAGGGGGAGCTCAAAAATTGATATATCAGGGGCTTAGTGTAAAATGATCGTAGGCAAACTGCTTATTTCTGTAGGCGCACCAATACA
>CALCRR010000183.1 GCA_937894495.1 uncultured Ruminococcus sp. | reverse complement strand
GACGGCTTGCAGGGGGTTGCCCTCGACGCAGTCAGGGCGGGGGGCGGAGCCACCCGGCTCAGGGCGCAAACCAATAAAAAACGGAGGTAACAGAATATGAACATAGCAGTAATATTTGCAGGCGGCAGCGGAGTAAGAATGGGCGCAGGAATACCCAAGCAGTTCCTTGAAATAAACGGCAAGCCCATAATAGTACACACGCTGGAGCTTTTTGAGAGCCACAACGAGATCGACAAGATCTATATAGTCATGCTGGAGGACTATATCCCCCACATGAACAGGCTCGTGAAGAAATTTGCACTCACGAAAGTACAGGGCATAGTCCCCGGCGGCGAAACAGGTCAGGACTCGATATACAACGGACTTAAAAAGGCAGCCGAGGAGAACGGCGGGGACTCTATCGTGCTCATACACGACGGCGTGCGCCCCTGGGTGAGCTATGAGACCATATCAAGAAACATTCAGGGAGTTAAAGAAAACGGCAATGCCATAACCTGCACCCCCTGCTTTGAGACGATACTCATGAGCACCACAGGCAAGACCGTTGAGACTGTACCCTACAGAAAAGATACCTACGCAGCCCAGGCTCCCCAGAGCTTCAGGCTGGGTGAGATAATCGCAGCCCATGAGGAGGTAAGGCAGAAGGAAACAAGATACGATAACCTTGTGGACTCCTGCACCCTTATAAAAAGCATTGGCAGAGAAGCCCACATGGTAGAGGGCAACAGGGGCAACATCAAGGTAACTACCCCCGAGGACGTGTATATGTACCGTGCCCTTATCCAGTACCGTGAGAACGAGCAGGCATTCGGCATAGGGCTGACACCCAACAATATTTTGCATAAGAAGTAAGAAGAAGCTGCTGAGCCGATGGTAATATTTATGAGTCTCTTTCCCTGCCCCGGGTGAGGAAAGAGACCCAAATACTTTTTATAGAGTTAGGAGAAATAATATGAGCCTGTTAGGGTATAAGTCAAAGGAATATCAGGACGAAAAGGGAAGAGATTACTTTTTCGACAATGCCAAGTTCATACTTATATTGCTGGTGGTGCTGGCACACGCTATATCGCCCCTTAAAACCGACGCGAGAAAGGTAAAGACCCTGTGGACGGTAATAAATGCCATGCATATGCCCTGCTTTATAATGATATCGGGCTACCTGGCAAAGGGCTATATCAAAAACGGTGTGGTCAAGACCAGAAGGCTGACCACCTATGTGGTGTATTACCTGGCGTCACAGCTGGCAGTATCGCTGTTTGAGTATTATGTGCTGGGCTATGCCGATACTATGGCACGAAGCGTGCTGGCACCCAGATCATCACTTTGGTACCTTATGTGCCTGATATGGTGGTTTGCAATGCTGCCCTATCTCTATAAGCTCAAACCACAGTTCATTATCCCTATGTCCATAATAGTCTCGCTGATGATAGGCTATGATACCAAAGCCTGCGACTTCCTCAGCATTTCAAGAGTTATCAACCACTTCCCCTATTTCATAATAGGCTACCACTTCAAAAAAGAATGGCTCTTTAAGTTCAGAAATATCTATACCCAGATAGGCGCGATACTCATTGGCGCGGCTATCACCCTGTGGACTTATATCTACGTTGAGGAGATACCATCAAGGATAATCACCAGCAATTTCAACTACTACAACGCCGAACTCAAAACCTTTACCGAAGAGCCCTGGATGTTTATGAACAGGCTGATATATATAATCATAGCTGTCGTGCTCTGCGCCTGCTTTTTGCTGCTGGTGCCAAGGGGCAAGGCTTGCTTCACAAAGTTCGGCTCAAGAACCTTGCAGGTGTATATCCTCCACAGGTTTTTGTACCTCGCCGACCTTGAATACCGCTGGTATGAGCCCTTTGTCGGCACAATAAAGGGCGAGGTGGAAATGGCGCTGATAGCCGTTGCCATCACCCTGATACTGTCCCTGAAACCCTTTGAGTACCCCTTTAAGTGGCTGGCTAAAATAAACCTGACCGCTGTTGAAAGAAATACCGAAGAACAGGTAAAAGCCTGACCGTGAAAGCCCAAGCTTTTGCCCGAAATAAATGATTTTTAAGCTCTGAAAGCAAAGGAGAGAACACTTATGCTGCTTACCGACAACAACATTTTGCAGGAGGATATCGAAAGAATAACCGCATCACCGCTGGTGGACTGGGAGGCTCTCAGGGGTAAAAATGTGCTGGTGACAGGCGCAACAGGTCTTATCGGCGGAGCGCTGGCGCTGGCACTGATAAACGCTTCCGTTGAAAAGCAGCTGGGGCTGACCGTTTATGCCTCGGTGAGAAATAAAGAAAAGGCGGAAAAGTTTTTTAAATATGCCGATGAAAAACTGCTTAAACTCGTGGTGGGTGATATCACCGAGCCTGTTGAGCTCAGCGACGATATCGACTATATCATCCACGGCGCAAGCGCTACAAGTTCAAAATATTTCGTGGAGCACCCTGTCGAGACTATCATGACCGCCCTGAAAGGCACCGAAAATGTGCTGGAATTTGCTAAAAGCAAAAAGGTCAGCGGCATGGTGTATCTCTCCTCGCTGGAGGTCTACGGCGTGGTGGATTTCAGCATAAAGTCGGTGGACGAAAAGACCTTCGGCAGCATCGACCCCATGAGCGTGCGCAGCAGCTACTCAGAGGGCAAGCGAATGGTGGAAACACTCTGTACCTCCTACGCCGCCGAGTATGGGCTTAACATAAAAGCTGCAAGGCTCTGCCAGAGCTTCGGCGCAGGCGTGCCCTATAACGACGGCAGAGTTTTCGCCCAGTTCGCCAGAAGCATTATCGAGGGCAAGGATATAATCCTTAAAACCGACGGCAGCACCGAGCGTAACTACTGCTACCTCAGCGACGCTGTCACGGGTATACTCACAGTGCTGTTAAAGGGCGAAAAGGGTCAGGCTTATAATATCGCCAATAAGGATACCCTTATCTCCATAAAAAACATGGCGCAGCTGCTTATCGACAAATACCCCGAAAGCGGCACAAAGCTGGTGTTCGATATCGCCGAGGACGCCGAAAAGCTGGGCTATAACCCCAAGGTCATCATGAACCTGGATACCCACAAGGCAGAAGCCCTGGGCTGGAGAGCCGAAGTGGGGCTGGAGGAAATGTTTGACAGGCTCATAAAAAGTATGCGGCTAGGCGCTAGTCGTTAGAGAGCTAGTGGCTAGATATTAGATATCAAACTTTGTATAGTATTCAAGGCGCAAAGTTGGTTTTTCCGACTTTGTAAATAAGGCGAACAAAGCAGGTATATCAAGGCTCAAACATAGCGTGCGGTGAAAGGCTCAAAAGAAGTAGGAACGAA
>CALCRR010000182.1 GCA_937894495.1 uncultured Ruminococcus sp. | reverse complement strand
TTGTGTTTTACGATGTTTTAGGCGATGTTGTGTGCGGTGGCTTTGCTATGCCAATCCGCGAAGGAAAAGCTAAGGAAATTTACATTGTAGCTTCTGGCGAGATGATGGCGCTTTATGCGGCAAACAATATCTCAAAGGGTATTGCAAGATATGCAAGACAGGGCGGCGTGCGTCTGGGCGGCATCATCTGTAACTCACGTAACGTTGACAGAGAGGCAGAGCTGGTAAGAGCCTTTGCCGAGGAGCTGGGCACGCAGATGATACACTTTGTACCCCGTGACAACGAGGTGCAGCGTGCCGAGATAAGAAAGAAAACAGTTATACAGCACAAGCCCGAATGCCACCAGGCTGACGAGTACAGAGAGCTGGCAAAGAAGATAGAGCAAAACGATATGTTCGTTATACCCAAGCCCATGACCCAGGAAAGACTTGAAGAGATACTTGTCGAATACGGTCTTATGGACAGCTTAGAGGACGACTACCGTATATAACAACCACTATGTTGACCCGTGAAGCTGCGGGTCTGCCGATAAGGAGCGGAAAATATGAGCAAGGTAAATTTGACCATACCCGAGGTGGAGATAAGAGAGATAAGACTCGGCTCTATCACGGGCTTTCAGGGCACCGCAAAGGAGCTTGTTTCAGCCTGCGGGGGCTGTGCAGGCAAGCTAAAGGATAAAACACGTTCATTCAGCCAGTGCCTGGGCTGCGGAACATCAAACGCTGCCTGTACACTGACACTGATACAGGACGCAGCTATAATCAGCCACGGTCCTGTGGGCTGCTCGACCTGTCTGCACGAGTTTGCTTTCACCTACAGGGTGAACGCTTATTTAAGACAGATAGACCACCCCACCCAGAGAAAGATATTCTCCACAAATCTTGAAGAAAAGGACACCATCTACGGCGGCAGCAAAAAGCTTGAAGCCGCTATAAGGGAGGTCTTTAAAAGAGCGAAGCCAAAGGCTATTTTTGTTATAACCACCTGTGCCGCAGGCATCATCGGCGATGATGTGGAGAGCGTGACCAACGCCGCAGAGGAGGAGCTGGGCATACCCGTTGTGGCAGTGTTCTGCGAGGGCTTCCGCTCGAAGATGTGGACCTCGGGCTTTGACGCAGGCTACCACGGCATTGCAAGAAAGATAATCAAGCCTGCAAGACAGAAGAGGAACATCATAAACGTAATAAACTTCTGGGGCAGCGATATTTTTAAGGAATGGTTCAACGAGTTCGGCTATGAGCCTAACTACATAACCCCCTTTGCCACGGTGGACTCACTTTCATATTCCTCAGAGGCTGCGCTGACCATACAGGCGTGCTCTACTCTGGGCTCATATCTTGGGGCTGCGCTGGAGCAGAGCTTTGGTGTGCCCGAGATAAGGAACTCGCCCCCCTACGGCATAGCACAGACCGACCGCTGGTTCAGGGAGCTGGGTGAGATACTGGGCAAGCAGGCAGAGGTAGAGGAGTTTTTAAAGCGCAAAAAGGAGGAATACCTGCCTAAGATAGAGGCGCTGAGAGAGCGCCTAAAGGGCAAGACCGCCTATGTTAC
Organism: uncultured Ruminococcus sp.; assembly: GCA_937894495.1. Classification (GTDB taxonomy): domain Bacteria; phylum Bacillota; class Clostridia; order Oscillospirales; family Ruminococcaceae; genus Hominimerdicola. The sequence continues at coordinate 12,515 of CALCRR010000182.1, read as the reverse complement.
CGCAGGCGCTTCCCACGGTCACTCGCTGCTGGCACTTTTAAAGGAGCTGGGCATGGAGCCCCAGGGCGCTGCTATATTCCACCACGACCCCCAGTATGATAACGAGGACGAGAGGGCAGACACCCTTAAACACACTGTTGAGGACTACGGCGATGTGCCGAACTACAACGTCTGCAACAAGCAGGAGTTTGAGCTGGTGAACGTGCTCAACCGCATAAAGCCCGATATACTGCTGGCACGCCACGGCGGCATGACCCTTTGGGGAGCAAAGCTGGGCATACCCTCGCTGCTTATCGGTGACGAGCACTTCGGCATGGGCTATGAGGGCTTGGTGGCTTACGGCGAGAGGATAGCCGAGACTATCGAAAACGACGAGTTTGTTAAAAATCTGGAAAAGCATTCTGTGAACCCCTATACAAAATGGTGGCTTGAACAGGACCCATATACATTCCTTGGAGGTAATTTCTGATGGCAGGATTAATTGAACAGGAGCGCTACACCTGTGCCATAGGCGCATTGCAGACGGTGGTGGCAATACCGAGGGCAGTACCTATCCTGCATTCGGGACCCGGCTGCGGAACGATGATAAAGGGCTTTTTCGAGCGCTCGGCAGGCTATGCAGGCGGCGAGACCGCACCCTGCACCAATTTCAGCGAGCGTGAGGTAGTATTCGGCGGCACTGACAGGCTCAGGAGCATAATCAAAAACACATATAAGGTGCTGGACACAGACCTGCAGGTAGTTGTAACAGGCTGCACCGCAGGCATTGTGGGCGACGATGTGGCGTCGGTAACGGACGAGTTTTTATATGACGAGGACAGACCTATAGTACACGTTGAGACCTCGGGCTTCAAATCAAACAACTACGTTTCACACTCGGCGGTGGTCAACGCTATAATCGACCAGTATGTGAGCCGTTTTGAGGAGGAGAACGAGGCAAGGAGCGAGAAGAACCTTGTAAATGTTTTCGCCTCGATCCCCTATCAGGACCAGTTCTGGAAGGGCAATTTAAAGGAGTACAAAAGGCTGCTGGAGGGGCTGGGTCTGAAGGTAAATATCCTTTTCGGACCTCACTCAAAGGGAGTTAAGGAGTGGCAGACGATACCAAAGGCGAATTTCAACGTATTTGTCTCCCCCTGGTACGGCGAGCCTATCGTTAAGAACCTTGAAAGGCGCTACAAGCAGCCCTACTATCAGTTCGGCTACACTCCCATCGGTGCCAACGAGACCACACGCTTTTTAAACGGCGTGCTGGATTTCGCCATAGAGCAGGGTGCAGAGATAGACGAGAAAAAGGCAAGGGCATTTATCAAAGAGGAAGAGGACGCATACTATGAGGAGCTTGACAATCTGGCGACCTTCCTGCTGGAGTTCCGCTACGGACTGCCCTCATACGTACACGTTTTGCACGACTCGGGCTATGTGACGGGTCTCACAAGGTTTTTGCTCCACGAAACGGGACTTGTGCCCAAGGAGCAGTTCATAGTTGACAATGTTCCCCAGAAGTATCAGGAGAAGATAGCCGCAGACATCAAGGCGACCTCAGACAAGAGGGAGATACCCGTATACTTCGACCCCGACGCAGGGGCAATGCAGGACCTTATCAGGGGCTTAAACCACAGCGGCAGAGGACTGATAATCGGCAGCGGCTGGGACAAGGAGCTTGCCGAAGAGATAGACGCAGATTTTCTGTCGATAGCCTGCCCCACCCCCTACAGGATAGTTTTGACCACGAACTACGTGGGCTACACAGGCGGACTGAGGGTCATCGAGGACATTTACAACACGGCGCTTGCGACCTACAAGTGATAAAAAACAAAGCTTTTCCCCTCACCAAAGGGGGAGACGGACATTTGTGATGATCTGAACTTATCTTCCTCTCGCCGCAGGCGGGGGGAAGAAAGCGTATATAACAACGGTCAGACGGTCGTAAAACTCGGCGTAAAAATTATAATTCAGAATTGTAAAACCAAGCCGCAATTACGGTGTTTCATAGTTTTGCGAGCGGCTGATAAAAACGGTATAAAGGAGCATTAATTATGGCGAGGGCAGCAGTTGCCACATCTGACGGCATAAATGTTAACGAGCATTTCGGTCACGCACAGTTTTTCAGGGTATACGAGCTTGGTGATGATGGCTACAGGCTTATTGAGGTAAGAGATGCGGTGGCTGCCTGCCAGGCAGGCTTCACCCATGACAAGACACGCTTTGACCGCATTATCGACCTGATATCCGACTGCGACGCACTTTTCGTACAGCGGATAGGTCAGGGCGCAGCGGCGTATCTCATAGAAAAAAACGTGAGAGTTTTCGAGGTCGACGCCCCCGTTGACGCACTGCTGAAAAAAGTGATAGCTGACAAGCTTATATAGTACGAATGATTTGACCGTTTTGCATATCTCTGCAAGGCGGTCTTTTTATTGCCATGATTCCGATTTTGTGCTATTATTAGATCACAAAATTTTTTTCACTTCACCTGCAAGGAAACGCAGAGCTCAAACGTGTTATAAGTGAAGACCAAATGAAAGCGATCGCAGCCCTCTAAATGCAAGACAGTTTATTTATCGGCATGGTGTGCAAACACATAAAAAGCAGGAATATTGACGCAGGAAAAATTTCGCCGCAGGCGTATCTTGCTTCTTGCCTCTTGCCTCTTATACTCGCCTCTGTTTCAAAATATCCATTAGATTTATTTATGTGCAAAGATAATGGATACTTTGGAGCAGAGGGGAGTATATAGCTGAGCGCTGCCGTTCTTGCTTCATTAAGGGGGGTACTTGGTTTCATGGCTGATATCACGCCCTGTGAGAATACAACAGAATACATATACAGCACCTATTTCGATATGGTCTACAGGATATGCTTTGTTATGCTGGGGGGCAATGCTGCCGATACCGAGGACGCAGTGCAGACTGTATTCATGAAGTACATCGAAACGGCTAACAAGCCTGCGGCTGGCGAGCACACTAAGGCTTGGCTGATAGTTACGGCGAAAAATACCTGCCTTAGCTTTTTGCGGCTCAGCCACAGGAAAAACAGGGATATTGACGCTGCTAAAAACCTGTCGGCGGATTTTCACTACAGCGAGGCTTTAGACGCAGTCATGCACCTGCCCCGAAAGGAAAAGCTGGCGGTATATCTCTGCCTTTATGAGGAATACACCGCAGCGCAGGCGGCTAAGATAATGGGGTGCAAAGAGAACACGGTGTATTCATACATACACAGGGCAAGAAAAAAATTGCAGAGACAGTTAGGAGAGTGAGCTTTATGACAGATGAAGGATTTAAAGATATCATCAAAAGGGAGCTGGGCAATATCCAGCCCCCCGAAGAGGTCAGAGCTCGCATACTGAAAGGCTTGACAGGTGATAGTATGAAAGAAAAGACAAACAGCATAAGCATGACATCTGCGGAAAATGAACATTTAGCTATGGCAGAGGAGACAAGGACACAAAGGGTGCGTGTGACCCACACGGGCAGGCTCACCGCAGCGGCGGCGGCAGCGGTGCTGGTCATCGGGGGAGCTGCCTATGGGCTGAACAGCTCCCAAAAGGCGGATATAACTCCCCCTGCGGCGCCCGGGGAGACCACATCGCAGGAGGACGTGCAGTCGATAAGCTGCCCTGTGGTGCAGATACAGTATGACAGCAGCGGCGAGACTGTTTATGACAAGTTCGGCGATAACAGCTTTATCTACCAGATACCCGACGGGCGTTATCTTGTTGAGCAGTGGGGCAACCACGATGACGAGGAGGACAAATGGTGGGCAGACGAAAAGGGCGAGTCGGCAGGGGTGTATGACTATTTCGTATACGACCCCGAAAGCGGCGTGATAAGCGAAGATATTCTCACCAGCGACCTTTGGGGAGCTGACATAAAGGACGAGGGCTTTGTGCTTTACGGCGACTACGGCTATGACGAGCAGACCGAGCGTGTTACCAGCGTAAGGGCAGAATACCACAGCTATGACAGCATGATGGAGGGCTCGGACTTTTACACCTATGAAGCCCCCGAGGGGGAGAGCATAGTTATACCGCCCAGCTTTTCCCAGAACGGAATGTACCTTTGCGCAGCCACCACAAAGCTTGATGAAAATGGCGGCACTGCCACCCTGCGTGATGCATACTCCGGGGTGATATTATCCCAGACCTATGCCGAGGGGCTTTATGAGTGCATACGGATAGAGGGCGCTGTAGGTGCTGATGCTTATCAGGTAATGGGCACGGCAGATAATAAGAATGTAACAAAGCTGCTTGACAGAAATTTCCCACAGGGTATTGAGATACCTGTGGCTGACACGGTCTATTACTATGACGGCAGCCGCATGGCATACTGCGACTCTGATGACTCGGTATTCAAGGTCAGCGATATAAGGGACGATGATGATAACGGTGTTATGGACGGCGAGGGTGCCAGGGAGATAGAGGCTCTTGCGGATATGGAAACAGGCAGGTATGCCATCATAGGCAGCCGTGCGGTGGACGGTCATCTGATAATGGCGTTTGAGGAGCTGGGCACCGACACCGAGGTGCTAAAGGTGCTGGAAACAAATGAGTTCACCCTTGTGAACGAGTTCCGCTTTGAGCTGAGGGCAGTGCCCGATATTTACGGACAGGGCACGTTTTTAAACAGCAAAACAGGTGAGCTGTACATACATGACGCAGCATACTGCAATGACTTACAGGCAAATATTTTCAGCGGAGAGTACAGAAATTACAGCCGGGTGCAGGAGGACGGAGAGGTATCGACTGCGGAGAGCGCTGAGACTTTAAACACCGAGCCGCAGCTGCCTGAAAACAGTATTTTGTACCTGTACAGAGACTCTCGGATAAACGGTGAGTTCACTGATAATGAGGTGGTAAAAAGTGTGTATTCAGCAGCCTGTGATATCAAAGAAAAGTATGCGGTCACTGAACTGCCCGAGGTAAGCTTTGAAGAACACACCTACGACGGAAGCTTTACTTTAGCGGAGATAAACGACGAAAACGGCAAAAGCCGGCTAACCATTTTCTGGGGAATGCAGGGCGTCGGGGGAAATTACATCATTATCGACGACAATGCATACTATACCGACGACGGTGAAGCGCAGGCGCTTATAAAAGAGCTGACAGACCTTGCAAAGCGGGAATATCTCAGCAGCAGACCTGCACGGGAGCCTGATGAATGCAATATAATTTTCAGCGATGACGGCGGAGACTACTACAGTATAGATGACAAGACCTTTGTGGACAGCCTGTATGCAAAGGTAAAAGCGGTGACTGAGAGCTATGAGCCCGAAAAGGTGCAGGCAGGCAGCTCGGGCGAGCAGGTGCTGATAAGCTTTTTAAATTCAGGCTCTGCCGAGACAGGCAACGGTGTTATGGATATCAAAATACCCGATATAAACGGCGATGTTATCGAGGTGGATATGCTTGATCGCTACCACGCCGAAAACGGAGAGGTAGGGGAAATTATGGAGATGATACAGGCTTATACTACGGAAGAAAACGTTGTTACCACCGTAACGGCGGCTATGCCCGATGAGGAGCTTTCTGAATGACAAAAATACAAGCGGCAGGCAGCAAAATGTCTGCCGTTTTGCTTTTGCCGGGCAAAATACACAAAATTTGTACAGAATATTCTACAGCAAAACTTTTATGTTAGTCTTGACAAATCCCTCGGAAATATGAGATAATATTATAAGCAATTTTAACAAACAGGAGCTGAGAAAAAGAGGGGTCTTGCCTCTTACCTCTCACCTCTTACATCTAAAAGGAGGAATAATTATGTCAAAGTTTGTATGTGAGATCTGCGGTTATATCTATGAGGGCGAGAACCCACCCGAGAAGTGCCCACAGTGCAATGCGCCTGCGTCAAAGTTTTCAAAGATGAACGAGGAGGCTGAGATAGTTTGGGCTGACGAGCACAGGGTCGGTGTGGCTCAGGGCCTTGACGAGGAGATAGTAGCAGGACTGAGAGAGAATTTCAACGGCGAGTGCTCTGAGGTAGGTATGTACCTTGCAATGGCAAGAGTCGCTTACAGAGAGGGCTATCCCGAGGTAGGTCTTTATTACGAAAAGGCTGCCTGGGAGGAGGCTGAGCACGCTGCCAAGTTCGCAGAGCTGCTGGGCGAGGTAGTGACGCCCTCAACCAAGAAGAACCTGGAGCTGAGATACATGGCTGAGAACGGCGCCTGCGAGGGCAAGCTCAAGCTGGCTAAAAAGGCTAAGGAGCTGGGCTATGACGCAGTTCACGACACCGTTCACGAAATGGCTAAGGACGAAGCAAGACACGGCTGCGGCTTCAAGGGACTGTATGACAGATACTTCAAATAAGTGCTCACCGCACTGGGTCCTCGCCGGACGGGGTATTTCCCCCACCTGCCGCACTATTGTGTGGTGGGCAAGCACTCGAGTCCTCCCCGGAGGGGAGGAGGGCGCTTTTGTGGCGGCTAGTATTTTGTGACGCTGCGCGAACCCTGTAAACGAGTTTTTGTGCGGCTTACCGCATAATTCTGTAAACCAAATATCTGTAGGGGCGGTCATTGACCGCCCTTTTTTATGCCCGAAATATGTTTGAAAGGCGCACATATACAAAGGTGGGCTGCTGGTCGCTAGTCGTTAGAGAGCCAGGTGCTAGAAAACCGATTTGCGAAATTATGCGTTAAACGCACCAATGCAAAGGTCTGAAAAACTCCACAAAGTTTCAGTGGGGGAAAATAATTCAAAATGAGGTACGGCGCACAAAGTCATCATTTTGCAAGGTTGGCGCAGCCATCAAAATACCAGCAGCCACGAAAGCACCCCCTCCCCTCCGGGGAGGACTCGACAACTTGTCGCCCACACAATAGTACGGCAGGTGGGGGAAATACCCCGTCCGGGGAGGACTCGAGTACCTGCCGTCCCCCACAATAGTGCGGTAGGTGGGGGAAGTAAATAAGTTTACAAAAAAACAATTATTATTGTAAATAATTGTGATATAATTGTTATAATTAAAAGTGTGTGCTCAGGGCGGAGCTTGGGAGGTGTGCAGGAATGGAGACAAATAAAAGATCGGCGGCTGGTGCGCTTAAAAAAATGCAGGTCTTTTATGTTCTTATGCTGATAGTTACCTGCGCAGGGCTCCTCAGCTATGTGGGGTATGAGCATTACCGCCACCAGATAAAGACCGAAGCCGAGCTGCTGGGGGCTGCCAACAAGCAGACTAAAATAGCTGCCGAGGAGTTTTTTGATAAGCTGGAGGACGCCAGCGTCGCCCTGCTGTCAAACGAGGATATTATCGGCTTTGACGCTGACGCCCCCGACGCGGACGAGTTTGAGATATCCCAGAAGCTGGGGCAGATAAACAAAAGCGTTACCGTGCTGAGCCTTATGGATAACTACTGCGATTTTGCCATAGTTTACCGCAACAGCACCTGTGCAGGCAGGCTGTCTGACGGCTCTAAGGAGCTGATATCGGGGGATAAGGAGCTTTATGACGCCATGCGTGACCTGCTGGGCGACGCCAAGACCCTCTGGATAACAGGTATCGGCGGCGACCTGTCAAAGATATTCTATATAAGAGCTGCCAGCGAGAACAGCTGCTTTCTGGGCTCATTCTATTCGCAGGAGCTGGCGGATATCCTGGTGACAGGCAAGGCTCCCAAAAATACTGACCTTTATCTGCTGGATAACAACGGCAGCTGCGTTATCGCCACAGGCAAGGTAGCCTATAATGAGAAGGACATTGCCGAGGACGGCAGCTATACCGTTCTGGAGTATGAAAGGATACAGGCGGCGGAAAGTCTGCACACCGGCTGGAAGGTCGTAAGTGTCAGAAGAATGAAGGAGACTATAGATATCTACAGGTTCATGGCTGTTGAGGTAGCGGCTGTACTGATAATAGTTATAGCTATGCTGTCAGTTTTCAACATACTTACCGCCAGAAACAGCGACCTGTTCAGCTCTGACCAGCTGGCTGTCAGCCCCTCGATAGATGCGCTGACGGGGCTTAGCAACGCCGAGGAGGCGGAGGACCTTATCGCCGATAAGATAGAGACCTGCATATCAGGCTCCACCATAATGCTGGCGGTGGTGAGGATAACTAACCTTGACGAGATAAGGGAGAACTACGGCAAATCGGGCTACAACGGCGCTATCGTAAAATATTCGCATATCCTCTCCAGCTTTTTCGGAGCTGAGAAGGAGGGCTCGAAAAATATAGTGGGCAAAACGGGCGAGAACGAGTTTGTGGTGTTTGCCGATTTTACCGAGTACGACCTTTTCAAGGCTCACGACCGACTTAAAGAGAGCCTTGAAGAGCTGGACAATACCCTTAAAAACAGCTTCCTTGACCACGAGGGCGATGTGGTATGCGTTGTGGGCGCAGCCATCTACCCCGACAGCAGCACCGATTATGACGAGCTGTATGACATAGCGGTGCAGTCGCTGCTGGAGGCTGACCAGAGCGGTAAGAGCTACGTGCTGCACAAGGCAGGCAAGGGGGGCAGCTAGTATGAAAAGATTTTTTGACAAGGCGGCTGCGGTCTGCATAGCTGCCGCTGTTGCCCTTGGCTGCGGCTCATGCAGCTTTAAGGAGGTCACCTATAATGAAAGCACTGCCGAGATAAGCTTTTCATGGTGGGGCGGAGATGAGAGGAATGAGAGGACTCTTGAAGGGCTCTCGAAATTCCAGGAGCAGACAGGCATTATGGTGGACGCTGAGTACAGCGAGTTCACGGGCTTTAAGGCACGCATGGACTCCCAGTTCTACTCTGAGACCCAAGCCGATGTTATGCAGCTCAACTACGACTGGCTCTATCAGTATTCCCCCGAGGGTGATGATTTTTACGACCTGGGGGAGCTTACGGAGTATATCGACCTTGGCACCTATACCGAGGAAAGCCTTGAATGCGGCACCATAAACGGCAAGCTCAACGCCGTGCCCTACAGCATGAACGTGCTTTCATTCGTATACAACAAAAAGCTTTATGACAGCTACGGTCTGCCCCTGCCCAAGACCTGGGAGGACCTTTTTGAAGCGGCAAAGGTCATGAGTAAGGACGGGGTGTACCCCCTGTGCTTTTCAAGCAAGCATTTGTGGATGAGCTGCTGTGTTTATCTTGAACAGACAACGGGCAAAAAAGCCTTTTACGATGACGAGCCTGCCATGAGCGCGGAAGATCTGGAGATAATGCTGGAGTTCGGCAGCAGGCTGCTCGGTGAAAAAGTGACCTGTCTCGGCTCGGATTTCGACCGCTCGGACTTTGTTACAGGCAGCATGGCGGGGGTAGTCACCTGGATATCCGACCTGGGATATTATGCCGATGCGGACAACAACGGCGCTGTAGTACCCACCCTGGGGGATTACGTAACTGCCGAAAACAGCGTTGCCTTTGGGTGGGAGATGAAGCCCACGGGACTTTACGCCATAAAAAAGACCGCCAAGGACCCCGAGGCTGCGGCAAAGCTGATGGACTATCTGATAAACAGCGCCGATATGGCAGCCCTGCTGGAGCTGACAAAGGGCGTGCCCATAAGCACCTCGGCGGTGGAGGCACTTGAAGCAAGAGATCTGCTGGACGGCATGGAATATGACGCCACCTGCAAAATGAACGGGACCAAGGGCTTCGGCACAATGAGCTACCGCCTTGAAGCCCAGACCTATATAGACATCTTCACCCAAGCCTTAGAGAGCATTTACTACGGCAAGGCAGATGTGCAGACGGCGGCGCAGACGGCTTATTCTGAAATACACGGCTGATCTGATTCATAATTCATAATGCATAATTCATAATTGTCGGTATCGCCTATCGGCGATGTTATGCCCATTCGGGCGATAGCTGCCAGTCGCTAGTGGTTAGAGTGCTAGTGGCTAGAAAACCGTTTCTCCAAATTATGCGGTAAAACGCACAAAAACTCTTTTGCAAGGTTGGCGCAGCCATCAAAGTAATAGCTGCCACAAAAGTACCCCCTCCCCTCCGGGGAGGACTCGAAAACTCGCCCACCACACAAAAGTGCGACAGGTGGGGGAAACACCCCGTCCGGTGAGGACAGGTTGACAAGGTTGGTTTAAAGTGCTATAATTTTTATAAAGATATAGATTTGAAAAGAGGTTAATTATCAATGCTTACTCTGGATAAGGTTTTTGATGCTTCAAATGTTTTAAAGGAGGTGCTCAGACCTACTGCCTGTATCGCTGCGCCTGCGGTGAACCCTGAGTGCAATGTTTTTCTTAAAACTGAAAATTTGCAGGTAACAGGCTCTTTTAAGGTAAGGGGTGCTTATTACAAGATATCCCAGCTGTCTGACGAGGAAAAGGCGCAGGGAGTTATCGCCTGCTCGGCAGGAAACCACGCACAGGGTGTGGCTCTGGCGGCGGCTAAAAACGGCATAAAGGCTACCATTTGCCTGCCCGACGGCGCACCTATCTCAAAGGTTGAGGCTACCAGGAGCTACGGCGCTGAGATATGCCTGGTGCCGGGCGTTTACGACGACGCATATGCCGAGGCGCTGAGACTAAAGGAGGAAAAGGGCTACACCTTTATCCACCCCTTTGATGACGAGAATGTTATCGCAGGTCAGGGCACTATCGGGCTGGAGATACTCAACCAGGTGACCAATGCCAATGTGGTGGTGGTACCCGTGGGCGGCGGCGGACTTATATCGGGCGTTGCCTTTGCTATCAAGCAGCTCAACCCGAGAGTTAAGGTTTACGGCGTTCAGGCTGAGGGTGCGCCATCTATGGTGAAGTCGCTGGAGGAGGACAAGATACTCTGCCTTGACAGCGTGCACACCATTGCCGACGGCATACAGGTAAAAGAGCCCGGCGAGCACACCTTTGAATACTGCAAGCAGTTTGTTGACGGCATAGTTACTGTCAGCGACGACGAGGTAAGCTCGGCAATACTCCACCTTATCGAGAAGCAGAAGCTTATCGCCGAGGGTGCAGGGGCTGTTTCGGTGGCGGCGGTAATGTTCAACAAAATACCCGATATCAAGGGCAAAAACGTTGTCTGTCTGGTTTCGGGCGGCAATATCGACGTTACTATCCTTTCAAGAGTTATCAAGAGAGGTCTGCTCAAATCAGGCAGGTCGGATACTCTTACCATTCAGCTGGAGGATAAGCCGGGTCAGCTAAAGGGCGTTTCGGCTATAATCTCAGACCTGGGGGGAAATGTGGTATCTATCCACCATGAGAGAGCCAGCGAGGACAGCGATATCACCGAATGCCTGCTGAGACTGGTGCTGGAGACCAGAAATTATGAGCACATCAGAGAGATAAGAGCCGAGCTGACAAGGCAGGGCTTTAAGATAGTCAACAAGTGACGGCGGTTTTATCGTAGACAGGCATAGCTTTGGCTATGCAGCAATATAAGTAAAAAGGAGTAATTAACAATGGCAGAGAAGGTTTACACAAAAAACGCACCTGACGCAATAGGTCCCTATTCGCAGGCTGTTATCACAGGCGACCTGGTTTTCACATCGGGACAGATAGCTATCGACCCTGCAACGGGCAATGTTGAGGCTCAGACCATCGAGGAGCAGACACATCAGGTATGCAAAAACCTGACAGCAGTTCTTGAAGCCGCAGGAACTTCTATCGACAAGGCAGTTAAAACTGTGTGCTTTTTGAAGAATATGTCTGATTTCGCAGCCTTTAACGGCGTTTACGGCGAATATTTCACCTCAAAGCCCGCACGCTCATGCGTAGCTGTTAAAGAGCTCCCCAAGGACGTTCTTGTGGAGGTAGAGGTAATAGCTGCTTTGAAATAAAGTATTATTGATGGTATTTAGGCACTTCTGTCAGATGGCTGGCAGGAGTGCTTTGCTTTTCCCCGACTTTGATATGTTCTGCCGCAGACGGCGAGCTGTTGTACCGTGTGCAGGTTTTACAAAAGGCTCTCCCCCAATAAACAGCACACAAACTCTGCACTGCGCAAACTGCGGAAAATCGGGGGGGTTTGTGCAAGCTGTTTAAAGACGAGTACGATTAATTGTGCAATATTGAGCCGCAAAATTCTTGACAAATACAATATATTGTGCTATTATTATAAAGGTTTCACTAAATACGGTAAATTTTGATATGAAATAAATTTTGGAGAAAAGCGAGGTAAAAGACAATGATCAATGTAAATGTAAAGAACGGTGAGCTCACTGAGGAAGAGATCAAGGCATATGTAGCCAGGGCGCACGAGCTGTATCCCGGCAAGGCTATTGAGTCTATCGACCTGACGCTGGACGGCGATTATGTAGATGTTGACTACCACTTTGCCGCTGTGCCTTTCCAGAGGATAAGAAGGATAACAGGCTATCTTGTAGGCACCCTTGACCGCTTCAACGACGCAAAGCGCAGCGAGGTTCAGGACAGAGTAAAGCATAGCATAGCAAGCTGAGCATGATTGTTTATAAATAATTCCTTGACAAAAGCCTTCCTTTTTTCAAAAATCGGGAGGCATTTTGTTTTTTTCTGTTTCCCCCACCTGCCGCACTTTTGTGTGGACGGCAGGTACTCGAGTCCTCCCCGAAGGGGAGGGGGCGCTTTTGTGGCGGCTATTAC
>CALCRR010000181.1 GCA_937894495.1 uncultured Ruminococcus sp. | reverse complement strand
GGGCTTTTTCTTCGGCGGACTTGATGTTTATATCAACATAGTGGGCGGTCTCAAGCTTGACGACACCGCCGCAGACCTATCGGTGGCAATGGCGCTCTATTCAAGCCTCACCGATAAGGTGGTGGACGAAAAGACCATAGCCTTCGGCGAGATAGGTCTGGGGGGCGAGCTGAGGACCATCACCCAGGCAGAGCAGCGCATAGCCGAAGCCCAGCGCATGGGCTTTAAAAAGATAATAATGCCCTCATACGCCGTGAGGAAGATAAACACCAAAAAGTATGATATCGAGATAGTCGGCGTAAGGTCGATAAGAGAAGCCTTCGGGCAGATATGATTTAGGGTGTCAGTGAAAAATGTAAAATTTCTGTAAAGTTTGTTGTATTTCTTGACTTTTATATAAAAGTATGGTATGATATTTAAGCCGCTTGTTCACGGTTTTTTCAAGTGTGTTCAAACCCACCGCCGTGCGCAGCGAGTTCTATGAAAAGAGAGGTGCATATTTAGATGTACGCAGTAATTGAAACAGGCGGAAAGCAGTATCAGGTAAAGGCAGGCGACGAGGTTTTTATCGAGAAGCTTGATGTTAACGCTGATGAGGCTGTTACCTTTGATAAGGTCATCGCAGTAGGCGCTGACGACGGTATCAAGGTAGGCGCTCCCTATGTTGACGGCGCAACAGTTTCCGCTAAGGTACTCAAAAACGGCAAGGCTAAGAAGATCACAGTCTTTACCTACAAGCCTAAGAAGGGCGAGAAGAGAAAGATGGGTCACAGACAGCCTTACACCAAGGTAGTTATCGAAGCTATCAACGCATAAGCACATCATGATCGTAGCTGATTTTTTCTCGGATCGGGATAATAAGCTGACAGGCTTTTGCGTAACAGGTCATGCAGGGCTTGCCGATTATGGTGAGGACGTTTGCTGTGCAAGCGTTTCATCTGCCGTGATGATGGCGGCAAATACCATTACCGAAGCATTCAGGCTTGATGCCCAGGTAGAGGTGAACGAAAATGAAATCAAGCTGATGCTCCCAAGCGACCCCGACGGCAGCGGCGATAAGGTGCTGCTGGGGCTGATGATACATCTGAATAACATGGCAGATGAATTTGTGGGGCATATCAAGGTAAGAGTCGGATAAGCGGCTCGATATATTACATTTCGGAGGTGTGATAAATAATGATAAAGATCTCAATGCAGTTTTTTGCACATAAAAAGGGAATGGGTTCTACAAAGAACGGACGTGACTCCGAGTCGAAGAGACTTGGCGTGAAGAGAGCTGACGGTCAGTTCGTACTGGCAGGCAATATCCTCGTTCGTCAGAGAGGTACTCACATTCACCCCGGTGAGAACGTTAAGCGTGGTTCTGATGACACACTCTTCGCAACAAGCGACGGTGTTGTAAGATTTGAAAGATTGGGTAAGGACCGTAAGAAGGTCTCGGTTTATCCTCAGGCTTAATTATGCACTAACAAGACCCTGAGCGCCTTTGCTCGGGGTCTTTTGTTGAAAAAGGCAGGTATTGACTATGAATGAGGCAGCAAAATTAAACTCAGGCTTTGCAGTGAGATATCTGAGCACAGGGGCAGCTTTTATCATAATGGCTGTGCTGTTGTTTGTTTATAAGAATTACACAGGCTATTCTGATGTGGAGTTTTACAGGACAGTTTATAACTGCACTGTTGAGACCAGAACAGAGACCGTAAGGACCTACTCGACCAGGCACCGCAGATATACTACCTATTATTATGTCAAGGTGATAAACGAGGAAGAAAATCTTAAAATAACGACCAGCGGCAGCAAGGAGTATTACAGGCACTTTCTGCTTATGGACCAGAGGGAAAATAATACCGTGACCTTTTACAAGGATAAGTACGGCAAGGCTTTCCCCGTTTATCAGATAAACTGCAACGAAAAAGAGGCTGAGAGGATATACCGTCAGATCAATCCGCCTATAATGTGGTATATGCTGTTTGGCATACTGGCTATGATAGGGGCGGTATTTGTCATCATCGGGCTGGGCTCAAACCGTGTGGCAGCCAGGTATATGAACAAAAACGACCCATATAACTTTAAGCGCAGGACTGACAGGACCTCATCTCAGATGTCGGCTGAGCTTGATGAGCTCATAAAAAACAAAAACTCGGTATATAACAGCGAGGACAGCGGTGAAAAGCTGACGCAGGCGCAGAAGCAGGAGCTGCTTGATGAATTTGATGAGCTCGCAAAGCAGGATAAATACAAGTATAAAAGCTATGATGACTTTTTAACAGATGATAAGGAGGTTTGGAGATGTTCGTAGATCAGGCTAAAATCTACATCAAGGCAGGTGACGGCGGCGACGGCGCAGTTTCCTTCCACAGAGAAAAATATGTAGCCGCAGGCGGTCCCGACGGCGGTGACGGCGGCAAGGGCGGAGATGTGATATTCAAGGTCGATGACAACATCTCAAACCTGATAGATTTCAGATACAAGAAAAAATATGTTGCCGAAAAGGGGCAGAACGGCGGCGCTAAGTGCTCCTACGGCAAAAGTGCCCCCGATGTGGTAATAAAAGTACCCAGGGGCACGGTGGTAAAGGAGATAGAAACAGGCAGGATACTTGCAGATATGTCGGGCGACGAGCCTGTTATAATAGCCCACGGCGGCAAGGGCGGCAGGGGCAATGCACACTTTGCCACATCTACAAGGCAGATACCAAGGTTTGCTAAGCCCGGCTTTCGCGGCGAGGAGTTCAACGTGCAGCTGGAGCTGAAGCTTATTGCGGACGTTGGGCTGGTGGGCTTTCCAAATGTGGGTAAATCTACCCTTATCTCGGTGGTATCGGCAGCCAAGCCCAAGATAGCCAACTACCACTTCACCACCCTCACCCCCGTGCTGGGAGTTGTTAAGGTTGGGGAGGAGCGCTCATTCGTTATGGCGGATATCCCGGGACTTATAGAGGGCGCCAGCGAGGGCGTAGGCTTGGGTCACGAATTTTTAAGGCACGTTGAGCGCTGTCGGCTGATAGTCCATGTGGTAGATGTCTCGGGTATCGAGGGCAGAGACCCTATAGAGGACTTCGAGGCTATCAATAAGGAGCTTAAAAACTTCTCGCAGGAGCTGGCAGAGGCGCCCCAGATAGTTGCCGCCAACAAGACGGATATGGCTCAGCCCGAGCAGACAGAGCGCTTTAAAGAGTATATCGCACAAAAGGGACTCCCCTATTACGAGATATCGGCAGCCACCACTATGGGCACTCAGGAGCTGGTTTACGGCATAAACGAGGAGCTTGCAAAGCTGCCCCCCGTAAAGAGGTTTGAAGCCCAGCCCCTTACCAGAGAAGAGGTTGAGGCTAAGACCAGGTCAAACAGGGATTTCACCGTTACGGTGGAGGACGGCATTTATTTTGTGGAAGCCGACTGGCTGTATGACATACTGAGGACCGCCAACATGGACGATTATTCGTCGCTGCAGTATTTCCAGAACGTGCTGGTATCCAGCGGAATTATCAGAAAGCTGGAAGCTATGGGCATTGAAGAGGGCGACACCGTGGCTATCTTCGACTTTGAGTTTGAGTATGTAAAGTAAAGGGGAATGCTTATGCAGACAGAACTGACTCCCCATCAGGCAAGGCAGTATTCGCCGCTGACCCTGGCTTTTCTGGGCGACTCGGTCTATGAGCAGCTGGTGAGAGAGCGGCTGGTGCTGACGGCAAATATGCCTGCGGGGGAGCTCCACAGGCTTGCAATAAAAAAGGTTTGCGCCGAATATCAGTCTGAAAAGGTGCTGGAGCTTATCGACAGCGGCACCCTTACCGAGGAGGAGCTGGAGATATTCAAACGGGGCAGGAACACCAAGGTCAATCCCCCAAAGCATTCCACCGTCAGCGAATACAGAAACGCCACGGGGCTTGAATGCCTTTTCGGCTATCTGTATCTTACAAATAAACATCAGCGCATTGAGGAGCTTTTTGAGCTGTGCTGGGATAACTAAAATCAAGATCAAGAGGTCTTACCTCTTACATCTAAAAGGAGTGAAAATTATGTCAGGTCATTCAAAATGGGATAATATCAAAAGGAAAAAGGGTGCTACCGACGCTGCAAGGGCAAAGGTGTTCACCAAGATAGGCAGAGAGATAGCTGTTGTTGTTAAAATGGGCGGTCCCGATCCCGCAGGCAACGCAAAGCTGAGAGACCTTATCGCCAAGGCTAAGGCTAACAATGTGCCTAACGATAATATCGACAGGATAATCAAAAAGGCAGCAGGCGAGGGCGACAAGAACAACTATGAGTCAATGGTTTATGAGGGCTACGGTCCCAGCGGTGTTGCGGTGATAGTTGAGTGCCTTACCGACAACAAAAACAGAACTGCCGCAGATGTCCGCCACTATTTTGACAAGTTCGGCGGAAACATGGGCAGCACAGGCTGTGTATCATATATGTTCTCTGACGTGGGAACTGTTGTTATCGAGAACAACGGCGCTGACGAGGACAAGATAATGGACGATGTTTTTGAGGCAGGCGCTGACGACTTCAACGTTGAGGACGATGTGGTAGAGATAACCTGCGCCCCCGGCAGCGTGACCACCGTAAGAGAGACCCTCGAGGGCTTAGGCTACAAGGTGCTTTCTGCCGAGGCTGAAAAGATACCTGCAAACTACACCGCCATAGACGACGAGGACGCAATAAAGAAGATGTCCCTGCTGCTGGAGCATTTAGAGGACAACGACGACGTGCAGAACGTTTACCACAACTGGGAGAATATGCCCGAGGACGAGGAAGAATAATCTATAAAAAGCAAAACAGCGAGTACAAAAAAATGTACTCGCTGTTATTTTTATGCTATACCCTGCGGTAAAAAAGCCTTGAAAACATTCTGTAAAGGTTATGCACACTTTCCCTGAAGTCTTTTCTTGAAAAGTTCTGGAAGTATTCCTCAGTGACCTTGTTGGCGTAGTTCTTATCGTTGTTTTTGTCAGCCACATAGTCTACAAGATCGCCCTCATAGATAAGATACTGCTGCAAAAATCTGCCGATATCGTCGGGCTTGTAACTGCAAAGGACTTCATCGAACATAAAGCCTGCGTTGCTTAAAAGATAAGCCACGAACTCCGCACAGGTGAACGCCTTGTAGGTTTTGAAGCCGTGGAGCAGCGGATATGTCAGCACGCTGAGAAGGTTATATATGTACTCCTTATCGTTGGAGATCGCATTGATGCTCCTCTCCAGCTCCTCATACTTCTGGTCCGAAAGCGGTATCCTGAAAACTGCGCTCTCTATCACGCAGTCCTGTTTAAGGGTGTATCTCTGTATAGTCTCTTTTACCAGCCCGCCTGTGAGCACTGCCCTGTGGTGGCGTCTGGCAAAGCTGTACCACTCGTCAAAATCATCATCAAGCACTATAGCCGTATGATTATATTTCATTCTTCCGACCCGTCTGATAGCTCTGCCGAACTTCGTCATGGTCTGGCTCAAAACAATATAGACCTCTTTCATTGGCTCAGATCTCCCGAAAAATTATAGGCAACACCGCACAACCACCGGCTAACGCCTTTGCACGCCATCTGCTTGCATATTTTCCGTCATAATACACAAAGTTTCCTTGACTTGCGCCAGCAAGCCTGCGTCAACTTTATGCATTCTGACGAAAAATCTGACTGCGCATCTGACGTACAATGGTTGTGCGGTGTTGCCTATATATTATTTATCCAAGATAATATTATAGCATATTGTTTACCAAAAATCAAGTATTTTAAGCAATTTGTAAGCTATGACAAACATTTTTGTATAAACTGACGATATTGATCAGCTGCCCTATCCTCTCACCTCATGCTCACCTTACGCATATATTATACCGAGGGCGACCTCAGCAAGCAAAAAACATTGATGTTAAAACGGAGGAATTTAATATGGCAGCATTTTTTAATCAGGCTACGCTTTCCTACAGCGGAAATACCGTAAGCTCAAACATTACCGAGGGTCAGATCATCGACGCTCTCACAGCGGCAAAGACCGCAGTTGTGCCCGAGTATGAGCAGGGCGGAACTGTGACCTATATCATAAGCCTTGTTAACGACGGCACAGCCGACTACACGGGGCTTACCCTCACCGACGATCTGGGCGCTTATGAGTTCGGCACTGCACAGGTGACCCCTCTTGACTACACCGAGGACTCGGTGAGATATTTTGTGAACGGTCAGCTTCAGGCAGCTCCCACCGTATCGGGCAGCTCGCCCCTTACCATAACAGGCATTAACGTTCCCGCAGGGGGAAATGCTCTTGTTATCTATGAGACCACAGCCAACAGCTTTGCCTCACCCGAGGCAGGCGGCGAGATAACCAACACCGTTACCGTATCGGGCACGCCCATTACAGCGCCCATAACCGCCGAGGAAGCTGTAAGCGCAGTCTCACAGGCGCAGCTTACCATCACAAAGGCGCTCTCGCCCACCGAGGTGAGCGCAGGTGAGGAGATAACCTACACCTTTACAGTTTTAAACAACGGCAGCACAGCCCTTGAAGCGGCTGACAACGCAGTTATAACCGACACCTTCGACCCTGCTCTCAGCGGCATCGAGGTGACCCTTGACGGTGCGCCCCTGCCCTCGGCTTCATACACCTATGACGAGAGCACAGGCTTGTTCACCACCGCAGCAGGTGTGATAACTCTGCCTGCCGCCCAGATAACTCAGGACCATGCTACAGGTCAGTGGTCGGTGATACCCTCACAGACGGTGCTGACTGTCAGCGGAACTATCTGACAGCGCAGACGCAATAAAGTAGTTTTTTAGGCACTTTTGTTAGGTAACTGACAAGAGTGCCTTTACTTTTCCTAGCGAAGAGCCGCCGCACTCATGGTCTTTTTATATCAAGCATGGTATTCATTCTCTTTGAGTTAAGCTCCTCAATACATTCTCTTATAGCTTTTTCAGCCGCCTCCACCTCCAGGTGCAGTTCCTTGGCGGAGACCCTAAGTGCGCCGCCCCCCATGATTATCACCTGCTCCAGTCCGTCAGAGGTCGCCACCCTTACCTTGTGGTCCTTTGAAAGCTTATGGGCGGTGCGCTCGATGTAGGTATCGGCAGTTTCGGCTTCTTTGGTGTATACCACGCTGATGTTCTGGTATTTCGTCACCCTCTCGGGCTCTTTTATGCGGTAGGCGTCAAACACCAGTATCAGCTCGCACTGCTTAAAGCCCTGATAGCTGCACAAACGGTTTATCAGCTGGCTTCTGGCAAGGTCAAGGCTTTTTTCGGCGGTCTTTTTTAGCTCCTCCCAGGCAAAGATAATGTTGTAGCCGTCCACCAGCAGGAACTCGGGACCCTTTTTGACGGGTCTTGGCTTGCCGCTTGTTTTCGGGGGCTCCTTGGGGGTCCTCATGGCATAGCGCTTTTTGCGGTCGATAGTGCCGTAGGTGCGCTCAAATATCGCCATAAGCTCTTCATCGTTGGCGGCACGCTTTACAAAATCGTCAGCGGCAGAGCGCATAACGGCTGCCTGCTCATACTGCTGCCTGCCTGTTTCGGGGCTTATATGCATATGCTCGTTCGCCTCGTCCCAGGGCACTGTATGACCTGCCCCGTGGGAGCAGAACACCGAGTCGGCAGTGTTATCAAGGTCGCTGTCGGGGTCATAGCCCAGCTCTGCGATGACCTGTTCGCTGTTTTTGCATACATCATAACCTGCGGCTGTGCAGTAAAGCCTGCCCTGCCCCTTGGTGTAGCCTGCCACCTCGGTATGGTAAAAACGCATTTTTGAAACAGGGGCATAGCCTGTGATAACTGCGGTCTCGCCGTCGTTTTCGGGAGCTGAGACTGTGCCGCCCATGCTGTCGATATCGTTAAGCGCCCTGCCTGCGGCGGCAGATGGCACTTCAAGCCTGAAAGAATAGTAAGGCTCCAACAGCAGGCTCTCGGCATATCTCAGCCCCTGCCTTACCGCCCTGTAGGTAGCCTGACGGAAATCTCCCCCCTCGGTATGTTTTAGGTGAGCTCTGCCTGCGGTGAGGGTGAGCCTGATATCGGTTATGGGCGAGCCTGTGAGCACACCCCTGTGTATCTTCTCTTTAAGGTGGGTGAGTATCAGCCGCTGCCAGTTGCGTGAAAGTATATCCTCCGAGCAGTCTGAGCAAAACTGCAAGCCGCTGCCCCTGGGCAGTGGGTCAAGCCGCAGGTGTACCTCGGCGTAGTGCCTTAAAGGTTCAAAATGGCCTGCGCCCTCACAGGGGGCTGCGATAGTCTCACGGTAGGCTATCCTGCCCTCACCGAAGGTTATATCCACCCCGAAGCGTTCAGAGATGATACGCTTTACCACCTCAGCCTGTATCTCCCCCATAAGGGCAAGGCTTATCTCGGCGAGCTGCTCGCTGTAGGTCACCGTCAGGGTGGGGTCCTCGTCCTCAAGTGTGTGCAGTATTTTAAGCATTGTGTGGTCATCTACCCCCTCAGGGGCGATGACCCTGTAGGAGAGCACGGGCTCGGATATGGGTGCATACTCCCCTGCCTCGCCGCCCAGCCCCTGCCCCGCATATGAGGCGCCCAGCCCCATGACTGCGCAGACCTCCCCCTGGGTGACACTTTCGGGTGAGGTGAATTTTTCGCCGCTGTATACCCTTATGCGGCTTATTTTTTCGGTGATCTCATCGCCGTTTCTGTCGGTGTAGGTCAAAGCGCTCCTCACCGCCAGGCTGCCCCCTGTTATTTTAAGGTGGGTGAGCCTTGCGCCGCTGCGGTCCTCGGAAATCTTATAAACTCTTGCAGAAAATTCATCACGCTGTGGTTTTTTCGGAAGATATTTTTGTACGCAGTCAAGCAGCTTTTCAATGCCTTCAAGTCTCAGTGCCGAGCCGAAGCAGCAGGGTATGACCTCACGCTCTGCCACAGCCTTTGATATGCTTTCATCTGAAAGCTCCCCTGTTTCAAGGTACTCCTCCATAAGCTGCTCGCTGCAAAGTGAAAGGGCTTCAAAAAGCTGGTCGATCGGTTTTGAAAAATCAATGCAGCACTCCCCCACCCCTGCGGTCAGCGAGTTCATCACAAAGCCTTTATCAGCCCCCTGCATATCCATTTTATTCACAAAAACAAAGGTTGGCACATCGTAGATATCCAGCAGTCGGCTGAGGGTACGGGTATGGCTCTGCACGCCGTCGGTGGCGCTTATGACCAGCACGGCAGCGTCGATGACCTGCAAGGTCCTCTCGGTCTCCCCCGAAAAATCAACGTGCCCGGGGGTATCAAGCAGCGTGAATGAGGTATCCCCCCAACTGAAAACCGCCTGCTTTGAAAATATGGTTATGCCCCGATCACGCTCGATACTGTTGGTATCCAGAAAAGCGTCCCTGTGGTCAACTCTGCCCAGCTTTCTTATAGCTCCGCTTTTATAAAGCACCGCCTCCGAGAGTGTGGTCTTTCCCGAGTCAACATGGGCAAGTATTCCTATAACTGCCTTATCCATAGCATTTTCCGCTCCTTTATAGAGTGTTTTGTCACATTAATTATAGCATTTATAAGGTATAATGTCAATCAGTCCTCGGGCGGACGGCTCGCTTCCCCCACCTGTGCCGCTAGAAGCAAGAAGCAA
>CALCRR010000180.1 GCA_937894495.1 uncultured Ruminococcus sp. | reverse complement strand
GGGCTGGTCTGTCGGTCAGCCCCTCTGTCACTGCGTGACACCTCCCCGGCTCGGGGAGATCACGCCCTTCAAGCTTTTGCAACGCAGAGATTTTTTATTTTTGTCAAGCATTTTTGGCAAGGTTTAGTTGGGGGAGCAATATTGCTCGTTGATCTGCGCATACTCCTTCGAGAGCACCTGATCTACCCACTGTACAAGGCTTATAAAGCTCTCCTTATCCAGCTTTGAAAAATACTTGTTCACAGGCTGATCCCCCGATGTGCTGACGGCATCTGTAAAGCAGTAGCCGTCGGCAGATACGGTTATCACCGTCTTTTCCCCCGTGCTCAGTCCTGTTTCGATCTGTATGAAATCCAGCCCCGTATCGCTGCTGGGGGTCTGGGCAGTGCCGCTGCTGCCGAAGCTTTTTATCATCTGGTCAAGCTCGTTGTAATCGCTGCTGTCGAGGATATAGCACTCGCCGTAAACATCGCCCACTTTAAGCCTTACAAAGCCGTAGGCGCCGTTATAAACGGTGTAGTTATAAAACCTGTCTATGCAGATAAAATAATAACTGCTGTCCTTGACCGCCCTGTAGTAGCCGCTGAATACTTTGGAGGTAACTATGCTTTCAGCCGATATCTCCTCCACGCTGTCCCAGCCGCCCAGTCCTGCACCGTCTGTGACGTAGCTGCCGCCGGGGAGCTTCAGGTCATATATATCCTTGTACACAGCCTCGCTGTCACCGTCGCCCTCGGTCAGCACCGACTGCACCTCGGTCACTATATCCTCGCTGCTGTAGGCATAGTTTTCAGCAGGGGTGATATTTCCGCTCTCATCAAAATAGGCATAGTCGTCGGGAGAATTAAGCTCCTTATTTCTCGAAAGGGTGAGCATACCCTGAGAGCATGGCTCTATCTCGGCATAGGTATCCGCTTCCAGCACCACCTTGCCGCTCATATCCAGCAGTCCGCTGAATTTGCCCTGCTTGAAAACATAAAGGGTATCGTTTATGAGCTGAGTACACTCATAGCCCTCAAAGGGCTGCTCCTCAACAGGCTGGGAATAGCTGCCGGCGTCAAAGCTCACATATACCGCATTTGAAAGCATATCGGGCACTTTTATGCTCCCCAAAAACTCGGGGAACTCATATTTTTTAAGCTCCACCTTGCCGGGCGCCGCCTTAGCCTCCCTTGCGGTGGTAGTGACCGCACTGTCACTGCCCTTTTTACTGTCCTCAGCACAGCCTGCCGCCGACACCGCCAGCACAAGGGCTGACGCAGCAGCGATCATTTTTGACCAGTTCATCTTTTTCTTTCTCTCCTTAGTTTACCCTGTCTGAAATACGCAAACACGCTTTTAGGCGCTCTTTTTATCACGTTAGATACTAAACAGGGCTGCATTGTTTTGTTGTCATGATAATATTATAACATGAAGCCGAACGGTCTTGCTTGCAAGGGACCTGAGGCGAAATGTT
>CALCRR010000179.1 GCA_937894495.1 uncultured Ruminococcus sp. | reverse complement strand
CCGCCACAAAAGCACCCTCCTCCCCTCCGGGGAGGACTCGATATCTTGCCAACTACACAATAGTGCGATAGGTGGGGGAATTACCCCGTCCGGTGAGGACCCCTCCGGGGAGGACTCGACAACTCGCCCACCCCACAATAGTGCGGAAGGTGGGGGAAATAGAAAAGGAGGTGAGAAGAATGCCATTTATAAATGTTAAGACAAATGCGGCGGTCAATGATGATAAGAAGGTGTCCATAAAAAGCGCACTGGGTGCAGCTATATCGGCTATCCCCGGCAAGTCCGAGGGCTGGCTCATGGTGGGTATCGAGCCTGAGTATGACCTGTATTTCAAGGGCACGGACGAGCCTGCGGCTATGGTGAACGTAAGCATATACGGCAGCGCTTCATCAGCAGCCAAAACTGACCTGACAGGCAGGATAACCGACATCATCAGCAGCGAGCTGGCTATCAGCCCATCACGCATATACGTCTGCTACGCCGAGACCCCCGACTGGGGCTGGAACGGCAGCAATTTCTGAGTCAATTTATAATTGATAAAAAAACCGCTTATGCTGTGCTTGGCATAAGCGGTTCATTTTGTCGTAAAACATGATTTACACTGCTAGTTGCTAGTGGTTAGAGTGCTAAGGGCTGGAAACCGTTTTACTCAATTATGGGGTAAACCGCACAACAACTCGTTTACAAGGTTGGCGCAGCCATCAAAATACTAGCAGCCACGAAAGCGCCCCCTCCCCTCCGGGGAGGATTCGATATCTTGCCCACCACACAAAAGTGTGATAGGTGGGGGAAATAAATGGGGATGTAAAGGTTTCGACGGGGGTCTTGAAGGACGATAAGCGAGTGGAGGAGCGCACTCTCCTGAAACGGCGCACGTTTTAAAATTAGACGACAACGATAATTTTGAACTGGCTGCTGCCTAAGCGCAGTGCCCGTCTTGCCTGAGAGTACCACGGCTCAGGATAAGGCGTCGACTAGTGGTGAACGTCTTTGGGCGACGGCTGTGACCCTTAGATGTATTGCAGCCTACTAAATCCTTGGGCGTGTCTGCTTGCCCGAGGGTGAGGGAACGGGCGTGAGCCGAAATAACAGACTAGACTCGTAGAAATTCGTGTGAATGGGCTTTCGGACAGGGGTTCGATTCCCCTCATCTCCACCAAACACCCAAATAGCCGCCTAAATAGGCGGCTATTTTCATTTATCCACGTTTTAAACACGTTTTTTCTTCAAAAAAATAAGTTCAAAGCTTTATTTCATCAAGAATGTTAATGGCTCGTTCGCTTTCGCTGGGGTATAAGTGGCTGTAGGTCTCAAGGGTCTGGGTAATGTTCGAGTGCCCCAGGCGCCTTGCTATCTCATGTATGCTTATGCCCTTCTGGGCAAGCAGCGAGGCGTGGGAGTGCCGATAATCATGTATACGTATCTTTTTCAAGTCGGCGGACTTTGCAAAATACTCGTTCATATTTGACACTGTGGTATTGCGCAGAGCCTTTTCACCGCCGCAGACGAGCAGCTCCTCGCTGAAATTTTTCAGCACCTTGCAGCGCTCTTTGTGCTCGCTCAGCACGGCTTTCAGCGGCTCGGGTATCTGAATTGTTCTTACAGAGCTTTTGTTTTTTGGGGGAGTTATCCTGTCGCTGCCCCGAAGCTGCTGGTTAAGACTTCGGGTTATCTTTATCTCATCGTCAGTCATATCGCACCAGCGCAGAGCGTAGATCTCGCCCTTACGCATACCCATGTAAAAGGCTATGCAGAAAAAAACATAATAGTTCCAGTCGAAAAGCTCGCCGCTGAGCTCCTGCTTATCACAGTGAGCCCTTGCCGCCGAGATGAATTTTTTGAACTCATCGGCGGTGTAAAAGTCCATCTCCTTTTTGAACTCCAAAGGCGCTTTGAAATTTCCGACCTTGAGCAGCGGATTTTTCTGCAGATACTCCATTTTGACGCCGTAGTTGAGCAGAGCTCTGAACTCGCCATAGATGTTCTGCCTGGTGGTAATGCTGCTTATGCCCTCCAGACTATTGATATG
This sequence comes from uncultured Ruminococcus sp., assembly GCA_937894495.1. Classification (GTDB taxonomy): domain Bacteria; phylum Bacillota; class Clostridia; order Oscillospirales; family Ruminococcaceae; genus Hominimerdicola. The sequence continues at coordinate 3,271 of CALCRR010000179.1, read as the reverse complement.
CTGCTTCCACTCATTAAGCAGCACGGGGGTGAGCTTATTGAGCTTGACGCTGCCGTACTTGTCGAGCACATACAGCTTCAGCATTCGTTTTGACTTGTCAAGGGTGCTCTCTCTTACCTCATGGGTCTTGGCTTTTATATACTCATCATAGAGCTGCTGCAGGGTCAGGGCAGTATCGGGCTTTTCGGTCTTTATCTTTATTTTGTAGTTCAGCTCACGTTCAAGCTGTTTGGCTTCCTCGCTGCCGTAGACCACACGATCCAGCTGTCTGGCATGACCGAGGTCGTCAACATAATTTATGCGCACACGGTACTTTTGCTTACCGTCCTTTTTGCCGTTCATTTTATAAATAGGCATAACTTATCCTCCTTGCTTGACATTTGCAGGCGGATATGGTACACTTATATTGTCACATAAAGTGTAGGCGGTTTATTCGCCTGCGCAGCGTCCTCGGTGTTTGTAGCACCGGGGGCGCTTTTTTGTTAAAAAATAGCCCGAGATTATTTTAATAGTCTGCATTTATCTAACAGATTTATGTATACTTTTGCTGTTGCGTAACAATCTGAAAGAGATCGGTGAGCATTGCTTCTTACTATTCCATAAAAATTGCACAATGTGGTCAGTTTATAGTTATCTAATCCTTTGATCTTATTTTTTGCGATATCCAAAGAGTCAAAATATCTTCGCTTCACTTCTTGAAATTTAAAGCCATATTTATAAACAAATTCAAGATCAAATCTGAGATTATGTCCAAGAATATCATTTCCCCCTACAAATTCAATAAAAGCAGGCATGACCTGGTATATGGTAGGAGAATTTTTTACCATATCATTTGTTATCTGTGTGATATCTGTTATTTCTTTCGGAATAGGATCTTTAGGATTAATGAGCGTTGAAAACGCAGCTGTCGCTTTGAAGTTCTCAAATTTTATAGCTGAAATTTCAATGATTTCATTGGAAACCGAAATGCCGGTAGTTTCAGTATCTATTACTACAAAGTTTCCGTACCCGCTGTATTTAGAACCGACTCTGGGAGTGTTAAACACAACCTCCTGCATTTCCTTAACATAGTTTGTTTTTATATATTTTGAAGATAATTTTATGTTGACCAAAGGTATTGATGATAGCTCCTTATCAAAAAGGTTTGAAGATAAATTGCCTTCAACATTATATCGGATATAGCTATTATCCGTATATATATCATTTTTTGAAGATTGATCATTATGGGGCACAAAGCTTAAATTTCTCAGCTCGTCAGTCATGATCTGCACTTTTGAGATCAAACTGTCGGACAGCTCACAAGAAATTTCAGCCATTGTTTCAGTAAATTTATCTATTTGTGTTTGTTTTGATTTTGCAGTTTTAAGAGAGCTGATTTTATTGAAATAATATCTATATATTCTCTCAATAAAATAATTAAGCTGCTCGTCCCTTGTTTTTATTACCTCGTTTAAATATGCAGAAGGTTTTTTACCGCTGAATTTAATTACTTTCTGCATTTTCTTAAGCTCAACAAGGCAGCTTACCATCATATCGTATCTTTTAAAATAAATATCAGGTTTTACTGTACTATTAACTAAATTGGTGCAGTCTTCAACTTGTCTGAGATATTGAGGTGCAAGTATCTGAGCCTCTTTAGCTGTATATGAAGGTTTTGCCTTTTTTCTGTGTGAAAAATCCTTTAAGTATTTCGGTTTATATCCTAAGGGCATTCCATCAAATAGTCCCATATCATCACACCTTCCCTATGACCTTGCCAATGCAACGTACATCAAAGCCTTCTTCAGGGTAAATATCATCATAATCCGGATTTAATGATATCAACCTATCATCAGCATATTCTTTCACATAACCGCTTCCACCCTTGGTGAATATGCCAACTTCACCAATATTAACAGCGGGCTGCAACCTTACAAATAATTCATCTCCGTCATAATATTTGGGCTCCATACTATCACCGCTGACGGGAATAACAATATCGGCTTGTCTTGCTTCAGGTGTATCGGGGAAATATCTTATTTCGATGTTTTCTTCATCAAGAAACTCACCTGCGCCTGCCGATACTGGAAGACGGGAATATCTTAATTCTATCGTTGGCGGATTATTTCGCTTAGATGCAGATACACAGCGTTCATATTCTACATCAAGGTTATGATCAATTATTTTTTTACCGTAAGTATCAAGCTTACGGTATTTTTTTATGTGTGTTTTTTCATTTACTGAAAGCTGAATGTCCTTGACTTTCTCCCATTCAAATAAATAGTTAGCATCGCACTTCAACGCCTCCATTAGTTTATAAATGTTTTCGTCACTCGGAGAACTAATATTATTTTCGTAGTTGCTAATAGTAGTGCTTTTTATACCCGTTTCCTTTGATAGTTGAGCTTGTGTTAAGCCTAGCTCTATTCTTTTGGCTTTTATCATATCACCTATCATATGATCACCTCCAAATCTATCAACATTATAACACAAAAGTATGCAAAAATCAAGATTTTTGAAGCAGATCTCAGTTAAATCCAAGATATTTGTTCAACATTAATAAATATCTTGGATTATTTTTGTTGTATTTTGTTTCAAAAAAATTGGATTTTTGTATTGACATTTCACTATTTTTGGAGTATTATATATACAGCTCCAAGAATAGTGGAGTTTAGCTAAAATTATCTATAAAAACTGGAGGCGAAATAATGCTAACAACAGCAGAGAGAGTCAGCGCACTTATTAAAGAAAAAGGGTACAAACAGCGAGCTATAGCTGAGAAAGCGGGATTTGAACCCAGAGACTTCAGCAACCTTTTAAATGGGCGTAAAACATTTAAGTCAGAGTACATTTGCCCTATCTGTAAGGCACTGGGCATCACACCGAACGAGCTGTTCGGCTTTGTTGACCGAAAGTGAGGTGACACCATGAAACAACCCGACATAAAGACCGCACTGCGTATCTACTACACCTGTTCTGAACTGGGGACGGCTGAGATAAGAGAGCTGTTCTCGGTGGGTAATACGGCAGCGGCAAAGTACAAGCGGATAGTCAAAAAGAAAATGGCTGAAAAGGGTCAGAGATCTTTCTATCCCAATATGGTAAATACCGAGACAGCATTTGAGGTCTGGGGCATCAATGTAGAAGCTTTGGAGAAAAAGCTCAAAAAGCTGCAAGCATTAAAACTGGAGGTGGGTATATGAAAAACGACGAACTCGAAGCAGGACTGACCTTGGCGGTCTGGCTGACAGTGACCTTTGCAGGGCTGTTCAAGGGCGGTGCTGCAGGGTAT
>CALCRR010000178.1 GCA_937894495.1 uncultured Ruminococcus sp. | reverse complement strand
GGGTTTGTGCGCTCTTTTTGTTTTTGAATGTTAGTTTTTGTTTTCAAACTTTATTTCCTCCTTGTATTTAAAGCTGTTTTAGGTCATTGCAAAATTATATAAACCGCTTTGCAGTTATTTTTTTAGCCCCGATCAGAACCCGGCAGCCATAAGCAGCGTCAGCACAACTGCCCCGACAATGCACAAAAGCTCCTTGCGGCTGTTAGCCACTGCGTCAGCCATAGACATTTTTTCAATGCCGTTTCGCTTTACCAGCGCACCCACATAAGCCACCACAGAGCCCGTCACCAGATAAAGGGTCAGCGGCAGGCTCAGAAGTCTTGCCACACATATGCCGCCTATGAACCACAGCAGATACCAGGCAGACTCTCTGGTAAACTCGCCGTATTCTTCATCGGTCATATACAGACCCCTGCCCCTGTAGCTGTAAAAGCCCATGCCTGCATTTCTGCGACGCTGTCTGTCAAGCTCATTGCGCCGCAGCTGAGCACGCTCGTGAGCCATCATCTCAGCCACCTTGTCCATAGCGTCCTGATCGCCGCCGTAGAGGTTAGGGTCATACTTAAAGCCTGTGTCAACATCGGGGTTTCGCCTGCCGTAGCCTGCGGGACGCGGCTTTTCACCTGTATTTTTCTGCTGCCTTACGGAAGTATCAGCAAACATATCATCATACTGCGCCGAGCCCTGTGTGTAGGTCTGTGCGCCGTACTGTGAAGCCCTGCCGTCATAAGGCGGAACGTTCTCTGCATTTTTACTGATCCTTGGGGTATCAAACAGCTCGTCGGCGCTAAGGCTTGAATATTTGCTGCGGTAGCGTTCCTTTTTCTGCTCCTTAGCCTGTTTTTCGGCAGCCTCTTTTTCAAGGCGCTGCTGCTCCTCATACTCTTTTAGCAGCTCCTTAGCGCTGCCGCCTGAGTACATATCATAATCAAAATTATCCGAGGTTATGTTTCTGTCGTCCATAATGTCTCCCGAAGCTCTATTCACTTCATCACATCAAAGCCCGTATAAACAGCACTACCGCCAGCGGTGGGATAAGAGGTACTATGAACCTTAGGCATTTGTACAGGCTCTCTCTGAAGCTGCGTGAATTTACTGCAAATTCACGTATGAACATACCTGCGGTGGCAAACAGCAATGCCATGAGAGCCATGAACCACAATGGCATATCCCACACAAAGCTGCCGAAGGTGATTATCGCCGATGCGATAAAAAGCGATACCTCCACTGCACCCTGCTGTAATGACTCTGTAAAAGTGTAATTCTCCTTGCCGTTATAGCGTATAACAGCGCCGATTATACCGCCTATGCCTGCGGCTATAGCCAGATCTGTACCCTCCAGCCCTGCTGCTACACCTATCCCCACGCCTGTCATGGCGGTGAGTATATACCACAAAGCACCAAGCAGCATCGAAATAAAGTGGTCTGAGTCACCCGAAAATCCCGAGTGCCGAAACATCTGCACGGGGGCTGCAAAGGTATCCATTAACAGGTCGTCTCTTGCCTTGTCGGCAGCGTCCTTTTTTGCCAGCTTGTGCAGCTGGTCCATAGTCTCCTCCTGCTGCTTGTCATAAGCTTCCCAGGTGGAGCCGCTGTACCAGTCCTTGCCCTCGCTCTCGGCAGTGCCCTTGAATGAGTCCCTTGAGCCGTAGCCCTTGTTCTCTTTAAGACCGTCCTCCAGCCACTGCTCATACTCGCTCAGCACTTTTTCCTTCTTAGGCTTGGGCTCGGGGTCGATATTATAGTCGGGGAGGTCATCGACAGTGATATCATCAATGCCGAACAGCTCGTTGATATCCATATCACGGCGCCTGTTGGCAGAACGCTCCTTGTCCATTGCATGACCTCCTCGCTTTTAATTTTATTGTTTTGCAAGCTGCTCTCTTGTATAATCCAGCAGACCGCCTGCAAGTATAATATCCTTGGTCCTGCCTGTGAGCTCGCAGAGCACAGGTATCTCGGCGCCTGTTGACTTGTTCACAACTGTCAGCTGAGTCTTGTCAGCCTCGATATCGGCACGTACATTTGCTATCTCTATTTCATCGCCCTGACCGATCTTGTCATAATCAGCCTCGTTGACGAATGTGAGGGGAAGTATGCCTGCGTTTATCAGGTTAGCCCTGTGTATTCTTGCAAAGCTCTTTACCAGCACAGCCTTTATTCCCAGATAAAGGGGAGCAAGAGCTGCGTGCTCTCTTGAAGAGCCCTGACCGTAGTTAGAACCGCCCACGATTATAGACTTGCCCATGTTCTTTGCACGTCTGGGGAAATCCTCATCGCATACTGTGAAGCAGTGCTGGGATATTGCAGGAATGTTCGATCTCAGCGGAAGTATCTTTGCACCTGCTGGCATGATGTGGTCGGTGGTGATGTTGTCGCCCACCTTCAAGGATACCTGGCAGCTTATGCTGTCAACCAGCGGTGCAGTCTCGGGGTAGGGCTTTATGTTAGGACCTCTGAGTACCTCAACGCTGTCCATATCAGCCTCAGCCGCGGGAGGAACTACCATGTTATCATTGATCTTGAAGTGCTCGGGAACGCTGATCTTTGGCATATCGCCAAGAGTTCTCGGGTCGGTGAGCACGCCTGTCAGTGCAGAAGCTGCTGCCAGCTCAGGCGATACCAGATAGATCTGACCGTCCTTAGTTCCCGATCTGCCCAGAAAGTTTCTGTTGAAGGTCCTCAGTGAGATACCCTTTGAGTTGGGTGCCTGACCCATGCCTATGCAGGGACCGCAGGCAGACTCGAGTATCCTTGCGCCTGCTGCTATCATATCAGCCAGTGCGCCGTTCTCGGCGATCATGTTGAGCACCTGCTTTGAGCCCGGTGCGATAGCCAGCGAAACATCCGGGTGAACCGTCTTGCCTTTAAGTATGTGAGCCACCTTCATCATATCAACATAAGATGAGTTGGTGCATGAGCCTATGCAGACCTGATCTATCTTCATCTCCCCCAGCTCCTCGCAGGTCTTTATGTTATCGGGGGAGTGAGGGCAGGCAGCCATTGGCACAAGGGCGCTCAGGTCGATGTCGATGACCTCATCATACTCAGCGTCATCGTCAGCCTTCAGCTCTGTCCATACCTCTGCTCTGTCCTGAGCCTTCAGGAAGGACAGTGTGATCTCGTCAGAGGGGAAGATAGATGTGGTAGCGCCCAGCTCAGCGCCCATGTTGGTTATGGTAGCTCTCTCAGGCACGCTCAGCGTCTTAACGCCCTCGCCGCAGTATTCTATAACCTTGCCAACGCCGCCCTTTACGGACATTCTTCTGAGTACCTCAAGGATAACGTCCTTTGCAGATACCCAGTCTGAAAGCTTGCCTGTAAGGTTTACTTTAACGATCTGAGGGTATGTTATATAATAAGCGCCGCCGCCCATTGCAACAGCAACGTCAAGTCCGCCTGCGCCGATGGCTATCATACCGATTCCGCCGCCTGTGGTGGTCATCAGCATTCTCAAAGCCCGACTGTAAGGTGTTGTGGTCTATATAAGCCACCGACTTCTCCGTCTTTACACGGGGAACGCCCATAGCCTCATATTCAAGATAAGCCATAGTACCCGTTGCGTCCTGAGTAAGAGTCTGGTCGATACGGATACCGATCTCATTGCCCTTAACGAACTCGCCGTCTACCAGGTGAGCTTTAAGGATCTTTTCAGTCAATGTAAGTCCCATAATAATAAAACTTCCTTTCTTATAAAAGTATACATCTATATTGTATACTAAATCGCCGCTTTTGTCAAGATATTGTGCCCATTTGTAATTATAATTTTGCAGGAAAGTCTTTATCAGACTGCAAAAATTCTGAAAATCAGGTGAAAGCCTCAGTTTTGCTTGACATTCGTCGATTTGGGGTATATAATTAATATTACCGCACCTTGGGAGATATCTCAGCAGGGTGAGTTGCAGCTTTGTTTTTATATACTTCTATGGAGGTCACACGTGAGAATAAGAACCTTTGTTATAATTATCTGCTTTTGTGCCCTGTGTACATTTGCAATGCTTTTATATATGCACCTTACGGGTATCGGCAATGTGCAAAGCAAGCCCTCTGCCGAGACGGTGAGCGAGTCTGAGACAGCGCAGGAGGAAAGCCGAAATCTTTTTGAGGAGAGCACCGCAGACAGCAGCTCGGCGCCGCAAGAGGAGGACGAGGGGCTTTATGACTCCACGGCAGTAACGCAAGCCTATAAAAGCGGCGACACCTCAAAGCTGGCTGAAAGGGAGCTTGCCATACTCGAAGCGGCAAAGCAGGCGATAGATGATGTTGTGACCGAGGATATGACGGATTATGAAAAGGAGCTTGCAATACACGACTATATCATAACCGTATGCTCATATGACGAGGGCAGGCTGGGGGTGTTTGAGGAGCACGACGCCGAGTCGGTGAACCCCTACGGTGCGCTGGTAAAGGGCAAAGCCATATGCAGCGGCTATACCACCACCTTCCAGATGTTCATGGATATGCTGGATATCCCCTGTATCTCCATACAGGCAACAGATGTTGACGATGAGGAGCACGCCTGGAACATGGTGCAGATAAACGGCAATTGGTATTACACCGATGTCACCTGGGACGACCCCGTTCCCGATGAGGGTGAGCGCCCCAACAGGCATAAGTATTTTAACGTAACAGGGGAGTTCATGGCGCAGAAGCACGTCTGGGATATGTCTGAATACCCCGTGGCTGACAGCTGGGAGGACTCGTATATAGCTCATAATCTGTACAAAATTTCGGACTATTCCGAAATTATCCCCCTTATGGAGCAGCGCCTTGAAATGAACAGCGAGAACCTTTATCTTGAATTTGACTCTTTCCTTGACGCAAAGCTGGAGACGATCGACGAGATAGACACACGCTGCGACGCCGCAGATATCAGCAAGGAGTTTTCAAAGGTGCTTGTAAAATTCTCAAAGGAGCACAGCGAGTATTACTGCTATGCCCAGAGAGTTGAGCTCGACGGCAGGATAGTGGCAGCGATCTATATCAGACTGATTTAACATCTATACTCCCCTCTGCTCCAAAGTATCCATTATCTTTGCACATAAATAAATCTAATGGATATTTTGAAACAGAGGCGAGTATAACAGAACAGGAGAGCATACAATGAGATTTCGTCCCTGCATTGATATACACAACGGCAGCGTTAAGCAGATAGTTGGCGGCAGCCTTTCGGATAAAAACGATCAGGCTCAGGATAATTTTGTGTCAGAGCTTGACGGTGCTTATTATGGCTCGCTCTATCGTGATAAAGGCTTGCAGGGGGGGCATATAATAATACTGAACCCCTCTTCCAGCGAGTATTATGAAAAGGACGTTTTACAGGCGTATTCCGCCCTTGAAGCCTACCCCACGGGGCTGCAGCTGGGGGGCGGCATAAATAATGAAAATGCGGATAATTTTTTGGACAGGGGAGCTTCCCATGTGATAGTTACCAGCTTTGTTTTCAAAAACGGCGAGATAGATATGCACAATTTGCAGCTTATGATAAATGCCGTGGGCAAAAGCAGGCTGGTGCTTGATCTTTCATGCAGAAAAAGGGATGGCGAGTATTACATAGTTACCGACCGCTGGCAGAAGTTCACCGACACGGTGCTTAACAAAGATACTGTCGAGAGGCTGAGAGAATACTGTGACGAGCTGCTGGTGCACGCAGTTGATGTTGAGGGCAAGGCAAGGGGTATCGAAGAAAACGTGGCAAGGCTTTTGGGTGAGACCGAGGGTCTTACAGCCACCTATGCAGGGGGCATATCAAGCTTCGGCGACCTTGACAGGCTAAAAGAGCTGGGCAGGGGAAGGGTGGATTTCACCATTGGCAGCGCCCTTGATATTTTCGGCGGCAGCATGAGCTTTGAAGAGGTCTGCGGCTATGGCAGCTGATAAGATATCCGGCGAGGTAAGAGCCACCAGAGAAACTGTACTCAAATTCGCCCTTGATACATACGGCACTAAGCCTGAATACCCCTGGGCAAATTCTCCCGATAATGCGGTGCTCAGACACAGCAGCAATAAAAAGTGGTATGCCCTTATCATGAATATCCCGAGAGACAGGCTGGGGCTTAAAGACGGCGGAAAAAGCGATGTTATGAACATAAAGGCTGACCCTGCCATGCTGGGCTCGCTGCTGGGGCAAAGGGGCTTTTACCCTGCTTATCATATGAACAAAAACAACTGGGTATCGGTGCTGCTTGACGGCTCTCTTAAGCTTATGGAGATAGCGCCTTTTCTGGATATGAGCTTTGAGCTCACAGAGTGAGGGACAGGCAATTGTAAAATTTTTGTGTTGTAAAATAATCGTTTGCAATTATCATAAATATGTGTTATAATAATATGATGTAATATTATTGCACTTTAATGACGAAAGGATGAGACATAATGGCTAAGATCCGTGTTGCAGTAATTTTCGGAGGAAAATCGAACGAGCATGACGTATCAGTGGTATCTGCGGCTCATGTGATAAGAAGTATAATGAGCTCGGAAAATGAAAGCTATGATGTTACCTGTATCGGTATAACAAAAAAAGGCCACTGGCTGAAATATATCGGCAGTGTTGAGGATATCGAAAACGGCAGCTGGGAAAAGCACCCCGACAATACCCCCTGTATCCTCAGCCCAGACCCTATACATAAGGGCTTTATAACTCTTGATGAGGACGGCACTTTCACAAGGCTGAAAATTGACGTTATCTTCCCCGTGCTCCACGGCAAAAACGGCGAGGACGGCACTATCCAGGGCATTTTCCAGATGGCTGAGATACCCTTTGTGGGCTGCAATCTCATATCCTCTGCAAACTGTATGGATAAGGATATTACTCACACTATCTTAGAAGCCCACGGCATAAAGACCGCCAAGTGGGTCAGCATTCTGTTCTCTGAAATGGGTCAGCTTGATGAAAAGTGTGATAAGATGGAGCAGGAGCTGGGATACCCCATGTATGTCAAGCCTGCAAACTGCGGCTCCTCGGTGGGCATATCAAAGGCTCACGACCGTGACGAGCTGAAAGCAGGCATAAAGGCAGCCTTCTCGCACGATAAAAAGGTGGTCGTTGAGGAGGAGATAGTGGGTGTTGAGTGTGAGTGCGCCGTTATGGGCAACGATACTCCCTTTGCCTCCACAGTGGGCGAGATATCTGCGGCTAACGAGTTTTATGATTATGATGCAAAGTATAACAACACAGGCTCACAGACCTTTATACCTGCAAGGATAGCCGGTGAGAGTATCGACGAGATACGTGATACGGCGATAAAGGGCTATAAGGCTATGGGCTGTTCGGGTCTTGCCAGGGCTGATTTCTTCCTGTGCAAAGACGGCAGGGTGATCCTCAATGAGATAAACACGCTGCCGGGTCATACCAAGATAAGTATGTTCCCCCAGCTTATGGAGCATGAGGGGATAAGCTGCCCCGAGCAGGAGGACAGACTTATAAGGCTGGCTCTGGAAAGGTCGGAAGCCGCTTATGAATAATTCTGCCATAGGCGTTTTCGACTCGGGCGTCGGGGGACTTACCTGCGTTAAGGAGTTGACGGAGCTTTTGCCCCGTGAGAACATAGTTTATCTTGGCGACACAGCCAGAGTGCCCTACGGCACCAGGAGCCGTGAGACTATCGCAAGATATACCCATCAGGATATAGAATTTCTTAAAAGACACGATGTTAAGATGATACTTGTCGCCTGCGGCACAGCATCATCTGCCATAATGTATGACCGTGATTTTGCAGCGCAGCACGGTGATATGAAAGTAAGCGGAGTGGTCCTGCCTGCTGCCCATGCAGCTTGCGCAGCCACCAGAAACGGCAGGATAGGGGTCATCGCCACCAGTGCCACCATTAAAAGCGGCAGCTACGGCAGAGTGATACATGAGATAATGCCCGATGCAAAGGTCATCGGCAAGGCTTGCCCCATGTTCGTGCCGCTGGTGGAGAACGGGTATACCTCCCCCGACTGCCCCCCTGCAAGATTTTTTGCCGAGGAGTATCTGGAGGTAATGAAGCGTGAGCAGGTAGACACGCTGATACTGGGCTGCACCCATTATCCCCACCTTACCGAGGTCATATCACAGGTCATGGGTGAGGGGGTAACGCTCATATCATCGGGGGCTGAGCTTGCTAAGTATGCACTAAAGACCCTGACCTTTGACGGCGAGCTGGCAGAGCGTGAGGAGCAGGGAAGCATGGAGCTTTACTGCACCGACAGCGTAGAGCTTTTCTCTGAGAGCGTTGAGAGGTTTCTCGGAAAAAGCATAAACGGAGAAGTATCAAAATGCAGCCTGAAGCTCTGATAAAGCAGAGGGCTACGGGAGTTGAGATATAATTGGAAAAGAAGGACGTTTCGATAAAGCTTATCAGCAGACAGTTCGACGGTGAGAATAAGGAGGAGACCGAGGTTTTCTCCAGAGGTCTGTATGAAAAGACCGAGGGCGGCTACAGGATATCCTATGATGAGTCGGAAGCCACGGGCTATACAGGCAGCACCACAGCCCTTGAGACCTTTGCAGGCAGCAAGGTGGTTATGGACAGAACAGGTCAGGTAAGCTCTAACCTTATAATAGAAAAAAATGCAAAGCACCACTGCGTTTACGGCACACCCTACGGCTCGTTCACGGTGGGGGTCAATGCAAAGGAGATAGAGTCAAGGCTCGACGATAACGGGGGAGAGCTTTTTATGCACTACGTTATCGACGTAAATTCGGGCTATGTTGGGGATTTTGAGATAAGTGTCGAGATAAAGCCCCTGAGCTGAAATGAAAAGACGGAGGAAAGTAAAATGGCAAATTTAGTAAGCGAAGCATTTTCACAGGTCAGGGAGCTTATTATGAGCGCCCTTGGGGAGCTTGTGGCTGACGGCACATTTCCTGCTGAGGGAGTGCCCGCCTTTAATACAGAGATACCTGCCGACCCCAAAAACGGCGATATCTCCACCAATGCAGCTATGGTTTGCGCAAAGTCTTTCAGGAACAACCCTAGAAAGATAGCTGAAAGCATAGTGTCAAGGATAAGACTTGACGGCACTTATTTTGATAAATGCGAGGTAGCAGGACCGGGATTTATAAACTTTTTCTACTCAAAGGCATGGTATGCTGCGGTGGTAAAGGCAGTCCTCAGTGAGAGTGAGAGCTACGGCGAGACCGATCTCGGCAAGGGCAAAAGGGCGCTGGTGGAGTTTGTTTCTGCCAACCCTACAGGACCTATGCACATAGGCAATGCCAGGGGCGGTGCAATAGGCGACTGCCTGGCAGCAGTGCTTGAAAAGGCAGGATATGATGTTGAGAGAGAGTTCTATGTGAACGACTCGGGCAACCAGATAGAAAAATTCGGCAAGTCGCTTTCGCTGAGATATATGCAGATATGCAGCGATGAGGGTCAGGCAATATGCTCAAAAAGGCTTGAAATGGACGACTTCTGCAAGGAGATATACGGCGAGGACGGCAATAAGCCGGGCTTTGAGATGCCCGAGGACGCATACAGGGGCATGGATATAATCGAGCACGCAAAGAACTTTTTTGACGAATACGGTGCAGTGCTCAGCGGTCAGAGCGAGGAGGAGAGAAGAAAAACTTTGGTTGACTATGCTCTGCCAAAAAATATCGAGATGCTGCACAGAGACCTTGAAAAATACAGGATAACCTTTGATAACTGGTTCAGAGAGAGCACGCTGCACAACGACGGCTCTGTAAAGAAGGCTATCGAGAGCCTTAAAGAGAGCGGCTATACCTACGAGCAGGACGGCGCACTGTGGTTCCGCACTACCGATTTCGGCGATGAAAAGGACAGGGTGCTTGTGCGTGAGAACGGCATACCCACCTACTTTGTGCCTGATATCGCCTATCACTACAACAAGCTGGCAGTGAGGAAGTTTGATAAGGCGATAAACATTTTCGGCGCAGACCACCACGGCTATATCCCAAGGCTCAAAGCTTCAATGACAGCGCTGGGGGTCGATGCATCAAAGCTTGATGTGGTCATCATGCAGATGGTGAACCTTGTGAAGAACGGCGAAAAGTATAAGCTCTCAAAAAGAAGCGGCAAGGCGATAACCTTGTCAACACTGCTTGACGAGATACCTATTGACGCCGCAAGATTTTTCTTTAACCTGAGAGAGCCCAATTCTCACTTTGATTTTGACCTTGATCTGGCAGTATCAAACACCAGCCAGAACCCTGTTTATTACGTGCAGTATGCCCATGCAAGGATATGCTCGGTGATAAAAAAGCTTGATGAAGAGGGCGTAAAGGCACAGCCCTTTACAGCAGAAACGGCACAGGCTCTGTCAGCCCCCGAGGAGCTGGAGCTTGTAAAGCTTATGGCGACCCTGCCAAACGTTATAAACGAGGCTGCAAAGGCTTACGACCCTGCAAAGGTGACAAAGTATGCGGTGGATATCGCCACACTTTATCATAAGTTCTATAATTCATGCAGGATAAAGGGCGAGAGCGAGGATATAATGCAGGCAAGGCTCTCTGTTTCGCTGGCAGTAAAGCAGGTCATCAAAAACATACTTGATATGCTTAAAATAACCTGCCCCGAGTCGATGTAAAGCAAAATACCTGACACAAAAAGGCTGTGAGCAAACTCACAGCCTTGAATTATTTATACATATACTTCCTGTCAAAATCATCAACGGGAATAGCCTTATCGAACAGCCAGCCCTGACCCTTTGTGTAGCCGTTGGTGCTGAGTATCTCAGCCTGGGCATCTGTCTCTACGCCCTCAAAGATTATATCCTTGTTGGCGGTGCTGATAAGACTGCACATATTTGATACAAAATCACGGTCGATCTTGCTTTTTTCGATATTGTCGATAAAGGATTTGTCGATCTTTACGATGTCCACAGGGGCGTTCATCAGCACGCTCAGGGTCGAGTAGCCTATGCCGAAATCATCAATGCTGACCTTGAAGCCGTAGGAACGCAGCCTGCCCATAACACTGAAAAGCGTCTGGGTATCTCCCGAAAAGCTGGACTCGGTTATCTCTATCTCGATGTTAGATTTGTCAACATCGTAATTATCAGCGGTCTTAACAATGCTGTCAACAAACTTTGGCTGAGATATGTGGTGCTGCGAGAAGTTTACCGATATGGGTATCAGCTCCTTGCCGTCACGCTTCCAACGCTCCAGCGTGCTGAGAGCTTCTCCGTAAATGAAGAAGTCCAGCTCGTCGATATAGCCCACCTTTTCAAGCACAGGTATGAATTCGTAGGGGAGCTTGTAGGTGCCGTCCTCATTGCGCCACCTTGCCAGTGCCTCTGCGCCGATTATCGTCCTGCTTTCAAGGTGGAACTTTGGCTGCAAGAACATCTCGATATGCCTGGTCTCGATAGCCGAATGCAGTTCGTTGCAGACCGTCTGCTCATGCACCTTCTGTATCTTCATTCTGGGCGAGAACATACCGCAGATGATGTTGCTTGAATGCTTGACGCTGCGCCTTGCAAGGTTAGCGTTGTCGATAGCCGCATTTATGTCATTTTCGCCGTTTGGTATGATGTAGATACCGCAGGATATCCTGATATCGCTGGCAGGGTACTGCTCCTTCTGCAAATTGGCGAAATTTACATTTCTCTGCTCAATGCTTCTGATAAGCTCTTCCCTTGTCTCGGCTCTGTATATGCCGATGAAGAAGTCTGAGTAGATACGGCAGCCTATGAGATTAGTCTCGGTCTCTCTCAGACAGACCGCAAAATCCTTCAGCATCTTGTTGCCTGCCTCATAGCCGAAATTTTCATTTACATAAGAAAAATCATTGATATCCGAGTAGACCAGACCGTAGACCAGCCTTTCGTCCCTGTTTTCGAGTATATCCTTAGCCTGGTCAGCAAAGCCCTTACGGTTGAAAAGCCCCGTCAGGCTGTCAGTCTCTATCAGATAGCTTATATATTCAGAGTCCTTATTTATCTTTCTCGTCAGGTTTTTGAGCTTCTGTATGCTGGTTATCCTGCCGACTACCTTGTTCACCGCCTTGCCGCCCTCGCCGAAGCTTGCATAGGTCATGTTATACCAGGTGTATTTCTCGTCATAAGCCTTGGTCCTGAACTCAAAGCTGCCCTGACTGGGGGAAGCCAGCATCTTATCCCACTCGCTCCTGAAATCGTCATAATCGCTGCTGTGTACAAACTCCTTCGCCAGCGAATTTTTCAGATAGCCTTTAAGCGACCTGCCCTCAAGGGGATAAAAGGTCTTTTCGGCGGTGATGTTCATAACATCGTCATCTGCATGGTAATCAAAATAAACATCATCGGTGTTTTCAGACAGCACACGCAGCCGCTCGCCCTGCAGCTTCAGCTCGTCATTCAGCGCTTTTTCGGCAGCCTCAAGCTTAGCCTGACAGTTGCATACTGTGAGTACCAGCCTTGCCTCGCCGCTTTCCGGCACATCGCCGACGCTGTGAACGAAAATACTGCCGCCGTTCTTTTTTACAATGGGCTGCCGCAGACAGAAAGGCTTGCCGTTCTCAGCCGCTTTCAGCAGCATTTCAACATTCATATCCCTGTAGTCGTCCGACTCGATATCGGAAAGCTTTACCTTACCGTTTTTAACGTCCTCCTCGGTATAACCCGTAAGCACAGAAAAAAACTCATCAGCCTTGGTGATCCTGCAATCGTCTTTGAGGTCTATTTTAATTACACTTACATCAAAATTGTTATTAACGTCCACAACATCACCCCATTTCCCTGAAACTGCCGTATAAAGGTTTGTTGAGCCCTAAACAAGCGAGCCGAACCCGCTTTTCGGTCACACCTCTACCTAATGATATTATACCATATAACCAAAGATTTTTCAAGCATTGCCTAAAATTTTTGTATATATGCAACAAAGAGCAAGCGCTATTTAAGACACATTAACGAATAAATCGGTATACTTTCGATA
>CALCRR010000177.1 GCA_937894495.1 uncultured Ruminococcus sp. | reverse complement strand
ACTCTTGCTTCTTGCCTCTGGTTTCTTGCTTCTAGAGGCACAGGTGGGGGAAATACCCCGTGCGGTGAGCACTATTCATCGTGTTTTATCCTGAAATCATACTCGTTTTTAACGGGGATAGTTCTGACGGAGATGTTTTCTATGCGTATGAAGCTGCCTTTTTCAATGGCTAGTATCATATCGTCGATAGCCTTTTCGGTGCCCTCGGCTTCCATTTCCACCGAGCCGTCATAGAGATTTCTCACCCAGCCGTAAACGCCGTAGCTCCGGGCTGCGTAGTAAGCCCTGTAGCGAAAGCCCACCCCCTGCACCGAGCCGTAGAAAATTATATGCTTTCTTACCTTTTCCATACCATCACCATGCCGTCAGGATCATGCTTTTTATCATACCGCACCAGGGCGGATAAGATAAAAGACCTATACGATAACGGGGCGAACAAAACCGTCCGCCCCGAAAATAATTATGAATTACTTATTCAGTCCCCAGATGTCCTTAGCGTACTCCTCAACCGACCTGTCTGCTGAGAAGATGCCTGCGCCTGCGATGTTTGCAAGGCTCATTCTCTGCCACTTCATCTTGTCTCTGTAGCACTCTGATGCGTAGTTCTGTGCCTGCTGATAGCTCTCGAAGTCCTTCAGAGCCATGTAGGGGTCCTGTGTTTTAAGGCTGGTAGCTATCTCGTCGAACTGCTGACCGTTTATGCCGTACTGAATGGTATCAACAGCCTGCTTGATGATGCCGTTGCTGTTGTAATACTGCATTGGGTCGTAGCTTGCCTTGCAGGCGTTCACCTCGTCAACGTTCATGCCGAAGATGATGATGTTCTCGTCACCCACCTGCTCGTGTATCTCAACATTTGCGCCGTCCATTGTGCCCAGGGTAACAGCGCCGTTTATCATAAGCTTCATGTTGCCTGTTCCCGAAGCCTCAGTACCTGCCAGTGAGATCTGCTCGGAGATATCGGCAGCAGGCATGAGTATCTCTGAAAGGGAAACGTTGTAATCCTCAAGGAAGATAACGTTGAGCTTTTCTCTCAGCTTGTCGTTCTTCTTCAGCTCCTCGGAGATGTTCCAGATAAGCTTGATTATCTGCTTGGCCATGTAGTATCCCGGAGCTGCCTTAGCTGCAAAAATGTAGGTCTTAGGCGTAAAATCAGCGTCGGGGTTAGCTTTGAGGTAGTTGTACTGTGCGATGATGTTCAGGGCGTTGAGCTGCTGTCTCTTGTACTCATGCAGTCTCTTCACCTGCACATCAAAAATACTGTCGGTGTTGAGCACTACGCCGTACTGGTTCTTTACATACTTAGCAAACTTCTTCTTGTTCTCGTTCTTGATATCAGCCAGCTTGTTAAGCACTTCCTCGTCGTCCTTGAATACCGAGAGCTTGCTGAGCTCGGCAGCGTTTTTGAGGAAGCCGTCGCCGATCTTATCTTTAAGCAGCGCAGTAAGTCCCTCGTTGGACTGATAGAGCCATCTTCTGTAAGCGATACCGTTGGTAACGTTCTTGAACTTTGTGGGGGTATCAAGATACTCGTCCTTAAAGGTCTCCTTCTTGATGATCTCAGAGTGAATCTTAGCAACGCCGTTAACGCTGTGTGAAGCGTGAACGCACAGTGTAGCCATCTTCACCTTGTTGTTCTCAACGATAGACATATGTGATACCTTGCCCTCGTCGCCGTATCTCTCCCAGAGGTCACGGCAGTATCTCTCGTTGATCTCGATGATGATGGAGAAAATTCTGGGGCAGACGCTCTTTAACAGGTTGCAGTCCCACTTCTCCAGCGCCTCGGGCATAACAGTGTGGTTTGTGTAAGCAAAGGTGTTCTGCACGATGTGCCAAGCCTTATCCCACGAATATCCGCAGTCGTCCAGCAGAACTCTCATAAGCTCGGGGATAGCCAGTGTGGGGTGGGTATCGTTGATGTGGATAGCCACCTTTTCGTGGAGATTATCAAGGGTGCCGTAAACAGACATATGCTGGTTTACGATATCGCCGACGGAGGCTGCACACAGGAAATACTGCTGTCTCAGTCTCAGCGACTTGCCCTCGGCATGGTTATCGTTAGGATAAAGCACCTTTGTGATAGCCTGCGACATGATGTTGCGGCTCAGCGCCTTTGAGTAATCGCCCTTGTTGAACATTGACATATCAAATGAAGCCATCTCAGCCTTCCACAGTCTCAGCTTTGAAACAGCCTTGCTGTCGTAGCCCGAAACGAAAAGATCGTAGGGAACAGCCATAACAGAGGTGTAATTCTCATGTGTTACGCAGTGATACTGGTTATCCCAGTATTCCTTCAGCTCGCCGTCAAAGCGTACCTCAACCGCCTTTGAGGGCACAGGCACCAGCCATACAGAGCCGCCGGGCAGCCAGTTATCGGGCAGCTCGGTCTGCCAGCCCTCCTCCAGCTTCTGCTTGAATATACCGTACTCATAGCAGATGGAGTAGCCTGTAGCGTGGTAGCCGTCGGCAGCCAGCGCGTCGAGATAGCAGGCAGCCAGTCTGCCCAGACCGCCGTTGCCCAGACCTGCGTCAGGCTCACAATTATAGATACCGTTTATTGAAATGCCGAATTCCTTCAGCATCTCAGTGGTCTGCTTGTTCATCTCAAGATTATAAAGCGAGGTCTTGAGGGAGCGACCCATCAAAAACTCCATAGAGAGGTAGTAAACCTTCTTTTTGCCCTCAGACTGGGTCTTAACGGTAAATTTTCTTCTTTTAGCTTTTAAGATACCAACTACTATTTCAGAGAGCGCCTCATACACCTGCTGGTCATCGGCATTCTCGGGGTCGGTCTGGAAGTCGTTGTGGAGCACGTCCACAAACTGCTGCTTCAGAGCCTCCTTTGAAATAGTTTTATCGGTTGAACTTGCCATTCTACATTCCTCCTAAATTATCGGGGCAAAGCTTAACGAATGCCCTTGCGTTATCAATAAAAGGCAAAAACCTATCTTACCAATTATACCACATTTCAAAACTTTTTTCAAGGTCATAGCGGTGCAAAATATTAATTTTTAATGAATTATGCGAAAATAAAGCCAGATTTAGTTTTAAGTTTTATTTTTTACAGCCCCGGCTCAAACCAAAGCTCAACTATAAAAGGTGCCCGACCTGCGGACACCTTTGCTCCTTTAAATATTAGCTTTTATCAGCCGCCTGCCGTAACAGAGGGTGATACCTTTGTGCCGTTGGTATACTCCTTATCGGCAACGGGGTAAACACGGTGAACGGGCAGACAGCCCCAGGTACCCGTGCCGTCGGCAGCCCATACCTCGATAGTTTCTTTACTGTTCTTGCGGTAGCCGACTATCCACCTGGTCATCTTTTTGCCGCTGAGGTCGCCTGTGTACCTCATAGGTATACCCGCAGCCGAGTCGGACACGGCAAACTTCATGGACGAATTCATCTCGTCGCAGAAAGGCTTTGCCTCTTTGTTACCCTGGGTCCATATCTTGCACTGTGGGTTGCCTGCTTTATTACCCTTGATACCGTCGATCTTGCAGACCACCACCAGAACATAGCTGGGCTCGTCAGGGTATTTGATGGTGAATTTTGTGGTATTGTACTTATAAAATGCTTCCTCAGCCTCAGGATCCAGCAGTGCGCCTATAACAGCGTTGCCTATCTCCTTGCCTGCCGTCATATCTGATTTTCTGTTGGCATTTTTGATCTTGCCTAAAATAACAGGTATGATGATAGTCGCCAGAATGCCGATAATAGCAATTACCACAACGAGCTCTACCAGCGTAAAGCCCTTTTTGTTGTTATTCTTGTTCCCTTTCATAAAAACTGTCCTTCCCCCGAATTATGACTCAACTAAAAACTAGGTCAAATCATTTAACCTATACCAACTTATTCATCTTCCGTCTATAATTATACTATATATCAGAATAAATGTCAAGGGAATATCAGACAATTTTAGTTTATATTAACAGTGCATTTTGCATAAATTTTCTTCCCCCACCTGTGCCTCTAGAAGCAAGAAGCAAGAGGCAAGAAGCAAGAGTCCTCTTTTCATGCTTTGCTTGTTTGGGAAATTTCTTGCCTCTTGCTTCTTACCTCTTGCCTCTAATAGCTGGGGGTGCTTTTGTGGCTGCTATTACTTTGATGGCTGCGCCAACCTTGGAAAATGTTGACTTTGTGCGCTGTACTGCATTTGATTAAATCTAATTTCGCCCCACTAAAGCTGTGTGAGGATTTCCAAAACTTTACATTCGTGCGGTTTACCACATAATTTTGTAAACCATTTTCTTACCTCTTACTTCTAAAAGACTTTGTGCGCTGTACTGCATTTGATTAAATCTAATTTCGTCCCACTGAAACTATGCGGAGCTTTTGTTGCTCACACTTTGATGACTGCGTAAGCCATATAAAATGTGAGCGCAGCGAACACATCCAATTATGAATTATGCATTATGAATTATGAATTACCCCAGCGCCACGTCCAGTATCATCATGACCACAAAGCCCACCGCAAAGGTGATGGTGCCGGTGTTGCTGTGCTCCCCCTGGGACATCTCGGGGATAAGCTCCTCCACCACCACATATATCATAGCGCCTGCTGCAAAGCTTAAAAGGTAGGGCATGGCAGGTATGACTAAGCTAGCCATTAAAATGGTCAGCGCAGCCCCCAGCGG
The DNA here is from genome assembly GCA_937894495.1 of uncultured Ruminococcus sp. Classification (GTDB taxonomy): domain Bacteria; phylum Bacillota; class Clostridia; order Oscillospirales; family Ruminococcaceae; genus Hominimerdicola. The sequence continues at coordinate 8,217 of CALCRR010000177.1, read as the reverse complement.
CTCGGCAGCACCTGAGATGACCCCTGCGGCAAAGGCTTTGGGCTTGGTCATGCCCTCGGCTTTAAGGGGCATTGATATTATCGCGCCCTCGGGGAAGTTCTGTATAGCTATGCCCAGCGCCAGCGCCAGCGCACCTGCGGCGGTCATATCGGCGCCGCCGTACAAAAGCCCTGCGTACACCACTCCCACAGCCATGCCCTCGGGGATATTGTGCAGGGTGACAGCCAGCACCAGCATGGTGGTCTTGGGCAGGCTGGTCTTTATGCCCTCAGCCTGGTCTGAGTTCATATGCAGGTGGGGTATCAGCCTGTCAAGCGCCAGCAAAAACATCATGCCTATCATAAACCCTGCGGCGGCAGGCAGAAAAGCCAGCCTGCCCAGCTGCTGTGACTGCTCTATAGACGGTATCAGCAGGCTCCACACCGAAGCCGCAGTCATCACCCCTGCGGCAAACCCCGTCAGCGCACGCTGCACAAAGCTGTTCAGCTCCTTCTTCATAAAAAACACGCACGCCGAACCCAAAGACGTGCCCAGAAACGGGATAGTAAGTCCCTTTATTATCTCTGCGTTCATTATCGTTTCATCTCCTTTTAATTCCCCCACCTAAGCCGCTAGTCGCTAGTCGTTAGGGTGCCAGTGGGTTAGTGTAAACTAACCTAACTTTATTATACCACCCCGCCACCTGTTTGTCAATCGTTATTTTTATGTATTTTCACCGAAAAGCTGACCGTTAGCTATACATTGTGCATAACTGCTTATGTTAAATTAATGAAGCAAAGTGAATAAAAAGTGCGCCGTGTATGAGCAAAAATACTCCATAAAAACATAAAAACTTTCGCAATCCATCATATAATTATCACATTAAAAGCTATAATATTAAGTATAGAAAACAAAGACAACGTGAACATCGGGGCGACTCCCGGTGCCTGCGCTGAAATAAAAAATTTCGGTAACGGAGGTAAAAAACCATGAATGAATTCAATAACTTCAGCGGCTATCAGAATGAGCCTGAGACCCAAAGACACACCGGGAATGAGCAGCCCCGGCAGAATATGAACGGCGCCAACGGCTATTACTACGGCGCACGCCCCCAGGGCTACCCCGAGAACGCTATGAACGAGTTTTCCTACAGCCCTGCAAAGCCTAAAAAGACGGTGGGCAAAAAAATACTTACAGGCACAATGGCTATCCTCTGCGCTGCGGCTATCGGCACAACCTCTATCGTGGGCTATAAGCTGGTAACAGGCAAAAACCTGGTGGAGACAGGCAGCAGCCAGTCTAACGTTTCAAAGAGCTCCGCTAAGGACTCAAGCTCCTCTGAGGCTGCTTCTACCATTAACAGAGAGGACCTGCCTACCCTTGAACAGCTGGCAGCTCCTGCTGACGCAATGTCGATACCTGATGTTATCGACAAGGTATCACCCTCGGTGGTGGGCATAACCTGCATAACCAGCCAGGGCATAGCAACAGGCTCGGGCATAATCCTCAGTGAGGACGGCTACATCATCACCAACGCCCACGTTATCGAGGGGGCTGAGTCTATCTCGGTAGTCCTCCCCACATATTACAGCGAGGGCGACGAGGAAGAGGACGAGGAGAACCTGACCATAACCGCCGAAAAGGTGGGCAGCGACGAGCAGACTGATATCGCAGTGCTGAAAATAGACAAAACAGGCCTTGTAAAGGCTGAGATAGGTAAGAGCGAGGACGTAAGAGTGGGCGAGCTTGCAATTGTAATAGGCAACCCCCTGGGACTTGACCTTGCAAACACTGCCACCACAGGCATAATCTCCGCCAAGGACAGAACTATAACCGTTGAGGATATCACCATGAAGGTGTTCCAGACGGACGCTTCTATCAACAGCGGTAACTCGGGCGGTGCGCTTATCAACGCATACGGTCAGGTAATAGGCATAACCTCTGCAAAGGTGGCTTCATCTTCTGTTGAGGGTCTGGGCTTTGCGATACCCATTGACGACGCCCTGCCGATAATCACCGACCTTATGGAGAACGGCTATGTTACAGGCAGACCCAGCCTCGGCATAACAGGCACAGATGTAACTACAGCATATTCCACATACTACGGCATACCCCAGGGCTTTATGGTGGCTGAGGTAACAGAGGGCAGCGGCGCAGATGAAGCAGGCGTACAGCAGAACGATATCATCATAGCTATCAACGATACCATCGTCAGCGGCATTAGCGAGCTCAACGAGGTAAAAAACAGCTTCAAGCCGGGAGATACCGTAACTCTTACAGTGTACAGAAACGGCAAGAAGATCGACCTTGAAGTGGTCCTGGGCGAGTCAACAGGCGAGCAGAGCTCGGACGATAATGACGACAACGGCTCCACCAATGGCTATAACGGCTACAACGATTACGGCGACGGCTACAACTACTTCAACCCCTTCGGTTTCTACGGCGGATTTTAAAGGATAAAGTATTTTTCAAACCATCTCAATAAATTCCACGAGTCAACAAAACGCAAAAGGCGGAGAGCACAGATAAGCTCTTCGCCTTTTGTATTGCAATTATAACTGTGCGCCGCCGCAGGCGCACCTTTTCTTGCTTCTTGCCTCTTGCCTCTTGCCTCTAGAGGCTAAGCTCTGCGCAGAGACTGCTTACCGCTAAGGTCAGATTGCAGTTTGCATCTATCCTGCGCACGTATGAGGTCAGGGTGTCGTAAAGCCCTGCACTCATTGAGGGGGTGAGCCTTCGGGATATCTCGGCGGCGGCGGTGCTGTCGCAGCTTATCATGGGCGATGTTTTGCCGTTTGAAGCCAGCACACCTGCGTCCCTTACTATCTCCGAAAGCAGATAAATGCTCTCCCTGATAACAGGCTTTTTGCTCTCTGAGGACAGCGCCTTTAACATCTCATACTCGCTGCCTGTTATGTAAGCCCCGGCAAGCCTGCCTGCTAAGACCGCTGCGGCGTAAAAGCTGCCCTTTTCAAGATAGTCCCTGCACCTGCCGATGTTGCCGTGCCCTGCCCTTACGGCATCGCCTATCTCCTGCGCCGACGCTTCGGGGAAATTCTCCTGCAAATACTCGCCGCTCTCCTGCTCGGTAACGCTCACCGCACCAAGGCACAGGCAGCGTGATATTATGGTGGGCAGGAATATCTCCTTGCTTCGGGCAGTGAGTATCAGCGCAGTGTGGTCGGGGGGCTCTTCTATCAGCTTTAACAGAATGTTCTGCACCTGTACCGAGGTTATGGTGGACAGGTCAAGGTCGGGTATCACATAGACCTTTATATCCCCCTCGTTGGGCATTACCACAGCGTCGCTTACTATCTGTTCCCTTATGTCCTCCACCAGATAGTTGCCCTTTTCGTTTGATGCCGCAGTGATAAAGTCGGGGTGGGCGCCGTGGTTTAGCATGGTGCAGGCTCTGCACCGTCCGCAGGGGGTGCCGGTGTGCTTTTCACACATCAGCTGGGCGGCTATATATTTAGCCATAGCCTTTTTGCCCAGCCCCTTTTCGCCGTGGATCATCAGCGAATGGGGCTCTCTGCCCTTGCGCACCATTTCGGCAGTAATGCCGATGACCTGACTGTTGCCGTATATCTTCATGCTTATCAGACCTGCTCAAACCGCTCGATATCGGTGACAAATATGGTCGCGCCCCCGATAGCCACCTCCACAGGGAAGGACTGCCCGCCGTCAGGCCCCATTACCGTTGAGGACGGCACAAACTGCTTTCTCTTGCGTGAATGCTCTTTGAGCACCTGAATGACCGTGTCCACTGCTTCATCATCGCAGCATATCATAAATGTGGTGTTGCCTGCCATGAGAAAGCCCCCTGTCGAGGACAGCTTTGTGGCTCTTATGCCTGCCTTCTGCAAGCCCTTGTTCACTGCATAGGTGTCGTCGTTATTTACTATCGCATATACTAATTTCATGGTTTCAGTCTCCTGTGATGTATCATTCCTGTGTATCTTCGGCGGCGTCCTCGGCGGCGTCCTCAGCCTGAGCTTCACTGTCCGCTTCGCTTTCGGCAGCCCTGGCTTTTTTGGCGGCTTCCTCTTTAGCCCTGGCTTCTTCCTCCGTCTTTACCTGCTGGGCGAATGATAAAAAGTCGGGGAGCTCGTCCCTTGTTACGGTAAGGTCGTTATTGTACATGGTTATGAGCTGGGCGGCGGTGTTGTATTCCTCCGAAAGCCTGCCCCGGTCGTCCACCATGAAATTGCCCCCCCACTGACCTATGTATGACCACATAGCCTTTTCATCAGCAATGCTCTGTATATCGGGGAAGCTGCCGCACTCGCTCATAGCTATGGGCTTGCCCGGGCTAATGCTTTGCAGATACAGCAGCGAGTTTACCTGTGCGTCCCTGCTGCCGCTGTCGCTGTATACGTCTACCGACAGTATATCGCAGTATTCGTCCCCCACATACCAGTTGGCATTCTGCGCCGACCACACCCAGATAAGGTTGTGCAGCCCGTGGAGTGAGGTCATACGGGTGTACATAAGCTGCCATGCCCATTTGTATGACTCTTCATCGCAGCCCCACCAGTAGTAGCCGTTGCTGGCTTCCTGCATGGGCCGCCACAAAACAGCTATGCCCTCGTCTCTCAGCACCTTCAGCTTTTCCGAAACGGTGTCGATATCCTGTATCAGCTTTACCGTCTCGGCGTTTATCTTTTTATCCCTGTAAAGCTGGGCTATGTCCTCTATCTTCATCGAAGCCACAGCCTCCTTGGTAACAGCCCTTGAAAGGTCAAAGGTTGATACCTCGGCATAAATGCTGTCGGTGTTCTCCTTGTCTATGGGTGAGGTCCAGTTCCACATATAGCCCACTATGCCGCCGTTTTCGCTCCACTGCCTGGCAGCTTCAAGCTCGGCGGTGACGTTGTCGGCGTAGTCCTCGCCGAAGGTGGTCTGCATAAGGTCGCCGAAGCGTATGGCTGGGTATTTGCCCGTTATGGTGTATACCAGGTCGCTCTCATAAGATGTGCCTATGGTGTCATACTGCCCCAGCTGCACGCTGCTGCCGAAGCTGTCGCAAAGGTATTTATACAGCGCCTTTGCGTTATACTCAGCACTCTTGTCCGAAAGCGCAGGGGAGGGCAGGGTAAGATCAAGCTTCTCGATATCCTCGCTGGCAGTCACCTGAACGCTGTCGATATCCACACCGCCATCTTCGGGAATGACCGATATCTTGTTGACCCCCTTTTCAAGCAGCAGGTTTTTAAAGGTGCAGGCTTCAAAATCCCCCCTGCCGATGGTGGTAAATTCGCTGAGCTTTACGCCGTTTACCGAAATGCCGTTTTTAACAGGCTCGTCGCTTGCCACCACAAGGGTTATGTTGTAATACTGCTCGCCGGGCAGGTCAAAGCTTATCTCCCAGTCGGTCTCGGCGGTCATGCCGCTTACATATCCTGTGCCCTCAAAGCCCTCACGTTCATCAAGCACCGCGGCAGTGCCTGCCAGAACTCCGCTCTCGGCGTTGTAGCTCTCGTCAAACTCCGCATACTTTACAGCCGCCGCCTTTATCACCGTTTCCTCATAGGCAGGGGTGCTGTCCTTTGCAGGCTCCCCGCCGCTTTCCTCGGTGATGTCCCCCGGGGTGATATCCAGCTGGGCGGTGGTATCTTCATCGGCGGTAACAAGGCGGTCGCCGTCGGTGCGTTTTACGTTTTTATTGTTTTTTATCTCTTTACCGCAGGCTGCCAGACCCGCACACAGTGTAAGTGCCGCAGCCGCAGCGATAAAACGCTTTATTATCATAAGCTTTCCTCTCGTTTAAATTCTATCTCGTATTCAAGCCCCTTTGCAGCGCTGAATACTATCACATCGCCCTCACTTACGCAGGCGATCTCGCTGCCCTTTGTTTTAACGGCGGCAGAGCTGAAGCCCTTTGGCAGAGCCACTCTGCATTCGTCATCAACATCAGACCTTATTTTAAGGCTCACAGGCTTATTCTCCGCCCAGCGGCAGCTCACCTCAAAGCCGCCCCTGGCTCTCAGCCCCCTGAACTCCCCCGAGCTCCATGAAGGGCACAGGGCAGGCAGAATGACTATCTCGTTATTCTCGCTTTGCAGAAGCGCCTCGGCAATGCCTGCCGCCGCACCGAAGTTTCCGTCTATCTGGAAGGGCGGGTGCATATCAAAAAGATTATCCGAGGTTGAGTGTGAAAGCAGCGCAGCTATGTTCTCCTCCACCCTTTCGCCGTCGAAAAGCCTTGCCCAGTGGTTGATTATCCAGGCCCTCGACCAGCCCGTGTGACCGCCCCCGTGGGATAGCCGCCTTTCAAGAGTCGCTCTTGCAGCCGCAGCCAGCTCGGGGGTCTTTCTTACAGATATCATATCAGCAGGGTACAGGGCAAAAAGCTGGCTTATGTGCCTGTGCCCCGGCTCTACCTCGTCATAGTCAACAGCCCATTCCTTTATCTGACCGTATTTGCCTATCTCGGGCTTTGGCAGCCTGTCCCTCATGGCGGCGAGCTTTTCGCCGTACTCACGGTCGGTATCGAGTATCCTGCCTGCCTCGATAACAGCGGTGAACAGCAGATAGACTATCTGGCTGTCCATAGAGGGACCCATGCACAGCGAGCCCTTTGAGCCCGACCGGGTAAGATAGGTATTCTCAGGCGATACCGAGGGGCTGGTCACCAGCTGACCCTTGCCGTCGTCTATGAGAAAATCAACAAAAAAGCGTGAAGCCTCTTTCAGGGTATCATACTTTTCCCTGAGAAAATCCTTGTCCCTGGTGAACAGGTAGTGCTCCCATATATGTGTGCAGAGCCACGCCGCACCCATTGGCCACTGGGTACCGGGCATCCAAAGGTCCTGGGGTGCTGTATCGCCCCAGATATCGGTATTGTGGTGGCAGACAAATCCGCCGCAGTCATACATCTCTCTTGCGGTCACTCTGCCGTTGGGGCGCATTCTCTCGATATGGTCAAACAAGGGGGTGTGCAGCTCTGAAAGGTTGCAGCTCTCCGCAAGCCAGTAGTTCATCTCGGTATTGATGTTTATGGTGAAGCGGCAGCCCCATGCAGGCCACATATCCTTGTTCCAGATACCCTGCAAATTCATGGGCAGGGTGCCCTCACGGCTGGCTGATATCATAAGATACCGACCGAAGTCGAAGTAGAGTGCCGCCAGAGTATTATCCTTTTTGCCCTCTTTAACGAGCTTCAGCCTTTCATCTGTGGGCAGCTCAGCCGCACCCTCGCTGTTATCAATAAGAGCGATATCCGCCCTGTCAAAATAGCTGCGGTAGTCGGCGATATGCTCTGCCAGCAGCTCCTCAAAATCCTTCTCGGCGGCGGTGAGCACATCAAGCTCTGCTGCCTTTTTATGGTCCTGCGCCCTGTAGCTGGTCTGAGCTCCCAGAAGTATGACCACCTCGTCGCAGTCCTCGGTGAGTATTGAGCTGCCGTAGGCACAGACCCTGCCCCCCTTGCCGATAACTCTCACATAAGCCGCAAAGCTTATGCCGTCAGACGAGCCGCAGCCGCCGTAGTAGAGTATATCCGTATCGTTCACGGGGGAGTTATCGTCAAAATAATCATCTCTGCCGTCAACGCCTATTTTAAGGCTTATGCTGCCCTTCTGCGACGCTGTTACCCTTACAGCCAGCACCTGTGCAGGGGCAGAGCATATGACCTCACGCTTATAGCAAACTCCGCCTATGTTATATTCGGTCTCGCACACAGCCCTTTCAAGGTCAAGGCTGCGGCTCACATAATCGCATTCGCTCTCTTTATAGTGAGCTATAAACAGGTCGCCCAATGGCATATAGTGCCTCTGGTTCACAGGGGTGCCGCAGAAAGCGTCAAGCACGATAGCCTCCGCCTCGGCTATCCTTTCGCTTTTCAGAAGCTCTCTCACCCTTTCGAGGTTGGGCAGAGCAGAGGGGTTATTTCTTTTGCGGTATCCCCCCGACCACACCGAGTCCTCATTGAGCTGTATCTTCTCCCCCAGCGGCTGCCCGAAAACCATGCCGCCTATCCTGCCGTTGCCCACAGGCAAAGCCACGTTCCAGTCCTCAGCAGGTGAGGTATACCAAAGGGTCTTGTCTGACATTTTCTTGCTCATAAAAGCACCGCCTTTTAATTTCAAGTTGATCCCGCCCGTGAGCTTCAGCCCCGCCCTCCGCACGGTTCAATGCATTATTCTCTATTATAGCACATTTCTTCAAGAATTACAAGTCCCGTCCTCGGGCGGACGGCTCGCTTCCCCCACCTGTGCCTCTAGAAGCAAGAAGCAA
>CALCRR010000176.1 GCA_937894495.1 uncultured Ruminococcus sp. | reverse complement strand
CCTTTTTTCATAACCCTATTGGTGCCTTTCGCAGAAAGGCGGATTATAAAAATGATTGATGAAAGATTTGATAAGTTCAAGAATAGAGAGCTTACGGAAATAAAGGTAGTAACATTAGCAGATAACGTGAATGAGGTATTTGTTGAGGACTTCTATCCTTACCATGTAGGTGATAGTGATACGATGATAGTAACTGATGAGCAGCTCTACCAACTGCTGGTATATGGAAAGGCTGATAGGTGCTTACCGTGAAAAGCTCATCGACTGGAAAGATCTTCTGCATATAGCCGAGTATTCCTGTTACAGCTCTGCAAGTGAAGATTATCTCAATAACTTCATTCTTTCTATCGAATCGAAGACCGTAGACCATACCACAGCTTCAAGGATACTCACGGCAACAGCCTATGAACATGACACCTATGACGGTTTGGTGGAGCTTGTTAAAAGCGGCGCATATTATCCGACCCCATATGCAAGTCTCGGTGTGAATTACCGTGTGGCGGCAGAGCTGCGTGAAATGGGTATCCCGCTGACAGCTATGCGAAAGGACGGGAGGTATTATGATCTTTCACTAAAATCGGATTTTGATGAAGCTGTCAAAAAAGGCGACAGGATAAAGCTCATAAAGTATGGAATTATAATACTAGTGAAGGAATCGTTACACTTCCTGTTCTCTTTCAATATAGCAGAGGTTATATTGACAAGAATTGCTCCTCAGATAGCGATTATACTGTAGTACTTGAAAAATTGAGTAGAACTCATGGAAAAAATCGTAATAGGGTTTTAAAAGCTGTTAAGGGTTTTTATAAGACTATTGACGAAACAGCTTCGCTTGAGAACTTAGACGATAAGTTGTTTTTTGAGGGATATAAAGCTCCATATCAGGATTGGAAAAATGGAATTGATTTTACGATTTTCTATGAGGATGGCTTTGTTTACAGAAGCAAGGTTGTTCTTGAAATAAGCGATAGTTATGAAGTGCCAGAAATGGGTGATTATAACAAGTATAAAAAACCTGCAGTTAGAAAAAAGGATCCTTTATTTAGCATTAACGGAGCGCTAACTCATTCTGATGATGGAAACAAGTATTATGATTCTTATATAGTTGAAAACTCTGAGAGTTTAACGTTAGATACATATTATGCAAATGGCTATCAAACTATGCTTGTTAACAAGTATAATGGTGAGGATGGTTTTGATATAAGTAAAGTCTATCTTGATTATGAAACAGTCAACGATAATAATATTGCAGTATATGTTGGCAATAGTCCTTTGATAAAAGGTTCTCCAGTTGATTTTAGTAATGAAACCGTTAATTTTGGAGTTCGGTATGGTTCATACACCAAACAGTATCAGGTGAGTGTTGTAGAAAAGGAAAAGAATACAGCTAAGTTGTTCGTAAACGGACCTGAAACAAGAGAAGTATTCTTTGACGACTTCTATGGTGATACTCACGATGTATTCATCGCAAATGTTGGTGATCAGCAGTTGACCGGATTGAAGGTAGAGTTACTGGACGCTCAGAATATTAAGCTTGATAACTACTGGAATGTAGGAGGAGATAAAAACAATACGCTAGCAGCATTTGATGGCAATACTGTTCATGACAGAGACAATAAGCAAGCATATAATGTAGGTAAGATAAGATTATTACCCATATTAAATGAAGATGGTGATATAACTGAAGGTGAGATAAAGGGAACACTAAGAATTACTGCTGATGGACAAGAGCCAGTTAATATTAAACTAATTGGATATGCAGGTAATCCAAATATCACAATTAGCAAACTGGATAATGCTGTAAAATATGTTCCTTATTCTAATCTTGTAGCTACTAATAATATGCATGACTGGATAGATGTCAGATACAGTATCTATGATGGCAAACTGCCTGATGGAGTTTCACTTAACTCTTACACAGGTGAAATATACGGTACGCCGCAAGAATCTGGCGAATTTGACATAACAGTTGAAGCGAACTACACATCTGCAACAGACTATATATTTAGTTCATCGTATGTAGATTTAACTCTAACAGTTGAGGAAAATACTAATAAAGCTGTTTATGAACAAACAGATCCCGGCTATGAAATACTTGATCCAATAGGTGTTGATATAACTGGTAATTACGATTTTTACTTATATTCGACTGATGAAGATCAGGTATTTAGATCCAAGGGCAGATTATTGGAGTTCCAGGATTTCTGGCTTAATGGTGAAAAACTTGTTGAGGGAGAAGATTATACCAAAGAAGAGGGAAGTACAAGGATAACCATTAATAAAGAAACGATTGAAACTAAATCAACAGATGGAACAAATACTATTGCGGCAGAGTTCCGTGTTGATGGTGATAGAGATAAGGAACTAAAACGTTCAGCACAGAATTATACTGTTGATACTTCTAAGAATCCTGAAAGCAGCGGAAAGGTTACATTTGTATCTAAACTTATTGATTCAAGTGGTAATAAAATGCCAAATAAAACAATAGAAATGCACTCAGAAGTAAAGGTAGAAGTAACAAATAAGAACGGTTTTGCTACTTTTAAAAACCTTGAAATTGCAGATCATAATGTTTATATTAAGGGTGATAATGGCTCAATAGAAGCTTCAAAGAAATTCAGCATTGTTTTAGGCAATGCTTTATCGCTTAATGGTAATACTATAACAGCCGCAGATGGTGATGTGTTTACAGTCACTATGAAGGTAGTCGGAGATTCCATAGAGTTTGTTTCATTAGAAAAAGGTGATAAGTCCAATAACAGTGATGATGATTCAGACGATAGCTCTTCAAAGGGTAAGGACAAAGATTCTTCAAATAGTGATGACTCCAATAAAGATTCTTCTAAGGATAATAGTAGTTCTGCAAACGGTAATAATCCAAATGGTAATAACGGCACAAATAATGCTGGTAATAATGGTGAATCAAATAATTCACCGGATACTGGTTCAAAAGCACAAATTCCATTTTTACTGGTAGCTATTAGTGCAGCAAGCATGATTGCTGTTAGACGCAAAAATAAATAGTTTAATTTTGAAGGAAATGAAGAGAGGCTGAATTGTCCTCTCTTTATTTCTTCTTTTTAAAATGTTGACAAACTACCGCAAATACGCTATAATAAGAGTATCTTAAAAGAATATGGAGGATACCACCATGCCAAGAAAGAAGAAAACCGAAACGACTCCTGCTGCCGAGGTAAAAAACGAAGCTAAGGTAGAAGCGACAGTTGTAGCTGAGGAAAAGCCCGCAGAGAAGAAAGCTCCCGCAAAAAAGAGTGTTCCTGCAAAGAAGGCTGCTCCCGCTAAGAAAACAGCAGAGAAGAAAGCACCTGCCAAGAGAGCACCTGCAAAGAAAGCTGAGCCAAAGGTCACAGTTAAGGTGCAGTATGCCGGAAACGAGTATGACATTGACGAGATCACCAAAAATGTTGCTAAGGCATATAAGGGCAGCGTAAAGGGTGCAGTTAAGTCGGTTGACATTTATGTTAAGCCGGAGGACAATGCTGTTTACTATGTTGTAAACTCTGAGGTTTCGGACAAAATTGATTTGTAATTATAATCGGGAGCAGCTCTTAACTGTTCCCGATTTTTGTTGCAATAATAGGTGATATGTGCTATAATTAAAATATAAATATAGTAATCAGCAATGGTAACGTAAGGAGGTCATAGATAATGGATAAGAGATTTTTCTTTGATGGTTTGAGCTTTGAATATGAAAACAAGACTGAGTTGAATAAGACTTCGGACGGCAGCGCTCTGATTATTGATGGTAAAGAGTGCAAGCTCGGTGATCTGATCGAAGAAAAAATAGAAAGCCGACCTGGTGGTGTATCAGTATATAATAATTCTAGCGGACAGCTTGTTTACGTTTTATATGAGGACGTACCGGCATTTGATTCCTTTGATCGTATTTATGATACCTCTCGCTATCTGCTGATAACTGTGAATAATGATTATCTTACTGGTATCTATCTTACAATGGGCTATCAGTATGGGAGCGCATATAGGTATGAGAAAATGCGTTTTGAGGACGATAAGACAAGAGAAAAAATGAACGCTGCCGGGATTTTTGATGATGCGAATGACTGAGCTTATCGACTGAAACTATACTTTGAACCGGAGGTAGCCTAATGAATAACATTCTAATTTTTATCGGGCCAAGCGGCTGCGGTAAAACAACGATAGCTGAAAAACTTGACGCTACGCTTGATTTTGTTAAGGTGGTAACCGACACTTCAAGAAATCCCAGGACAAATGAACGTGACGGAATAGACTACAATTTCGTAAGTCGTGATTACTTCAAGCTTCATGCTGACGAATACATTGAGACTAATGTATTCAGAAGCGGTCATATCTACGGCTCTAATGCAATGCGGATCAACAAAGCAAGAGCAAATGCAGATGCGGTGATATGTGTCGAGATCAACGGTGCAAAGGCGATAAAGAAGTATTACGGCGATCTGGCTCACATCATTTACATTCACAGAGATCTTGACAAGATATATGCCGTTCTTGATGAACGGCTTGCCAACGGAGATATGACAATAGATGAAGTGACAGAGCGAAAGGAAAAGATATTGCAAGAGATCGAGTCCCGAAATAGTGAACTGGTCGAATTTGAGGTTGACAATAACGGTTCTCTTGATGATTCGGTTTTGCAGGTCAAACAGTTCGTTGAAAACGGATATAGATAATCAATGTAAAAATCATGACAATAAAATGGGGTGGCATAGATGAAAACTACAAGTAAAAAACCAGATAATTTTCAAGATTCATTAAAAAGAACCGGAAAACTGTTATTAGATGTATTCGTGGGAGTGGAAGAAATCCCTGATGAAAATGATATAAAGGCAACTGAAGAAATAGTAAAAACAGCATTTGCAAGTCAGGTGCTCAACGATTTTCTCCTCACTATCGGAAGGAGCAACTCGAAAAAATGGGGTATACTTGCCTGCACCGATGATGACACTTTTATTGATGGTTGGTACTATAACAGATTGAACTCCAATACAGATTACACGGATATAAAAAGTGTAGATATAATAAATTCAGTACTTGCCAAGTGGCAGAAGAAGGGCAAAAAAGCTGTCGGCATTGTCATTTCACATATGGAGAATGATGTACGTCCTACTTATGATGAAATTGTTTTTTCAAATTATTTCTTTAAAGCATTCGGCAATGAATCATTCTATCTTCCAATCATTATCAGCGACCCGGAAAATGGGTTTTACAAATTGTATTTGTATGTAATTAACAGAGAAAATGATGATCGGCTGATCGTGAGTCTGGATTATATTCTTAAATCGAACAGAGGATATAAGATCGTTGTAGGAGAACCGTATTCGCAAACTTATAGTATCAGTGAGCTTGATAATAGCTTTGAAAAAACAGATCTATAATTCTAATAGCAAGAGCTCTTGGCATCGGACGTATGTATCCAACTTATGCTGAGATGAGCATTAGCGAGTTAGACGCTGGGAATTATGATAAGCTGACTTGCCGTGATTGTTTTGAAATCAATCAGAAAGAATTAGCTAATTATAAAAAAGGATGTGCTCCACAATGACTTCACAAAAAATGATACTTTTCGACTACGGCGGAACGCTGATGTACGAGCCCGACTTCAACCCGCGCTGCGGCAACGAAGCCTTGTTCCGGCTTATCAAAGACAATCCCAACAATGTCACTCTCGACGAATTCACCGATTATCTCACCCGGCTTTTTGACGAGATCAGGGCTCTTCGGGGCGAGTATATCGAGATACACGAGCACCACTTTCTGAAATATCTCATCGACTATTTCGGGATAACTCTGACTGTGCCGGTCGAGTATGCAGAGATGGAAATGTTCAATGCGATAACCCACCCGGTGATAACTCCAGGTGCCGATTCTATGCTCGCATATCTTCGCAGTCACAACATAAGGACGGGAGTCATAAGCAATCTCTGCTGGTCGGGTGAAGCGCTATCCACAAGGCTTTGCAAGTCTTTTCCCGAACACCAATTTGACTTCATTATGACCTCCAGCGACTACATTTTCCGCAAGCCTGACAAACATATTTTTGAGTTGGCTGTCAGAAAGTCGGGTCTTTCTGCCGAGGATATCTGGTACTGCGGCAACGATCTTGCAGTGGATGTTGTCGGCGCACATCATGCGGGGCTGTTTCCAGTTTTCTATGACGACAGGACTGTACCCGGCGTGATACATGAAAAGAACGACAAATATACTATTGACGTTCCTCACCTGCATATTTCAAACTGGGGTGAGCTTACAGCGGAGTTGGACAGACTTATCAAGGGGCGGTGATAAAATGGAACTTGTAAAAGTGACCGAAAAAGTATATTACTATCCTTTTGAGAAGGAACGTGACCGCCCGATTCTCGGCTATGTTAAGGGTGAAAAAGACTGTTTAGCTATTGATGCGGGACACTCCAGAGCACACACTTTGGAATTCTACGCTGGTTTAGAAAAAGCAGGCTTGCCGCTGCCGTCTGTTACCGTATTAACTCATTGGCATTGGGATCATAGCTTCGGAATGTGGGCAACCAACGGTAAGTGTATTTCAAACGAAGCAACAATGAAACATCTCATGGAATTCAAGAAATGGTATTCGGAACACGGCACCGAGTCCTTCCTTTCTCTTGATGAATGTATCCGTAAGGAATACTCGGATTTGAAGAACAATCCCGTAATCATTACGGTACCAGACATTCTTTTTAATGATGAGATGTTGCTTGATGTCGGCAATTGTCCTATCCGTCTATTGCAGACCGAGTCTCCCCACACCGACGATTCAACGCTCATCCTGATAGAAAAAGAAAAGGTGCTTTTTATCGGCGATGCCGCAGGGGGCGTCTTTCCGACTTGGGAGAAAGACCCTGTGCTTTGCAATAAACTTGCAGATACGCTATCGGAATTGGATTTTGAAATATGTCTTGAAAGTCACCATTTCCCTCAGACAAAGCAGGAAATCATTGATGATCTGAGGTCGGTGTAGGTGATCGTGATGAAAGTAATAGATATTTACTCCAAAGGCGAATATCCTTCCAATGTCTTGTCAAACTTTTATAAAAACAGTTTTGTCGTTGACGGTATCAACTGTGCGTCTATGGAGGGCTTTTTACAGAGCTTGAAAGTGAAAAGTCCGGACAGGCAGAAACGTATCTGTCTCCTCAGCGGTATTGAAGCAAAGAATGCCCCTTGTTGGTATGAAATCATAAGATGGAAACTGACCGGAACATTATACTGGAAAGGCAAGCCGATAAGTAGGTCTTCGGATAAGTACCAGCGGTTGCTTGATAAAGCATATTTCAGCTTGTCTGAAAATGAGGACTTCCGAACAGCATTGAAAGACTCGATAGGATACAAGCTCTGTCATTATATCGGGAAGCATAATTCTAAGAAAACTGTCTTGACGGAGTATGAGTTTATATCTCGTTTGTATCGGCTTAGGAGACAAGTAATGAAGGAGTTAAATCATGAGTGAGAAAAACGGTTTTAAGGAGCAAGAAATAAAACGAACAGACAGAATATATGGTTGCCTTGTTGGTGGAGCCGCAGGGGATGCACTTGGATTTGCTATTGAATTCAGCGGCGAGGATACTATATTTGAAGAATACGGATCCAATGGGATAACCGAATACAAGCTGAATCCTTACACCGGAACAGCAATAATATCCGACGATACGCAAATGACCATGTTTACTGCACAAGGCATAATTGACACATATGAAGAAATAGGCGAAAAAAGATTTGATCCTAAAGTAAGACAGCATATCGCAAACTGCTATCAGGAATGGTTCTATACTCAGGGAAAACGGTTCGATAAAGAAAAGAATAAGGGAAAGTCATGGCTTTGCAGTATTCCTGCGTTGTTTGACAGACGAGCGCCCGGGAATACTTGTTTGTCTGCGCTCCTGCAAAGAAGTAAAACACCGGCTCCGAACGATTATATTGCAGATAAGATCAATAATAGCTGCGGCTGCGGCGGAGTAATGAGAGTTGCTCCTTTGGGATTTATTCCTTGTGATGATATAACACTTATTGATATGGAAGCTGCGCAGGCTGCGGCAGTTACTCATAGCCACTCGCTGGGCTATATCCCTGCGGCTATTCTTGCTCATATCATTCATAGGTGCATTTACCCTATTGAGAGACTCGGAAACTTGTATGATATAGTTGAGGAAGCACTTATGACTGCGCAAAGGTTATTTGCAGGTGATGAAAACCTTGATAAGCAGACGCAAATGCTGAGAGCTACTGTGGAGCTGTCGGAGAATAACAGTCCCGATCTTGATAATATCCATATTCTCGGCGAAGGCTGGGTCGGTGATGAAGCATTGAATATCGCTGTTTACTGTGCGCTGCGGCATAAAGATGATTTTTCATCGGGAATAATTGCGGCTGTTAATCACAAAGGTGACAGCGATTCGACAGGTGCTATTTGCGGAAATATTCTTGGCGCATACCTCGGGGAAAATGCGATAGAGGATAAATGGAAGAACAAGCTGGAGTTAAGACAGGTAATAGAAATGCTTGCAGGATATATTGCTTAGGTGTATTCAATGCAGATTGTTTGGATACTAAAGAAAGGGTCAGCAACAATGAGGTTTTAGGAAAAGAATATGACTTATATGCGGTGTTTTTCACAGCGGACTTTTGATCCCGGTATTTGAAACAGCAGTTGAAAGCGTTTGATTTGAACTAAATATATGGAAGTGGTGAACATATTGGCGGAACTGTATATCCATAAAAAGAATGTTGAAACAGTATTTGATCTGCTTGGTGAGCTTGAAAATGACATTACAAAGAGTATAGCATGGGCTTTTGTGAAATGTCCTGCTTTACTATCACTGGTGTTAAAAAATCTGCTGGGTATAGATACAGATACGCAGAAGGTAAATATTCAGTATCAGGTATATGAAAAAGATAAGGGAATCACCGATCTTGAAATAACCGATAATGAAAGCTTTTACATTGTGATCGAGGCAAAACGTGGCTGGATATTGCCCGAAAAAGAACAGCTAAATAAGTATGCTGAGAAAGAAGAATTTAACAATGACAGCATAAAACATAAGGCGATAGTATCCATGTCGGAGTGCTCAGAAGAATACGCTGCTACACACTTGCCACAGATTGATGTTCCTTTAAAGCATCTGTCATGGAAGAAGATATGTGAACTATCCGAAATGGCTATGAGGTATTCAAATAATTCGCAGAAGATCATATTAAAGGAATTAGAAAGGTACATAAAAAGGATCATGAGCACACAGAATAAGGATACGAATTGGGTTTATGTTGTTTCGCTGGGTAAAGGAAATGTTGAACTTAGTGATGCAACAGGAGAGCATCGCAGATTTGAGCTTACTTGGATAGATGTCGTGAAGAAGTATAACATGTATTTCTGTCCTATTGGTGGAACACGAGGGAGCTGGCCTCGTGAGCCTCTGAATTATATTGCTTTCAGATATGACGGTAAGTTGCAATCTATTCATCATATTGAGGGATACAAAATAGTAGATGAATTGCACTCATACATTCCGGAAATACCTTACACAAAAATGGACGTAAAGCACTATCTTTATGAGCTTGGTCCGGAAATCAAACCTATCAAAGAGGTCAAAACCGGAGATAGAATTAGAATGAATAACAGAGTATGGGCGCAGATAGACACTCTGCTTACTTCCGATACAATTTCCGAAGCTTATGAGATAAGCAAAAACAGAAAAGAGTAATATGGAGCCAACAATGTTTACCGATGACATCTCTCTCGCTCATAACGAGGACGAAGAAATAAAAGACAAAACCTACGAACGTGAGGTCATAACCTCAGCCGGCTGCACCGGCATGGACTTTCAGTCGGTCACCTTTGACGGCTGCCGCTTTATCGAGTGTGATCTCAGCAAGGCGAGCTTTTATGAGTGTAAATTTCTGCATTGTGACCTTTCAAACTGCAAGCTGCCGGATAGCTATTGGAAGGACTGCGAAATGGAAGGCTGCAAGTGCAAGGGTATTGACCTTACCAACAGCACTTTCAAGCAGACAACATTCAAAGATAACTCCTTTGTCTACGGGCTTTTCTCGGAGTGTACATTTGAAGGCAGCAGGCTTTCGAGCTGCGACCTGTCTAACGCCCTGTTTTCTCAAGTGGCTCTGCGACGGACAACAATATTCAGCGAGTGCCGTCTGACCCGTGCCGAACTTTTCAAGACAAGTCTGAAGGGTATCGACCTTTCCGATTGCGATATTTCCGGCATAGCTCTCTCGGACACATTTTATGAATTGCGTGGTGCAGAGGTGTCTTATGACCAGGCTGCGGAGCTGGCAGCATTACTTGGTGTCAAGATAAAATAGGGTAAGCGAATACAACTAAATGATAATGGGGACGAAATATAGCTCGTCCCCATTTTTGCGTTATAGTTTTTTTCTGCTCTTTTTAGCAGCCTGCTCCTTGCGCTGCCTTTCTTCCTCAACAAGTTTAGTGATATAGTCTCCCTGCGAAATCTCCGCATAAGTCTTAGCAATATCAGAGTAAACATCATACCGCTGCCGACAGCCTTCAAGGTTTTCCTTGAGGGCTGATATTTTTTTATTTAGATTATTGGTTTTCTCACGCAGACGGTCAATATCCGCAAGCGTGTGAATATCGTTACTTTCCATAGCTTGCCTGCAAACCGTCATTTGAAGCTGTTCCGAAGCGGATAGCTTGTCCTTTTCCGAAAGCGTTTTGTAAAGCTGCGCCTGTTCCCATAGGCTCACTAAGCGGTTGTGTTCCTCAATGTAGTTGTTTATCTCCTGCCGCTGTTTTTCATAATCAACTCTGAGCTTACTGATTCTGCTCTTCAAATCTCCGATAGAAACGATTCTATCCTTATTGATGACAGATAGTTGTGCCGACAGCTTGTAAACATCAAGATCGTTATCGGCAGAGTATTCTGCTGTGACGATTTTCTTTCTTTGTACCTTTTTACGTTGCTCCGCAAGTATACGAACATCACCGATGACAGCGACATACGCCGCCCTTAACTGCGATTTACTATCCATGCTGGGAGTGGCTCCAGCACCTACCTCACGATAGATAATTCGAGTGTTAAGACTATCCTCGGTGTATTCCTCACCAAGCGTTTTAGTGCGGACAAAGCGTTCCTGCCCGAGGGCTTTGATCGAGATATACTTGCCACGCTTGACTTCATAGCCATGTTCTTCAAGAGCCTGCAACAGCTCATCAAGTGAATTGACATTAGGTATCAGTTTGTCTATCTCTTGACGTATCTGCTCTTTCCACGAAGCACCTTTCTTATTCTGACTCCATTCATAATAGCTTACTGAGCGCCCCTTATTTTCAAAGTTGAGCGCAGGCGTAATACCAAACGCCCGGCACACACCATTGACTGTTTCACGAGCCTGACGGAGTGTAGAACGGTTGGCATAATATTTCTGCCCGGATAGCGAATACGAATTAATTATCACATGGCAATGTGTATGGCTGCGGTCAACGTGCGTAGCAATGACCGCCTGCACTTCATCACCAAAGTTCTTTTTGACAAACGCTTTAGCTATCTTCAAAGCGAGTTCCGGGCTGACATTTTCCTCGTCTGCAAAGCTCATCACATAATGGATAGCCTTGACTGTTCCCTTGCCGGTAAGCGGCGGAGGGCTGTTGTATTTGTCCCTTGCAAAGTGTTCGTAAACAGTTTTCATCTGCAAATATGCGTCATGAGCATTGGTGGTGCAATTCAGAGAAGTCGTTAGCACGGTGTCCTCGGTCTTGTCGGGATTCAGTATGTACCTTAAACTTTTTTCCACTGTAGTGTGGATACAAATTGACTTAACATATGGCACAAGGA
>CALCRR010000175.1 GCA_937894495.1 uncultured Ruminococcus sp. | reverse complement strand
TCACAAAATAATAGAGGTCACAAAAGCGCCCTCCTCCCCTCCGGGGAGGACTCGATATCTTGCCTGTCTACAGAAAAGTGCGGCAGGTGGGGGAAACACCCCGTCCGGCGAGGACCCCTCCGGGGAGGACTCGAGTGCTTGCCGCCCCCACAATAGTGCGGAAGGTGGGGGGAACAGAAAGAAAAAAAGTCGCCCCATAAAAGAAGGGACGACTTGGATCGTGATACCACCCTAATTACCGTAAAGAGCTGTGATCAGACAGAAATTTACGGTCACTCATTAGCTTTAACGCAGCGTTACGTCTGCCCTTTTTATCGGGCAGCAGCTAAAAAGGTGTCCTTCGCACGGTCATTACATAAGCCCTCTCACCAAACGGCTCTCGCTGAAATGCTTCTGATCGGCTACTCTCCTTCGTCACAGCCTTTAGATATATATCCCCGCTTTTATCGGCTTCAGCCCGTGGTCGTGGGGTTTACGATGTCTCTCCAGTCGAGATCGCCTCTTTCAAGAGAGTGTATAAGTGCCTCTGCAGTGGCGATATTTGTAGCCACAGGAATGTTGTGAACATCGCAAAGTCTCATAAGGTCAGCCTCATTAGGCTCATGGGGCTTTGCCGATATGGGGTCGCGGAAAAACAGCAGCAGATCTATCTCGTTGCAGGATATTCTTGCCGAGATCTGCTCCGCTCCCCCCTGAGAGCCGCTTAAATACCGCTGTATCGAAAGTCCTGTAGCCTCATGCACGATCTTGCCCGTTGTGCCTGTGGCGCAAAGCCTGTGCTTGCTGAGTATGCCGCAGTACGCAATGCAAAACTGTACCATAAGTTCTTTTTTAGTATCGTGAGCTATAAGTGCAATATTCAAAGATAGATCCCCCCAGTTTACTTAGGGTGTGTTGACACTAAGCCTAACACACGTCTTTTTGGATATTTTTGTCCCGTTCGTCGTTAAAAATCCTTGCAGGGCGACAGCCCAACTGCGGATTTTTGCCTAGAACGGAACAAAAATATCTCAAAAATCCGCGTATCAGTTTAGTGTCAACACACCCTAGTTTTATGCAGTATTTTGCCTGCACCGGTGTACACCGTTACATCTTGATGGCGATCGGTATATGCTCTCCCTTGATCCTTCTTGATATAGCAGAGAATGCCAGAAAGCCCATTGAGCTTGATGACAGCGGCGCACCCTTGCCTGTTGCCAGCGGTATAGCGCTGTCCTCGGGGATAACGCCCAGCAGCTGTACGCCTACTGTGTCGATTATTGCGTCAAGGTCGTCCATATCCTCAAATTCAAATATCCTCTTGCTTGCCTTGTTTATAACAAGTCTCTGCTTCTGGTTGCCTCTCTTATAGAACTCGTCAGACATCATCTGTGCGTCTCTTACGCATACAGGGTCGGGAGTTGTTACTATAAGGATAAGGTCAGAGTTTGTAACTATATCGAATACCGAACCGTTGATACCTGCCGAGGTGTCAATGATTATGTACTCAAAATACTTTCTCATTTCGTGTGTGATCTTTTCGATATCCTCAGCCTTCAGCTGAACGAAAGGATCGGAAGGTGCGCACAGCACGCTGAGGTTTGAAGCCAGCTTAACTGTGGTCGTAGCCTTATAAACATCACAGGTGCCTTCCAGAACATCGCCCAGGTCATAGGTGATGTTGCCCTGCATACCCAGCATTATATCCATACATCTCAGACCGAAGTCCAGCTCGATGATAAGGGTCCTGTTGCCCTGCTTGGCAAGCGCATAACCTAAGCACGCACTGATAGATGATTTACCTGTGCCGCCCTTACCTGAAGTGACCGCAATGATTTTTGACATAAACCCATAACTCCTTTCATATCTGCATTCCGCCCTGCACAGCAAGGCAGAACACCTGCTCTTTCTTTAACACCGCACAGTGTGAGATCACACAGTGCCGCACTAACGGCAGGGTTCAAGTTTTTAATTTTAACTAATGAGCATTTTCTCCGAAATGTTCCTCTCCAAAAGTGCGAGTTGAGAAAATCAAAACTCGCAAGGTGTTACCTAATATATATTTTACCACATATTTTGAAATTGTCAAAGCAAATCGGATAAAAAACCTCAAAATCGTTAATTCACATTAATTCACCCCCGATATTTTAGCTATTATGCACAACAATTTCAAGCCATTCACATTACCTGAAACAAAATATCCCCTGATACGACCGCAGCTACAAGTTTGTGCCCTGAGTTGGGGCTCTGCCCCAGACCCTGCAAGCCTGCTGGCGCGAGGCTTGAGCGCGCGCTTTATTTCGCTATACTTATGTCCGTATGGTGACCATTGTGCCGCTTGGTTTACTGTCGTTCATCGCCGCACTTTTGGGGTTTGTTTTTGGCTGACGCAACGGAAGCGAGCGATTTCGTTCCTACTTCTTTTGAGCCAGATATCGCACGCTCTTTTGTGCCTTGATCAACAAACTTTGATAAACTATCAAATAGCTCTCTGAATAACCAGCGACTAGCAACGCACGCTATGTTTGCGCCTTTACAAACCTGCTGAGTGCGCTTTATCTGCAAAGCCAGAAAATATAAAATTATGAATTAGACAGAATTATTATTTCAGCATAGTGCAAAACATCAAACTCCTCCGGCGCTATATCTTCCAGCATAGCCTTGTGTTCACGCTCCCAGCCGGCAAGGGCTTCGCTGTCCAGGGAGGCGCCTACGCCTCGGCAGGCTTTCATTCTGCCGTGCCAGCTTTCTCTGGTAAAATGCACCATAAGGTCGAAGCACTCACTGTCAATAAGCTTAAAGTGCCTTAGCACAGCGTCGTCCGGCGGCAGCTGTTTACGGGTGTAGCCTGCGCCTGTCCAGTCGGGACTGTAGCGCAGCACCATCCGCTCGCTCTCCCCTGCTATCCTGTCCTCAAAGGGGAGCCACGACATTGACATAACAGCCAGCCTGCCGCCGCTTTTCAGCATTTTTTTGAGCTTCGGCATAAGCTTTTCGTGGTCGAAATACCAAAAGCACTGGCAGGCGGTCATCACGTCGAAGTACCCATCATCAAAGCACAGCTCCTCGGCAGGGCTCACCACAAAGCTGATGTCCATACCTGCCTGCTCAGCCAGCCTTTTTGCCTGCTCGATCTGATGGGGTGAGATATCCGCAGCCGTCCACTCTGCGCCGTATTTATACATATTTCTCGGCAGCACCCCCGTGCCCGTGCCGATATCCAGCACCCTCTGCCCCTTAACGCAAAGCCCCCTGTCGGTGAGCTTTCTGTAGAACTCCTCGGGGTATATATCACGGTATCTGGCGTAGTCCTGCGATGTCCTGCCCCAGTCAAAGGGCTTGCCGTTGTCGATATTTTTATTGCTTATTTCCATTCCGCTTTTGACCGTCCTTTATCATTTTTCTAATTATACCACAGTCTGACCCTGATTTCAACAGCAGAGGGGAAAAATAATTCATAATTCATAATTGAATGTATCGCCTGACGGCGATGTATTCTGATATATATTGATATATAAATTGCAGATATCCAGCCTGTATTTTAGTATATACATATGCTTAAATATAAAATACCATATAAAGTATTTATTTATACATACAAAATACTGCATATGGTATTACACATATAAAAAGAGATACCGCCCACAGAGCGACGATATCAATATCATCGCCGCAGGCGATACCTCAATTATTCACTATTCACTGAGCTTCACTGATCGGCAGCGGTTCTCTTTCCAGAGTGATAAGCTTCTTTGCTGCCTTGACCATCATAAGTGCATCAGTGGTGTTTATCTGTCTGTCGCCGTTTACGTCTGCCAGGTCAAACTGTTCCTGGTCCTTGGGAGATGCGGTCTTTTTTGCGTAGGCGATCACCAGCATTGCGTCTGCGGAGTTCACATTGCCGTCCCTGTTGACGTCGCCCAGAGCGTACTGTGACTGACCCGGCTGACCGCCCTCGCCGCCTTCACCGGGCTGACCGCCCTCACCGCCCTGTCCGGGACCCTGAGAGCCCTGACCATTGCCTGTTGAAGCTGTTGCGGTGGCTGCCTCAACACCGTCTAAATAAAGGGTGTAGGTCTCGCTGTCTTTGAGCTGGTCGGAAGCGAAAACTATGTGGTTTGCGCTTTTAACTCCCGTGGAGCTGTAAACGGTATTGCCCGAGCTGTCCTTTATCACAATGCTTGTGCCCTTTGATATGGAGATGGCTGTGCCGCTCTGGTCAGTCTGCTGACCCTGCTGACCGCCGAAGCCGCCCTGTCCGCCAAAGCCGCCCATGCCGCCGGGACCTCCCATTCCACCGGGACCTCCCATGCCGCCGCTCTGACCGAATACCAGATATCTGCCGCTGGTGGGAACTACCGCCATGCCGTTCATGCCAATGCCCACAACTGTGCCGCCTGTTACGTTGAAGTAGCTGTTGCTGTCGCCGTAATCAAGTGCGCCGTTGCCGTTGTCAGCCGAGCCGAAAACCTCGGTAAAACCGCCTGAAACGTTAAGGTCGCCGTTGGAGTCAAGACCGTCGCCGCCTGCGTTTATGTACCACTCGCCCCCCAGAATGTTGAGCTCAAACTTATAATTTGTAAGGTCGCCGTTGGCAGCGTTCACGCCGTCGTCACTGGAATAAACATCAGCTCTGCCCGAATAGAGGCAGATAACTGCGCCCTCAATGCCCTCATAAGAGTTTGTTATTGAGATATCGGGGCTGTCCGTGCCGTCCTGGGTGCCAATGTTGAGGTAATAGTCCGAGTGTATGCCGTCATCCCCCGAAGCAAGGGTGAGCTTGCCCCCTGTGATGTTCAGCTCCTCAGTGCCTGCGGTGCCGTTAAGGTGTATAGCGTCGTCGGCAGCGTCGATGTTGACTGTGCCGCCCGAGATGTTGATGTAGGCATCGCTCTTGATACCCTTGGCGCTGTTATCCCCCAGTGTGGAGTTATATTTATAGCCCTTGGCAGCGGTGATATCCACCGAGCCGCCTGTCATGGTAAAGCCCTTGTCCGCCTGTATGCCGTCCTCGCCGCTGGTGATGTTGACGCTGCCGCCCTTTATCTCAACAGTGCCTGCGGAATCGGCATCGGTCGAATCGGGAGAAGATTTCAGACCGTCCCCTGCGGAGGTAAGGTTGACTGTGCCGCCGTTTACGGTAACGCTGCCGTCGCTGGCAAGTGCGTTGTTGGCAGCCTTGACATTTAAAGTAAAGCTGTCGGCTGAGCTCTCACCCACGGTGACAGCGGTGGTCGAAGCGCCCTTGATGCCGTTTTTGCACTCAGAGCCGTCGGCGGTGAGGGTGCCTGTGCCTGTGATAGTAAGGCTCGCCCCTGCCTTAGCCTTGATAGCTGCGCCGTCAAAGGCATCTGCAACTGTGGTATCAGCCGAGTCCTCATCGGCAGGGTCCTCAGCATCGGTAAGGGTATTGCTGCCCTTGATGACCAGCTCCACCTCAGACTCCTTATTAATACTAAGGGGGGCAGAGCTGCTTGATGTGAGCTTGACGTCCGAGAGGATAAGCACAACACCCGTTGTACCCTTCTTGACGGTGATAGTGCCCTCAGCGCACTCACCGCTTACCACATATGTGCCCGGTTTATTGATAGTCAGGTCGGTCTCGTTCTCGATCTTATAGCCTGTGCCATCCCCCGATACGGTAACGCCGCTGTCGGTAAAGGTGAAGCTGTTGTCGTACTCGCCGTTATCCTCATAGGCAAAAGCCGCCAGAGCTCCCCATGTGTTCATCATCATAAGCGCAGCGGTAACAGCTGCAAAGGTTTTTTTGGTTATCAACGCTTTCATAATAAATTCCTCCTTGGTGAGTTGTTTTGTTCTCTATGGTCCTTATTATATCCTGCGAAGCTTAATATTACCTTAAAGTGAACCTTAAATTTACCTAAAAGTCCTCGGGCGGACGGCTCGCCTCCCCCACCTGCCGCACTTGCCGCCCCCACAAAGATTTGACAGGCGGGGGAATTGCCCCAATTTATGTTAATAATTTGTTCTTAATTCACGGACAATTTGTGCAGGTTCAACATTGTGAGTATTTTTTTGCAAAAAGCTGTTGATTTTTTCTGACTTTTATGTTATCATATATAAGTAAAGGTTTTTTTGAGACGAAATGTCTTTTGATATACCGTAATATGTAATTTTGAGGGGATTGATATTCATGAAAACAAAACAGTGTCCTTATTGCCATAAGGAGCTTTCTTCGGAGGCTGTGCTTTGTAAATACTGCCACAACCTGCTTATTGATGATGAGGGCAATATGTCGGGCGACGACAGCGCCGATGACAGGACCAAGGTGTTCACCAAGCAGCAGCTGGAGGAATTTGAGGACAAGACCAGACCCTTTAAGAAGCCCGAGGGCGCAGTTCTTAATGAGGATAACAGCGCCAACGTCTACAGCGGCGCTTCCGCTGATGAGGTGTTCCCCGAGAACGGCAAGCTCTATAATGAGTATGAGGGCGACGAGGAATACGACGACAGTGACGACGATGACGAGTCGAGAAAGAGACTTTTTGTTATCACTGCGGTCATCACCGTCTGCCTGCTTATAGTTATAATCGCAGCTATAGTTGTGGGTATGAAGCTTTTCGGCAAAAAGGATAACAGCGACAGCTCTTCATCAAAGTCCGGCACCCCTGTCGTAAGTGCGGCTACCACCACTACCCCCGCAGCTGAGACCCCTGTCGACACAGGCGATAACGGCGAGGGCGAGCAGTCGGGAGAGCCTGCGGCTACCGACAACGGTGAGGTAACACCTGCTGTTACAGACGACACAGCTGTTCAGACCGGTGAGAGCGGCAGCGAAAGCCAGTCCGAGACAGGCGAAAGCGGCGAAAGCGGCGAGAGCACTGAGACAGTGACCACCGCACCTGTTGAGAACCCCGATGACAGCACTGCCGAGACCACCACCACCGCTTCGAGCGAGGAGGGTGATGACACCACCGAGACTACCACGACCGCTTCAAGCGAAGAGGGCGACGGCAGCTATGACAGCATAGTTCTTAACGCAGCTTCCTCCTACATCAGCGGCGAGGTAACAGGCAGCCAGTTCAGGACCGACGACGGCGTGAACGTTTACTACTACTTCTTCACCGACGACGGCGCACACGGCTACAGCGTGGCATACAACAAGAACACAGGCGCAGTTGTAGTTGACCAGAATTACTGATATCTTATTTAAAACAAAATGATCAAGGGCAAGGACGCCTAAAACCCCCATTTCAGGGTACAGGTATGTCTTTGCCCTTTTTAATTCATAATTGTCCTCGCCGGACGGGGTAATTCCCCCACCTGTGCTGCTAGTCACTAGGTATTAGAGAGCTAGTGGCTA
>CALCRR010000174.1 GCA_937894495.1 uncultured Ruminococcus sp. | reverse complement strand
CTTATGGATCCTAAGATGATTTTACAGGTCGTTTTTGAAAATTGATTTCCGTGCTAAGTATCAGAAAGATATATACAAATCCTTCGGTTTGTGGTAGAATAAAAGAAAGTGAGACAAAATGGAGATACTGACAGACGACCTGATAAGGCTAATACTCATTCAAATGCAGGAGGAAACGGCTTTGTCGGTACGGGAGAAGGAGCAAAACCTGGAAAAGCTGGAGAAAATATTGATACAGGAGGGGTACCTTGATGAAAAAGAATGACCTTGTACGTACTGTGGAAAGCGCAAAATGCGGCGACAAAGCGGCGTTTGAAATGCTGTACAATGAATATTATGACAAGCTGTACTTCTTCGTGCTGAAAAATGTCGGAAAGCGAGAGGCTGCCGAGGATATCACTCAGGAGACGTTTTTGCAGTCGATGGAGGGGATAAAACGGCTGGAAAAGCCTGAGAATTACTCCACATGGCTGCACAGCATAGCATATCACAAATGCACCGACCTTTTCAGAGCCGAGAGCCGCACCGCCTACTTTGATACCGATGAGGAAAAAGAGCAGGCGATGGAGAGCGTTGCCCTCAATGAGCCGATAATGCTGCCTGAGGACTATGCTGTAAATAAGGAAAGCTCCCGTCAGCTGAAGCGCATTATAGATGAGCTGAAGCCCGATATGCGCTCGGCGGTGATACTCTATTATTACGACAACATGAGCGTATCAGACGTTGCAAGGGCGCTGGGAGTGAGCGACAATGCCGCAAAGCAAAAGCTCTTTCAGGCTCGCAAAAAAATGAAATCAAAGATAAACAAGCTGTTCCCGAGCAGCGCAATGCTCTGCACCGTGCCTGTGGGGGATATGCTGCATCATACCGTATCGCCCAAATATGCTGCGTCTGTGCGTACATCATCGGGGGCGGCGGTCAGCTCGGGTATGCTGGTCGGGAAAATAGTCGGTATATCCGCAGCAGCAATACTCGCCGTGGGAGTTCCCATTGGGCTTAGCATGACAGATAGGGGCGAAGGCGGACTTGTCGGAGATGTGCAGCTCACTGACAGCAGAGCGTATATCAGTGAACCCGTATCGGAAAAGACCAACGTTATCGAAAGCTCGGATAATAATATACAGGAGAGCGTATATGATGATACGACCGATGGAAGCTACCCCGAAACAAGCAGCATTGACGGACCTGATATTCAGCCGGAGCAGGTCGAGATGTCGGTGGATAAAATGCTTTCGATGGACGGAGCACAGCTGAGGGCTTTATCAAACGAGAAGTTTGAGATCGTACACGCAGCAAGCACGCAGGGAGCAGCCTTCGGAATAAAGTGCAATGCTTTTCCGGAATATGTATTTGTTGTCAATACAACTGACCTGACAGAGGGCGAGCCGGAAACACCTCTTGAATATCCGGGTGCAGGAGAACTTACAGGCTGGAAATACACTCTCGGTGATACCATAACTCAGCTTGATCTGTACGAAGGTGCAAATGTGGGCAGCGGAGTGACTGTCGGAATGACATATAACGAGATAGAGGAGCTGTTAGGGCAGGATATATACGTAAGCATGGTCAATTCATCGTTGGGTCTCGCCGCATGGGTCGAGATAGACGGCAGATACTGGGCGCTGCATTTTGATGTGACCGAGGAGCAGTCGGAGGAGATATATGAGCGTCTGAACGCCTCGGCGGAGGGAGGACAGATCTCAATTGATGACCCCGGAGAAGCCGATATTTCTGACATGGACCCTGTGTGCGATATCGCAGTATTTGATATAGATGTAGATAACTGGCACTACGGAAGAACATAGAGAAAGAGGACAACAAAATGAAAAGAAAACTGTTCTGTGAGCTGTCACCCCTTACATACGCTATTTCTGAACGAAAGTGTGTGATCGTAAGAACTGTGAAAAATCTGTTTGCGGCGGGCAGCTTTGCAAAAACAAAATCGAATGAAAAGCTGGAATACACGATATACAAGCACAATTCGCTGATAAGACGCAGACTCGGCAACGTGGATATGCACTTGCAGGAGAACAAGGCGGTAAATCTCTCGCTGGCTGCGCCGAAAATAAATATGCTGCTGATACGTCCCGGCGAGACCTTTTCCTTCTGGTATCTTGTGGGCAGCCTGTCCGAAAAAAACGGGTATAAGGAGGGGCTGACGATATTTTCCGACCGCCCGTCATCGGGGATAGGCGGCGGTATGTGCCAGATGACAAACCTGATACACTGGATGGTGCTGCATTCCGATATGGAGATAACCGAGCATCATCACCACGACCAGATAGACCTGTTCCCCGACTTTCACAGGACTATACCGTTTGGCACGGGCACAAGCATAATGTACAATTATTTGGACTATAGATTTAAAAACATCACCGATATCACCTATCAGCTTGTGATATACACCACCGATGAATATCTTTGCGGAGAGCTCAGGGCGGATAAGCGTCAGAAATACAAATACCACATCGGGGCAGAAAATGTGTATTTTTCACGGGAGAACGGGATAGTGTTCCGCAACGGCGAGGTATACCGTGATAAGGTCGACCGCAGGACTGGAGAGCATATCGAGAAAAAACTGATAAGAAAAAATCATGCGAGGGTATGTTATGACACAAGCGGTTTAGATATCGTTGATATATCTTCTATACAGGGGTAAGGGAAAATCGTTAATGCTCGCCATACTTTAGGGTGAGCCGTTTTTCTGACTGCTTAAATATCTATGTCGGTCGCTTCAATGATAGTGGGACCGGACGAATGTCTCCTGCTTAAAAGAATTAAAATTCTTTGGAAAGGGTCTCCCAAGTAAACGGTGAGCTCGGTAAAATTGTCGCTTTAAAAGCGACCACTTTGGGGGCATAATATGCTATACTGTAGTCACAGTAAAGAAAACGGCACAGACCGATGACAGACTACAGGAGGTATTATTATGAAAAAAAATCTTACAGAAATGGTTTTTATCCTTGACAAGAGCGGCTCGATGGCAGGGCTGGTGAGCGACACGATCGGCGGTTTCAACTCGCTGATAGACAAGCAGAGGACCGAGGAGGGCGAGGCTCTGGTATCCACGGTGCTTTTTAACGAACGCAGCGAGGTCATTCACGACAGAGTTAAGCTGGATAAGGTGGAGCCCATGACCAAAAGGGAATACCTGCCCTGCGGCTGTACAGCGCTGCTTGATGCGGTGGGCGATGCTATAAAGCACATCTCGAACATTCACAAGTATGCGAGAAAAGAGGATCTGCCCGATAAGACGGTGTTCATCATCACCACCGACGGCATGGAGAACGCCAGCCGCAGATTTACACAGCCCGAGGTCAAGAAACTTA
>CALCRR010000173.1 GCA_937894495.1 uncultured Ruminococcus sp. | reverse complement strand
TGTCCAGTATTTCGTACTAATTTGTTTCCGGTTTGTAATTCATGCGGATAGTCTGACTAATAAAAATATTACTCCTGCTCATCGCTTTCAGGCAGATATTTTTCATCACCCGACTCGATATAAAGCAGAAGATCATTTATCTGCTTAGCCGTCAATCCGCCCGACCGCAGACCGATTATGAGTCTTGCGACCTCATGCATATCCATATATTAGCACCCCTCTTTTATTTATCAAGTATGACCGCCGCTTTTTCGTCAATCAGCTTGGTCAGCTCTTCAACCGTGTGATCTTTCTTGCTGCTGTTTTTTACCATAAGCCTGAGCTCATAGAGCACAGAAAGCTTTGCGTCTGTCTTTTGCTTATCGTTCATGGTGAGTCTTCACGATCAAATATCATAATAAAAAAACCGCCCCAAAACAGGACGGTTTTAGTCTGGTCGGAGTGACGGGACTTGAACCCACGGCCTCTACCACCCCAAAGTAATATAGCTGGCTCTGCGCAGTGTAGGGAGTGATTGCAAGTAAAGCGGTATAAAGTTTTTACCCCTCGGCTGGAGTTCGTTTATTTTTCATATTTTTATTGAGGTTGGAAATTTGACAACATCGCATTAGAAAAATGCTTTTGCAATGTTAATCACTATATGCATATTTTGTTAGAAAATCATTAACTAGCTCTAAAAGTTAATGGTTTTCTAACAAAATATGCATATATTATTGACAACAAAAGCCAATTTTTCAATGCGGTGTTGTAAATTTCCCTCATAAAAATATGAAAAATAAATGAACGTAAGCGAGGGATAAAAACTTTGCACTTTACTTGTATCGCCCCGAAATGGAGCAGAGCCAGCGGTAACTGTATATTATTGGCGTAGCCAACACTCATTGCTTTATATCGCTGGTCTACTCCCCTGTTCGCCGTGGTTCTCTGTCGCTTCTCCCAGCTCCGCAGCACTCTTTACCTTACTTTCGTCACCTCTCTCAGCTCCGCAGCACTCTTTACCTTACTTTCCATAGCTACTCATTGCATATATAATGATAAAACTCCTGACTAGATTGTAAATTTATGACGTAGGAATAAATTTACAAGGTAGTCGGGAATTTTATTATTATATATGCTACACTGCTATGTTGGAAAGTATGGTAAATCCGCACGCTCTTTTGGTTGCGTGCGGAATTATTTATATCTTGTTCTGTGCTCCAGCATATTTCCTAGTTCTAAAAGTAAATCGTTTGTCTTTTTTACCTGTTTGTTTAGCTTTTGTAGTTGTAACCATGTTCCTATTATTGCTATGTATGGTAATATGGAAATTATTATCAATATTATTGTTCCTATCCCTAACGTTGCTAGTAATTCTTCCATGCTTTTTACTTCTCCTTTATGTTATTGATAACTGTCTGGTTGTTAGCGTTGTATGTCTGCTTGACTGTTGTCTTGCTGTTATAGCCTATCCCTCGCTTGTCATTGGTTAGTCCTGCGATGTAGTCTAATGATACTTTGTAAAACTTTGCAAGCTTTATTGCGATGTCAAAAGGTATTGTATATTCACCTGTTTCCCACCTGCTATATTGTTTTTGTGATGTATCAATTATTTTCGCTAACTCTGATTGGTTCATGTCTTTATCTTCTCTTAGGTCTTTTAATCTTTGATATTTTCCCACAATTTTTCACCACCTTTTTTGTGAAAGTATACAAATTATATCATAATACAATTTTGGGGTATTGACAATAGTACAAAATTGGGGTATAATGCTTGTTGTTAGAACAGTTTTGTACTAACAATAAATCAGGTACAGCGGAAAACCTAAACCGCAGAAAGGAAGAAAAGCAATGAAAGGTATTTTAATCGGTGCAATGCACAAAAGAGGTTCATTCGTCCCCGAAGGCGAGGAAAAGGCAAGAGAGTACAACAACATCGTGCTGATACTGCAGAAGCCTATCGAGCTTGTGAGCACTCCCGAACGTTCCGTTCAGGGTGTCGGCTATACGACCGTTGAAGCTAAAACACCTTATGAAAATTTTAACAATGTTTTCGGTGAAGCTGTCAAAAGCTTGAAAGACCTCGAAAAATATATCGGCACTGAGGTAAGCTACTTCTTTAACGATAAAGGCAAGCTTGACAGTGTTCTACTTTAAGGCGGTGTTTCCATGTACGATAAATTTGTTATGTGGGGACAGTCCTACGGCTTTATGGTCACTTGTGTAATACTGGTTATCATGTGTTTCATGATGTCCAATGAAAACAAAATGCTAAAGCGGACTATCGAAAGCCTGCGGTCTGAGCTTGCCGACAGCAGAAAGATAATAGATAAGCTGGGCGGTGATGACCTTGCAAATATTGACGGCTGATAGCTCGGTTGTTTATGACGATACCTCAGAAGCTGACGAGGTTACTACAGATACTACGGTACTTATGCAGAATATAGAGAAAAATACACAGCATATAGCTGACGGCATAGACCATATTTTTGTAGTTGGTCTGGTACTGATAGTGTTTTTAGGTGTGTGGAATGTTTTTAACAAATGGTATTTCGGCGGTGTCTGACTGCCTTAATATAGAAATTTTCTGAAAGGAGTTTGCAAAATGGGTGACATCATTATGGCTCTGGCAGACGGAACAAATACAACATATCTGCCCTCGGCTATTACAGGAGTAAATTTTAATGCAGTCCTTAATGAAATAACTGCGGTTGCTCCCTCTCTTCTCCCTGTAGCTGTTGCTTGTATCGCTTTCCGTAAGGGTATAAGCTTCATTTACAGCACTCTGAGAGGTGCGTAAAATTTACGGCACTGGGGCGAGGTCGTGAAAACCTCGCCCATATTTTTTTACTAAGGTGGTGTGTAAAATGTTTAAACGTGTTTTTTGCTTAATGCTGACAGTCATTATTTGCTTGTCGGCTTTTATTTTGCCTGCGAGTGCGGACTATGATGATTTTGATTTCGGCAGTATTGATAATTCCTATGACCCTTATAGTCTGTATACAGAGATCGAGGACAGTACTTGTGAGAATATGTTTACTCCTGATAGCTATAACTTTTTTATAGTCCAGACTGGTAAACGTTCATTGACTGCTCGTGATTATTCATGTGCCTATATTACATTAGCTGCTCCCAAGAGTGTAAAGGATATTTATTTTTATCGTGATGAAAGTACAGGCATTTTGTATTATTATCTTGACAATGGTGTTCAATATTATATCAACTCTTACGGCTTGATCAGCCAACATATCAATGACCCTAAGCCGGAACAAGATTATACCAGGCTTCGTTATTTCTCACAATCTTATTTTGAACGAGGTTCAAAAACTGGCGGTGGTTATGAGAATAAAAACCGTGTTACTGAGTTGTTCGGTTCTAACTCATCTTCTCCTTATCCTGTCATAGTTCGTAACGATTTTAATTTGAAAAATCCTGACGGTTCTAATCTTGGCGGCAGTGACTTCTCTTATAGTCTTGTGACTGAGGATAATATTAATTGCTCTTTTGTCGTTGAAACTGGTTTGAGTGGTTCATATAAAGCTTCATTTTCTGTTTACTGCGGTGATGTTTCTTCTGTTGCTGGTAGTCATTCCCCTGTTCATTCTGATAATGATAGTTATGCAAATATTGCTCAGAATGGTGATTATATTTTGGCTTACTATAACTCTCAGGCTTATCAAGACGGCTTATCTTTTGAAGCTTACCTTGTCAGTGATGAATTTAAAAATCGGTATTCTGTAGATGTGGTATATAATCGTCCTGACGGTAATTTAAAAATTGGCAATGCTGTCAGCTATGCTTTTACTAATACATTTCCAGCTACTCATGAATTTAATTTACATGACTTTTATTCTGAATACTCCTACAGGCTAAAAGACTATGATAGTATTACTGTATGGATTGAGGTTACTTCAAATGGCTCTTCTTCTGTTTTAGATACTCACGCTTTTAATCTTCTGCTTTCCGAAGACGGCGAGCTCCTGGGCGTTGCTGACAGTGACGAGCCTTTCAGTAAGAAAAAAGACTATATTCCTATGCCGTCTTTAGATGATTATTTCAATGATTTCCCCGACTTTCCTGAGTTGGAGGAATTTCCCGATATGCCTACATGGGACAGTGAACACCCTCTTGATAGTATCTGGAATTTAATTAAATGGGTCGGTCAATGTATTATTACACCGTTTAAAAATCTATGGTTGATTTTGAAGTGGCTTGTTTCGACTTTAATTTACTGTATTACTGAGACTGCCCGCTATCTTCGTGATTGCCTATGGACTATAATTCAAAATATTGGAATTGCTCTTTATAATCTTGTTTGTGATTTGAAGTCTATTTTTAAATTTTTGTTTGTTCCTAACTCTGCTATACTTAGTTCCTATGTTTCAGCATATAAAGACAAGCTGGGTAATAAATTTAGTTTTTATGAAGAAATAGTTACTTTCTTTAGGCAGTTTGTTAGTAATCTAACTGAAAATACATCTGCTCCCGAATGGCGCTTTACTTGGAAAGATCAAGAACTTTTAGCTGTTGATTTCTCCGGTGTTTCTGGTGTTATCGGTACTGTTAAAGATATCATTCTAGCTATTTCATGGATAGTTTTTCTAAGATATATTTTTAAATCCCTGCCGTCTATAATCGGCAGTGTTCCGAGCGACCAGACCTTTGCAGTCGTTCACAGTAATTATAGTTAGGTGGTGCTATATGATTACAGAAGCTATTCTAAAAGTGTTTATGTCGGTTTCAGCATTCTTTATTAACTTGTTGCCTGATTTTACCTTTGAATTACCTGAAAATGTTCTAAGTGGATTAAATAAATTGGCTTCAAATGTTGGCTTTTTTCTGCCTGTTGGCGGTTTGTCCATTATATTTACCATCTGGCTTTCATATAATGCTTTTCGTATTTTCTGTGCTATTATTATTAGACTTTTCAAAACTTTAGGTAAAGGGTGATTATTTATGTTTAGTGCCGTATTAAAAATGGTCTTAAATTTTATGTTTTTCATAGTGAAATGGCTTGCATTATGTACTATTCCGTTCTTTGTAATGTGCCTTTTCTTTACGATAAAGTTTCTTGTTCAGGGCAAGAGATTGCCTAAACGAAAATACGTATCTACGTATAAGGGGAGAAGCTTTATTAAACGTCTGTTATGGGATTTCCCCGAACGCTTTGTAAAAGATATGTTTGAGCGTGACCCCGACCAATTCCCTATTGACGGTTTGCACCTTTTCGCAGGAGAACAGGGAAGTGGTAAATCTATTGCTAGTGTTGAGTTTCTCCTACGTATGAAAAAACTTTACCCTAATTGCCGTGTCCGAAGTAACATCGATTTATCCTTTCAGGACGGTAAAATAAACGGCTGGGAAGATATTGTCTTTGACAATAACGGTACTTTCGGCGATTTGACCTATATTGACGAGATACAAAACTGGTTTAATTCTGCAGATAGCCGTAAATTTCCTCCTGAGATGATACAAGAGATATGCCAGCTTAGAAAACAAATCAAGGTCATTATTGGTACTTCTCAGGTCTTTGCTAGGGTCGCTAAGCCTATCAGGGAACAAGTCAAGGTGTTGTATAAGCCTATTACCGTGTTCGGTTGTCTTACAATTGTACGTTGCTATAAGCCCCTTGTAAAGCAGGATGGTTCTATTGACAAGCTCCGCCGTATCAATACATATTTCTTCGTCCATAACGATGAATTACGAAGTGCTTATGATACGTATGAAAAAGTGCAGCGGCTTGCTCGCAGGGGATTTCTTCCCGAAAGTGAGCGGATTTCTGCAGATAAGCAAGTAGAGACCACCACCGACAAAAAATGAACCGTCTGAGGCTCGCCCTCGGGCGAGCCCTGACGGTTCATTTTGTCGGCGGTTATATATACTTGATTATAACCGCAAATCTGCACCACTTTTAGAAAATACTGGTAAAAGTAGGTGTTTACGTTATGGAAAACCGTAGACTGACCAAAATTAAGGAGACAGTAAAAAAATTAAAAACAGATAAAGAAAAAATCAAATATTTGGACGCCTGCGCCGAGGATTGGAATACTAACACTAAAACAAAGGTGTTCCCCGATGGCTCTACTAATACCACTTATTGCAACAGCCGATTTATTTTTAAAGATAAAGAAATCAATGAAATATATTCGTCTGCTTCAAGGTCGGTGCTTATTGAGGAAAAGGCAAGAGAGCTTGATGTTAGTCTTGAACTGGCTGAACTTTGGCTTAAGGCTTTTGAAATGGAGCAACAAGAAAAACGAGAACTTGAAAAAGAAAAACGAAAACTTCGTATTTCTGCAGCTTCAAACATTCCTTTGAAGAATGTTGATAGGGAACGTGATGATATATTAAAGCGTGCTCGTGATAAATGCTTTGATATTGCAAGGCTTAATGATTGGAAGTATTTTATTACCGTAACATTTAAAGGCTCAAAATTTGAATTTGATGATCCAGAGGTTGTAATGAAAAAAATTCGTTCTTATTTAATGCATAAGGTTCAGCGCAACGGTATGAAATATCTGCTCATTCCCGAACGGCACAAAAAAGGCGGTATCCATTGCCATGCTCTTGTTAATGATATTGATGTTGTTGATAGTGGTACTGTGCTTGTTGAGGGTTATCCTAAACCGATAAAACGTGAAACGGCTTTAAAACGTGGCTCGACCATTAAGCAAACTGTGTATAACATTCCCTCTTGGAAGTATGGTTTCAGTACAGCTATTGAGATTGACAATTCAACGGCATTTGCTTACTATGTTACTAAATACATCACTAAGGGCAATAAGAAAATATTCGGGAAATATTATTGGAGCTCTCGTAATTGTATTCGTGAGCCTCAGATCATCTATCACAACAGCGATTTTGACCACATTACACGCTCCGAATTTTGCAAGGGTCAAAATAAATATAAATATAATTCCAATAATCTTATTATTCCCGATTTTGATAAATTAGCCGATAGGTTTGATGATATATCTAGCTTTTTGGATTATATATACAGCGATGAATACAAAAAGGAGTATGAAAAATATGAACAAACAAAACTTTCAAATGATTTTAACTTTTAAAGAATGGCTTCTTGAAAAGCATGGAATGAGTTATAACGCTTTTCTTTCTCTTGTAAGCTATGTACAAAGTGACTTGGTAAAGGATTATGAAGCTTACAGACTTAACGGTTCTAGCCCTGTTACAGCTTATGGCAAATACTCTGAACGTAATAAGCCTGAAAAAAATGTCAATCTCTTTGAATTATGGCTTAACAAGCGTGGTACTACTCTGAGCACGGTAAAAACTTTGCCTATGAAAAAAGTAGCAGCTATATATAATAAATTCTGGAGTGAAACTTATGACGTTTAAAGATTGGTGGGCTTTATTTCACAAAGCCTATTGTGAAGATGTTATAGCTTGGGACAAGTCGCAGGATTACAAGTACATTTACGAAAAACATTTTAAAGTGCTCGATAATAAAGAAATGGACGATATAAAGCCCATTGATATTATATCAGCTCTCAAAAGCACCTTTAAGATGTCCTCAGACCGCCAACGGACTGCATATTTTCTTATCAAGCGTGTGTTTCGTGAGGGTATAGTCAATGAGGTCTGCAACTCTAATCCTGTTATTTATGTCAAAGTCCCGAAAAAGGTAAGAAAAGATGTTGAGTACTTTGATACCGAGAGCTTGCAGAAGCTTTTCGACTGTGATACTAAGATAAGCCGTATGTTTGAGCTTGACCTTTGGACAGGGCTTCGCCGTGGTGAGCTTCTCGCTCTGCACTGGGATAACATCGATCTTGATAAGGGCTATATAAAGATTTGTCAAACGCTGGTGCATACCAAAAACGGCGATATCATTAAGCAGACTACTAAAAGCCGAAAAGATAGGCTCATACCTCTGCACCCTGAAGCTAAAGCAATTTTAAAGCGTATTCGCTCTCAGGATTGCGAGAATGGCTTTCTTTTCACATCTGAGGTCACAGGTAAGCTAATATCACTAAGGCAGTATAACAGGCTTTACAGAGCGTTCTACAGCGCACAGCGTGAAAAATATCCCGATTTGATATTTTTAAGCCCTCATAACCTGCGCCATAGTTTTGCAACTTATATTCTGCAAAGCGGTGGAGACATTGAAACGCTCAGGGCGTTGCTCGGTCATGTGGATATCTCCACTACTCAGCGATATGTACATAGCAACTATAGCCAAATGAAAAAGGCTGTTGAAAATTTAAAATTTGAATAAAAGGAGTGTCGTAAATGATTTTGACTATTTTGTTTTTAGGTGGTTGCTATTTAGCTTTCTGCGGTCTGCGTGGTTTCTTGTCGGGCTGTTCTCGTCCGTTTGCTGACGGTCGTAAGTGCAGTATTAAAAGTTGTCCTAATTCTGATGTGTGCCAGTTCTCGAAGTTCTGCAAGGCTGTAGAGCCTGAAGCTGTTGAAGAGGTTGATATTGATGTATAAGATTGGTCGCGTGTTTTATTTCATTGGTCATTGTTTCCGCTTCTTCGGCGGTATGTTCAGACGATAAAAAAGCCGGGGTTATTTCCCGGCTCTTTTTAGTTACTGCTCTTGCTCTTTAGCCATTGCTATTTTATCTAGCAATTCTACAATTTCTTCTTTTGTGTATTCTTTCTTTTCTCCGCTTGTTATAATTAACCTTAATTCATATAGAGTTGCCATTTTAGTGTCTTGTCTTTCCTTTTCAGTCATAATATAACCTCCTTTTAATGTTTCATGTCCTCGGCTATGAGCTTGTTGATATAACCGTTTAGGCTCATGCCTTTGGCTTCTGCGTAAGCTTTGATTTTTGTTTCTTCGCCTTTTTTTACTCTTAGTGTTATTACACTATAAGCTTTTTTGTTATACTTTTGTACTGCTTTATTACTAGCTTGTGTATATGCCATTTTGTCACCTCCTACTTATATTATAACATGGATTATTATTGATATCAATATACAAAGTGTACATATTGATAGCAATATCTTTGTGCATTTTACCACTTGATATATTGATAGCAATATGTTATAATATATACAGAAACAAGGGAAGAGGATAACCCAAAAACCTCAGAAAGGATTTGAGATTATGAATAATGTGAGAAGAAAGAGACTATTTAAAATTGTTGATGAAATTTCAAAATTGAAAGATGAATTTGAATCAATCTATGATGAAGAACAGGATGCGTTTGAAAATATTCCTGAAAATCTTGAGGGCTCTGAAAAATATGAAGCTGCTGAAAATGCAGTAGATTTACTTGATGAAGCTTTTGAAATGCTTGGAGAAATAATTGAAGTTATAAATAATGCTTGTGAATAAAAAAGGAGGCATAAAGATATGAAGTGCAACGATTGCCCGTATTACTATCAGGGAGCAGGAGAGGACATCTCCTGCTGCCACTTCAACACAGACGAATGGCTCGACAACACGGCTCCGTGTGAGCGTGACGATGATTACGAGGAGGAATGATGATGAAGACTAAGGAAGAATTGCTGTCAATGCTATACGCTATTCTTGCTGAACTGCAAGGCAGAAAAGGCGACCCTACTTTGACACCAATGATGTTCACAAGGCTGACAGCAAAGCTCGAACTCCTGAATGATATTCTTGGAGACGATGTTCCCGAAGAATATTGGGAGCAGATAGAGGAGCTTATCTAAAATTTCAGGACGGCAATTGCCGTCCTCCCGAAAGGGAGAAAGGATTTGATTTTATGAAAAAAGCAGAACTTGAAAGATTAGTTGAATACTATGAAAGTGAATTTGAAAATATTCGTAGGCTTTGTAATTCTGCAGAAAAACATCGTGGAGATATAGACGCTTTTGCTTCTTTACTTGGTCTTGTTGGAGGTATTTGCGATAAAGAACATTTAAAAAAATATAGCGAATTTGCACTTTCTCATTCTGACTATCCGTTATATCTTGTAAAAGACCCTGATAAGTATTTTGAATGGTGATAATTTTTATTAAAAAAACCGCCCCAAAACAGGACGGTTTTTCTGTCTGGTCGGAGTGACGGGACTTGAACCCACGGCCTCTACCACCCCAAGGTAGCGCGCTACCACCTGCGCCACACCCCGACGACTTATATATTATAGCACATCAAAAATTGTTTGTCAAGTGTTTTTTCAAAATTTTTTTATAGCTTGAAATAGGTATTGAAAAATCAGAAAAAGTATGCTATAATTGTGTTGTAATAAATTAAAATTTCAGGAGGTCCAATATTATGGGAATGTTTGACAAGCTTATCGCTAATTTGCAGGCAAGCAGAAAAACTATAGTTTTTACTGAGGGTAATGACGAGAGGATACTCTCTGCTGCTGACAGACTGCTGAAGGAAGGTCTTATGGGAGTTATTCTCTGCGGCAATGTTGATGAAGTTAAGGCTGCGGCTGATAAGGGCGGCTTCGATATCAGCGGCGCTGAGATAATCGACCCCGAGACTTACCCCGAGGCTGAGGCTCTGGTGGCTCAGATGGTCGAGCTCAGAAAGGGCAAGATGACCGAGGAGGAGTGCCGTGCTGCCCTTAAAAAGTCCAACTACTTCGGCACGATGCTGGTCAAGGCAGGCAAGGCTGATGCTCTGCTGGGCGGCGCTACCTATTCTACTGCTGATACTGTAAGACCTGCTCTGCAGATAATCAAGACCAAGAAGGGCTCTAACCTGGTAAGCTCCTCATTTATTCTTTTCAGAGAAAAGGACGGCGAGGAGGAGAAGATAGCTATGGGCGACTGCGCTATCAATCTCGGCTACACTGACAGAGTTGACAAAGAGGGCAATGTTGTTCTCAGCGCGGCAAGACAGCTGGCTGAGGTCGCTGTTGAGACCGCAAGGACTGCTGATTTCTTCGGTATCGACCCCAAGGTAGCTGTGCTCAGCTTCTCTACATACGGTTCAGGCAAGGGCGGCACTGTTCAGCTCAGCCACGATGCTGTTATCGAGGCTCGTCAGCTTGACCCCGAGCTGGTCATCGACGGTGAGTTCCAGTTTGATGCTGCTGTTTCTGCTGAGGTGGCTAAGACCAAGTGCCCCGACTCTCAGGTGGCAGGCAAGGCTAACACCTTTATCTTCCCTCTTATCGAGGCTGGCAACATCGGTTATAAGATAGCTCAGCGTCTGGGCGGCTTTGAGGCTTACGGTCCTATCCTTCAGGGTCTTAATGCGCCTATCAACGACCTTTCAAGAGGCTGTACTGCTGATGAGGTCTACAAAATGGCTATAATCACCGCAGGTATGGCATAAGCTTAATTTCAGATATCTCTGCCCGAAGGCTTTTAACGGCTTTCGGGCATTGTTTTTATTTTTTTATGGGAGCTATGCAGACTGCGGTGTATTTTTTTACAATAGCTTCGGGTCGTTTTAGTGTAAATTGTCATATGTTAATATAAAATTAATATTTTAAAACACAAATTCATCACAATAGTAATATATAATATAACGTGCTGTAAAGTGAGTAAATATGTAAAAATCATAACGGAAAGGAAAGTTTTAATGATAAAGAAAATTTCTGCTGTTGTTTTGGCGCTTGTGATGTGCGTTGGTATGTTTGCAGGCTGCGGCAAAAAGAATAGTGAAAAAAAGGACAGCGCAAAGAAAAAATCAGGCACCACCACCGATGCTGAGGACACTGCGGGACCTGAGATGCCCGATGCCACAGCTGCCGATGTGCCCGACCCTTCGCTGACTATCGACGGAAGCAAAATTGACACAACTGACTATGTTATGTGTACTATCGACGGCTTTGATATCAATTTTGACGAGTTCAGATTTTATTACTACTATAATCTCGATACCTACACCACCACCTACGGCATAACTGCCGACTCTCTGAAAGAGAATGAGGAGACATTCAACACCTTCCTGTCGGACGTTATACTGGTAATCGAGCAGGAGCTGGTGGCTGAGAAGCTGGCTAAGGAGAACGGTATTGAGCTTGACGATGACGACCAGAAGTACATCAACGATACTATCGACGCTGCAAAAGCCTCTTATGACAGTGAGGAAGCTTATATTGCAGACCTGAAGAGCGCTTATCTTACCGAGGACCTTTACAGAAAGATGCTGGAAAGGGCGCAGATATATACAAAGGTCATCGAGACCCTGTTTGAGGGTGACGGCAAATACGCTACCAGCCAGGAGGACTTCAAGGCGCTTATACAGAACGAGGACGAGTATGCTCACGAGATACACGTAATGGTGCCCTTCTATGCCACTGCTGAGCTTGACGACAGCAGCGCCGAGGGCTATGACGACCTTACTCTCAGTGAGAAGATAACCCTTAAATCAAACGCTTATGACGCCCTTGATGCCGATGCCAAGGAGGAAGCTAAGGCTGCCGCAGAGGAGATAGCCAACGAGGTCTGCGAAAAGGCTAACAACGGCGATGACTTTGAAGGACTTATTGCTGAATACGGCTGGGATATCGGTCTTGAAGACCCCTCGGCAGGATACTATATAAGCAAGGATAATCTGGGCGGTTACCCCGAGGAGCTGGTAACAGAAGCCTTCGGTCTCAAAGTCGGTGAGGTATCGGAGGAGCCTATACTCAACTCTGTATACGGTTACTTTATTGTAAAAAGGATAGAGCCTGATATGGACTATGTTCAGGAGAACATCGAGTCTATGATAAAAAGCTATGACAGCACCACTATCCAGGAGGTTTTCCAGGAGCAGATCGAAGCTATGAGCGTTACCTACTGCGATAACTGGGACAAGATCACGGCTGAAAGTGTGACCTGATATTTTAAAAATTTTTCTATACTCTCCTTTGTTATAAGTATACGTTGTCTGCAAGGCTGATGTTTATTTTGAAACAGAGGGGAGTATATTGTAGTTTACAGGCGGTGAAGTATGTATAAGGAAAGCTTTGAACGCTCTCTTGAAAGAGTGCGTGAGGGCAGGGTGAGCAAGGAAGGCATTGGCACTGTCAAGGAAAAGAGTTTGCACGCAGTGCTTAAAGATATGTACGGCGGACATGATGACAACAAGGAGATAAAGCTTGGCAGATATATTGCCGATGCAGTGGGCGAAAACGGCGTTACCGAGATACAGACAAGGGCAATGTGGCGCTTGAAGCCAAAGCTTACCGAGCTTTTGCCCCTGTGCGAGGTAAACATAGTGTTCCCTATCGAGACTTCCAAGCAGATAATCTGGGTGGAGCCTGAAACGGGCGAGATAGTCAGCCGCACAAGGTCTACCAGAAAAATGAATATTTACTGGGGCTTAGCCGAGCTTGCAGACATAAAGCCACTTTTGAAAAGCGAAAACCTGCATATTACCTTCCCTGTGCTCAGCACTGAGGAGCTGCGGCTGCTTGACGGCAGAGGTAATGACAGAAAAAAGGGCGCAACAAAATGCGATAAGCTGCCTGTTGATATGGTCGAGGAGATAAGGATCAATAATACCTTTGACAGCAGCGAATACAAGGCTCTTCTCCCGAAGGGGCTGCCCGAAAGCTTTATATCAGCTGAGTTTGCCGCGCTT
Organism: uncultured Ruminococcus sp.; assembly: GCA_937894495.1. Classification (GTDB taxonomy): domain Bacteria; phylum Bacillota; class Clostridia; order Oscillospirales; family Ruminococcaceae; genus Hominimerdicola. Next base: position 1,761 of record CALCRR010000173.1, on the reverse strand, counting down.
TGCAGACTTGACCCAAAACGCACACAGCGCTGTCTCAGCGTTCTTAAATGGGTGGGAGCCATAAAGGTCACAGGCAAAAAAGGCAGGGCTTATGTTTATACGGTCGAATGATATATATGACAGTTTTTGATATCCATGCTTTTTTTGGATTTAATATTGATTTTATCATAAAAATGGTGTATAATATATTTTGGTGTGACCACATACACCGATCTGTTATAAAACTGCTAAAAGGGATAATCATATATGAAAATAACTAAAACACTGAGAGCTCTCATACTGCTGCTGACGGCGGCGGTGCTGATGAACTCTTTGTCGGTGATATCGGCTTTCGGGCTGAATTTTACGCCGACATATTATGATGAAAAGGGAAAGCTGCAGGATATAAGGCTGTATTCTGAAAGCGTTTATATGATAAATATGGACACGGGAGAGACTATCGTTGACATAAACGGCGATGTTCAGCGCTCCCCTGCTTCGATGACAAAGATAATGACCGCCGTGGTGCTGCTTGATGAGGTGGGCTTTGAGGAGGAAACTTTAAAAAGCATTTACGTTTCGGCAGGCACCGAGGCTTTTGATGAGCTTTACGATACTGGTGCTGCTACGGCTGATATACAGCCTTATGAGAAGGTATCATACTATGATCTTCTGGCGGCGCTGCTGATACCCTCTGCCTGCGAGGCTGCAAATATCATCGCTATAAACGTCGGCGGCTCGGTAAACGGCTTTGTTGACCTTATGAACGCAAAGGCTAAGGAGCTGGGGCTGGATAACACACATTTTTCCAACGCCCACGGTCTTTTTACTCAGCAAAATTATTCGACTGCCAGAGATATCGCAGTGCTCAGCCAGTATGCGCTGGAGCATTACTCGGTGTTCAGAGAACTGGTAAGCCTTGACTCTTACCAGATGGAGCCGACTGATTATCATGAGGTGGGCTCGACTATACTCAACACAAATCTTATGCTGAATAACTACACCGATTACTACTACGCATACTGCAAGGGTATAAAAACAGGCACCACCGACGCCGCAGGCAGATGTTTGTCATCTTATGCGGTATATGACGGTGTAAGCTATCTGATAGTTACAATGAACGCCCCTATGGATAAGCTCCCCGAGGACGTTGAAAAGGGCTATGAGGACCCTGAGTCTATCTACGGCGGAGACTATGTTTACTACAATATCCTTGACCACATAAACCTTTATGAATGGGCGTATTCAATGCTGGTATCCACCGATTTTATCAATGAGAACAGCGAGGTCAGAGACGTAAAGGTAGCCTACGGCAGAAAGCTTGACTACGCAAACCTGAAGCCTGCCAACGGTTATTCGCAGATGTGGCCCGTTGACGTATCGGTAGATGATGTTGAAAAGATAATCACCGTTAAGGAAAATATCGTTGCCCCTGTGGAAAAGGGGGACGTTCTGGGCACTATGGAGCTGAGGTACCACGGCGAGACTCTGGCAGAGATAGACCTTATCTCCACCACAAAGGTGGAGCGCTCCCCTGCCAAGAGCAGAGTTAAGATAATCAGATCTTATTTCAGCTCAAGAGTTTTCAGGCTGACTATGATAATAATAATCTCGGGACTTGTGCTTTACGGAGCTATCCACTTTGTAAGGATACAGAGAAAGTATCTGAGAAAATACAATGATGAATAAGTTTGATCTGATGCCTTTTCTTAATTTTGTCTGAGAAAAGGCAGGGAAATCAATTTTGATAAAACATAGCTTATTTTTTGTGTATATTCCCCC
>CALCRR010000172.1 GCA_937894495.1 uncultured Ruminococcus sp. | reverse complement strand
ACACTTCTCACCACTTTGATACAATTTTAATATATAACTTGATAAAATGCAACCCCTTTTTGAAGATATATTTATTTTGAGCCGATTTTACAATATCTTTACACGGGAGCACTGGATTTTCCGCAACCGAATGGTATAATATTGTAAAATCCTTCAAGGGAGGTATCGTCTATGATCGACAGAGTTTCAATAAAAGAGCGCTCATTGCGCATGTTCAAAAGCAACTACTGGCTGTGTGTGGGGATATTCGCGGTGCTTTCCGCGATCACGAGCGCGGTGAGCAGCATGGGCAGCATGAGCTCGAGCCTTTCCAGTCTCACAAGGATCGGGAACGGCGAGCTCTTCCCCTCCGACGCGGTGCAGGCATTTGCAGGAATATCGTTCGTGCTGTCGCTGATCGGGATTGCGGTGTCGATATTCGTCGGCGGGCCGCTCTCGGTTTCGAGTGCGAAGGCCGCTGTGAATATTTATGATGGGAACAGGCCGAGCTTTAGGGACGTCATTTACGGCTTCAGGAACGGCATGTATTGGAAGAGCGTGGGGGTGACGGCGCTGCTGGTGCTGCTTTCGGGGGCTGAGGTTTTCAATATAGCCACGGTGCTGGTGTGCTGCGCTTTGCATGAGCTGGGGCATTTGTTTTTCATGCTGCTGTTTTCACGCCCGCCTGAGAGCATAGTGCTCTACGGCGGCGGCATACGCATTGTGCCAGGCTCACAGCGGCTTGACAGCAAGGTCAGGGATATCATCATACTGCTGGCAGGCTGCATGGTGAATTTTATATCGGCTGCCCTCTGGACGGCGGTGTTCGGCTTTGGCTATTTCGCTAAGGTCAGCCTGCTGCTGGGGGTCTATAACCTTATGCCCATGTCAAACTTTGACGGCGGCAGGCTGCTTGATATCATAAGCGGCGGCAGGGGCAGCGCATTTGTCAGGTCGGCATTCATACTGGCAGGGGGAGCCTGCATAGCTGTGATGAGCCTGCGCTCACAGCTCACGCTCTCGGCGGCAGCGGCGTTTTTTTACGTTGCCCTGGCAGAGCTGGAGTCCCGAGGGCTGCGGTGAAAAATATCGGTAAAACAGGTGGTATCATGAAGCTTAAATTTGAGATATATAAGCATATCTGCTTTAAGCCGCACCGGCTCACCGAGGAAGAGCGAAATGAAAAGATATGCCGAGTCTTGGCAAAAAAATTTAAAAAACCCCTTGACAAATCTTGAAAAAGGGTGTATAATATTCTGGTAAACAAAGCAGAGCGTTTCCGTTCTCACCTCAAGCGCCGTTTTGGCAGCGAAAAGGTCGCAATAATTTTACAAGTTTTTTGTGATGTTATTCGGGCACGGTATTTCTCTGTGTCCGTTTTTATTTTATTTTTGGAGGTGCTTAAAAATTAGCAGCAAAGAACATCAGATCAACGAAGATATCCGCGATAAGGAGTTAAGGGTGATCGACGTTGACGGAACACAGCTTGGTATCCTCAGTGCGGAGGAAGCATTGAAGATAGCTTTTGAAAAGGATCTCGATCTGGTAAAGATCGCCCCTCAGGCTGCACCGCCCGTTTGCAGGATAATGGACTACGGCAAATTCCTGTTCGAGCAGCAGAAGCGTGAGAAGGAAGCGAGAAAGAACCAGAAGGTCATTGATATCAAGGAAGTGAGGATGTCATCAACTATCGACACCCACGACTTCAACACAAAGGTCAATCATGCTATCAAGTTCCTTAAAGGAGGCGACAAGCTCAAGGTCTCCGTCAGGTTCCGCAAAAGAACAGTGGCACACCCCCAGTTCGGTGAGGAGCTGCTCAGAAAGTTCAAGGAAGCTGTTTCTGAGGTCGGAGTTGTTGATAAGCCGTCAAAAATGGAGGGACGCAGCTTAGTGATGTTCGTTTCTCCGAAAAAGCAGTAAGTAAATATCAAGGAGGATAAATCAAATGCCAAAGATCAAGACACATTCAGGTGCAAAAAAGCGTTTCAGTGTGACAGGCAGCGGTAAGGTAAAGTTCCAGCACACCAACAAGAGACACAGACTTACCCAGAAGGAGCACAAGCGCAAGAGGATACTCAGAGGCGCAGCTTATGCTGATGACTCAAACATCAAGAACGTTAAGGCACTTATCCCTTACAAATAATGACGAGTTGTAGGGAAAATAATTAATTGAAAATTTCAGGAGGTAATAACTATGGCTCGTGTTAAGGGAGCAATGATGACTCGTAAGAGAAGAAACAAGACTCTGAAGCTTGCAAAGGGCTATTTCGGCGCAAAGAGCAAGCATTTCAAGATGGCTAAGCAGGCTGTGATGAAGTCAGGTCAGTATGCATACATCGGCAGAAAGCAGAGAAAGAGAGATTTCAGAAGACTCTGGATCACAAGGATCTCCGCTGCCTGCAAGCTCAACGGTATCAACTATTCGACCTTTATGAACGGCGTAAACAAGGCAGGCATCACACTCAACAGAAAGATGCTCTCAGAGATCGCTATCAGCGACCCTGCAGGATTTACAGCTATCGTTGAGAAGGCAAAGGCTGCTCTTTAATAACATTAAGCACGCAGGTTTTTAATAAGCATGCGTGTTTTGTTGTATAATAAGGCTAATGTTTTTTGAGCCTTTGACGCATTTTTTTGCGAATATGATACGGTGTCAGGCGGTGACTGTTTTGCTGATAACAGCTAAGGATAATCCTAAGATAAAAGAGCTCAGAAAGCTCTATTCCTCGCGCAGAGAGCGGCTTAAACAGGGGCTTTTCGTTATCGAGGGCGTAAGGGGCTGCAGGGACGCCCTGAGAGACCTTGAGGATATCAGGGCGGTGTTTTATACCGAGGGGGCTTTGGGCTCTCTTGACCTGACTCTGCCCGACAGGGTGAGTGAGGACAGGCGGTTTCTGATAACCGACGAGCTCGCCGAAAAAATAAGCGATACCCACAGCAGCCAGGGGATATTTGTGGTGGCAAAGCGCCTTGATAAGCCCTTTGAGGCGGCAAAGCTCAAAGCTGACGGCAAATATCTCATACTGGCAGAGCTGCAGGACCCCGGCAACCTTGGCACCATGATACGCACCGCCGACGCCGTCGGGCTTGACGGTGTGGTGCTGGCAGGCAGCTGTGTTGACCTTTATAACCCCAAGACCGTCAGATCGGCGGTGGGCAGTATGCCGAGGGTGGATATTTTTATCGAAAAGGACAGCCGACAGGTGCTTGAAGGCTTTGCCCGAAGGGGCATTAAAACCGCCGCTGCCGTTATCGAGGGCGGCGAGGAGATAAGGCGGTTTGATTTTTCACGGGGCTGTGCCGTGGTCATCGGCAATGAGGGCAGAGGGCTTGATGATGAAACTGTCAGGCTGTGCTCCCACAAGGTGACTATCAGCATGAGCGGTCATATCGACTCGCTTAATGCGGCGGCAGCAGCTACTATCTTCCTCTGGGAAATGACTAAACAGTGAGGGCAGTATGATAACTTATGAAACACTCTGGCTCTGGGCAGTTCTGGTTTTCGGTGCGAGCAGCAAACGTATATGGGAGCTGGGCGGTAAGCGCCTGCATATTGAGGAGTTTGTGAGGCGTGTAGCCAGAAACGAGGTCGAGGGGCTGACTCCGCATGAGATCGAAAACGTTAAAAATATAAAGCTCAGCCAAGCAGAAAAAATTCTTGAAGAATGCGAAGATCGGGGGCAGAAGGTGATCTGCATCGACAGGGTGGAGTACCCTATAAAGCTTAAGGATATACCCGATCCGCCGCTGCTGCTTTTTTACAGGGGAAACATTGATCTGCTGAAATGCGGCAGTGCGATAGCGGTGACGGGTGCGAGAAAGCACTCGGACTATTCCAAAAGGGTCTGCGAGGATATCTGCTGCGAGCTGGCAGATCAGAGGGTAACGCTGATCACCGGCTTTGCAGGCGGTATCGACCGTCTGGTGAACGAAACTGTGCTCAGGCACGGCGGTAAGACCGTTGGTGTGCTGGCAACTCACCTGGACGCCGCAGGCAGCAGCATTGATCGGGAGCTGTGTGAAAAGCTCAGCAAAAACGGGCTTGTTATCACCGAGCATTGCCCGGCTCTTAAACTGCCGAATAATGCCGTCAGGAGAAACAGGTTATCTGTGGGAATGTCCGACGGTGTGCTGTTTATTGAAGCCTCGATGAAAAGCCACGGGCTCAATAATCAGGAGCACGCTGTGCGTCAGGGCAAGCCTGTGTTCGTTATTCCCCCGGGGGATATCTTGGACGAAAGATATTTCGGTCAGAGGGAGCTTATGCGCAAGGGCGCCATACCTGTTTTTGAAGCTGAGGATATCATTGGCAGGCTGGACAGGAGAGCGGAATACGGCGTTTTTCAGCCGATGGGCGAGGTGATCAGGCGTGAGAAAGAGCCTGCCAAGACCAACAGGCGCAGTAAGGCACAAAGCCGTGTGCAGCGAGACAGGCTGCCGGTGCTGCCCCAGCGCATCAAGCCTGCTGTAATTAAGGACCCGCTGAAGCCGAAAAAGCCGAAAAAGCCCATAATGCAGGTGGAGGACTACACAAAGCTTACGGCTGCCGACGCCATTTGCAAGGCGCTGGAAGGTGAGCCGCTTATTGCCAACGACATCGCAGGCGTGACAAAGCTGGATATCATGACGGTGCTGAGCGAGCTGACCTTGCTGGAGATACGGGGCAGGGTCGAGAAGCTGGCAGGCGGTTATTATCGGCTGATATAAATTCGCAGTATCGTACAAAGGCTGCTATCGAGAGCCTTAGTACGATACCGTGACCAACCTGAAGCGGGAGCGCTTCGTAAAAGTAAGGGAGAAGTTTGATTTGTCAGATTTAGTTATTGTAGAGTCGCCCCACAAGGCGAAAACAGTTAAAAGATATCTCAGCGGCGATTATGAGGTGGTGGCGTCTATGGGACACCTGAGGGACCTGCCCAAATCAAAGCTGGGAGTTGATATAGATAATGATTTTGAACCCCATTATATCAACATAAAGGATAAGGAGAGCCTTATCAAAGAGATAAAGAAAAAGGCTAAGGGCTGCGACCGTGTTTATCTCGCAGGAGACCCCGACCGTGAGGGAGAAGCCATATCATGGCATTTGGCACAGCTGCTGGGGCTGGATATGAGCGAGAAAAACAGGGTAGCCTTCAACGAGATAACCAAAACAGGTATAGAGGCAGGCATGAGCCACCCCAGAACTATCGACCTGAACCTTGTGAACGCCCAGCAGACAAGGAGAATACTTGACAGGATAGTGGGCTATAAGCTGTCGCCCTTTTTGTGGAGAAAGATAAGACGAGGTCTTTCGGCAGGCAGAGTGCAGTCGGTGGCTGTGAAGATGATATGCGACAGGGAAGAGGAGATAAGAGCCTTTGTATCACAGGAATACTGGTCGATAGACGGCAAATTTCTGGCTAGATCCAGCAGAAAGGCATTCTCGGCAAAGGTGAATGCCGTTGACGGCAAAAAGCCCGAGCTCAAAAGCAAGGAGGAAGCCGACGAGGTGCTGGCAAGGCTGGAGGGCGCTGAGTTTGTTATCGACAAGGTGAAAAAAAGCGTCCATAGAAAGACCCCTGCCGCACCCTTTACCACATCGACATTGCAGCAGGAGGCTTCAAGAAGGCTGGGCTTTCAGGGCAGGCGCACCATGAAGGCGGCGCAGGAGCTGTATGAGGGCCTTGATATCAACGGTCTGGGCGCAACGGGTCTTATCACCTATATGAGAACAGACAGTCTCAGGATATCCGACGAAGCCAGAGCTGCGGCTTACAGCTTTATCAAGGAGAAGTACGGCGACAAGTATATTCCCGACAAGCCCAAGGTCTATAAAACAAAGGGCTCGGCACAGGACGCCCACGAGGCTATAAGACCCACCGACCCCAGGATAACCCCCGACATTGTCAAGGCAAGCGGCGTTACAGCCGACCAGTATAAGCTGTATAGGCTGATCTGGGAGAGGTTCATAGCGTCACAGATGTCAAACTGCCTTATGGATACCATGTCGGTGGATATTATGGCAAACGGGGTCAATTTCAAGGCTACAGGCTACTCTGTAAAGTTTGATGGCTTTACAGTGCTTTATGAGGAGTCAAAGGACGAGGAGGAGGAAAAGAAGAACGTTCTTCCTGCCATATCCAAGGGAGATGTGCTGAGAGCCAAGGAGATAACAGGCAAGCAGCTTAAACCAACGGCGCTGGGCGAGGTCACAAACCAGCTTATGAGCGAGCATTTTGATAAGATAGTCGATGTGAAGTTCACCGCCAATATGGAGCAGAGTTTAGACGATATCGAAAGCGGCAAGACCGAGTGGGTGAAAACTCTTAAAAAGTTTTATAAGGAGTTCGACAGCGAGCTCACCAAGGCTGAGACCGAGATGGAGGGCAAGCGTGTAAAGGTGCCCGATGAAGCCACCGACGAGGTGTGCGAGGTCTGCGGCAAGCCTATGGTGATAAAGATAGGCAGATACGGCAAGTTCATGGCGTGCTCGGGCTTCCCTGAGTGTACCAATACACGCCGCATTGTGCAGGAGACAGGCGGCAACTGCCCCTACTGCGGCAAGCGTGTGCTGCTCAAAAAATCAAAAAAGGGCAAAAAGTATTACGGCTGTGAGGATAACCCCCAGTGCAGCTTTATGACCTGGGACCTGCCCACCGAGGAGAAGTGCCCCACCTGCGGCAGCACACTTTTCCAGAAGGGCGGCAAAAACGGCATACTCATATGCCACAAGCCCGACTGCGGCTATCAGAGGAGCTTATCAAATGAGGGTTAAGGTCATAGGCGCAGGGCTGGCAGGGTGTGAGGCTGCATGGCAGCTGGCTGAAGCAGGGGTGGAGACTGAGCTTTTTGAGATGAAGCCGCAAAAGTTTTCCCCTGCCCATAAGTACCGGGGCTTTGCAGAGCTTGTGTGCTCAAACTCCCTTAAAGCCGAGAGAATAGGCTCGGCGGCAGGTATGCTTAAAGAGGAGATGCGCAGGCTGGGCTCGCTTACTATGGAGTGCGCCGAGCTTACCAAGGTATCGGCAGGCGGTGCGCTGGCTGTTGACAGAGAAAGGTTCTCGGACGCTGTCACCGAAAGGATAAAGAGTGAGCTGCTGATAACCGTGACCGAGAGGGAAGTTACCGAGATACCCGAGGGCAATGTGATAATAGCCACAGGACCCCTGACCTCTGACGGGCTGGCTGAGAGCATTAAAAAGCTATGCGGCGAGTATCTGTATTTCCACGATGCGGCAGCGCCTATCGTCACCTTTGAGAGCATTGATATGAGCAAGGCTTTTTTTGCCGCACGCTACGGCAGGGGCGAGGCTGATTATATCAATTGTCCTATGGATAAAGATGAATATGAGCGGTTTTACAATGCCCTGATAAATGCTGAGTCTGCGCCGCTGAAAGAGTTCGACAGAGAGCATTTTGCCAAGGACGGCTTCAAGGTATATGAGGGCTGTATGCCTATCGAGGTGCTGGCAAAAAGGGGCGAGGACACCATGCGGTACGGTCCCCTGAAGCCTGTGGGACTGACCGACCCGAGGACAGGCAGAAGACCCTATGCGGTGATACAGCTGAGAGCCGAGAACGCACAGGGGACCATGTATAACATAGTGGGCTTTCAGACCAACTTGAAATTCGGCGAGCAGAAAAGGGTGTTTTCCATGATACCGGGGCTTGAAAATGCCGAGTTTATGCGCTATGGAGTAATGCACAGAAACACCTTTATAAACTCCCCGAAGCTGCTTAACGAGCAGTTTAATATGCGTGGGCGTGACAACCTGTTTTTTGCAGGACAGATAACAGGTGTTGAGGGCTATATCGAGTCGGCAGCCAGCGGGATTTTTGCAGGGCTGAACATGGCAAGGCTGATACAGGGCAAGCCTTTGGTGAGCCTGCCCGAGACCACCATGCTGGGTGCGCTTTCAAAGTATATCTCAGACCCCACGGTGGAAAAATTCCAGCCGATGGGCTGCAACATGGGCATTCTGCCCGAGCTTGGGGAGCGGATAAGAGACAAGCAGAAGCGTTATGAGACCATAGCCGGGAGAGGGCTCGCTGACCTTGACAGAATGCTTTCAGAGCTTTAAGAAGCAGAAAAAAACGCAGTTTTGCCTTTATACTCCCCTCTGCTCCAAAGTATCCATTATCTTTGCGCAGAAATAAATTTTTTCTGCGTTACACTCCCTTGACTTACGTCAGTAAGCCTGCGGTCGTGTGCCTTGATAAAATTTATTTCTGCACAGATCTAATGGATATTTTGAAACAGAGGCGAGTATAGGGGGCTGATAATAAATGCTTGAAGATCTTGGTATCACAGGGCTGGCGGCGAGGTTTGAATACGCCGCGGCAAACTACGGCGGAATGCTGCTGATCTTTGCATGGGCGCTGCCAAAGCTTATAAAGCGCCGCAGCAAAGGGCGTGGGGGCGGCGTGTTTATGGCGGCTTTGAGCGCTGCATGGTTTATCGCCATGTGCGTGCCGCTTATCAACATCGTTTCTTATTTGAGCTGCCGGAAAAGCGGCGACAGCATTTATGCCGCCGACGAGGACAAAGCGGCGGAGCTGTTTGAGCAGGCTGACAAGCATTTTGCTCTGGCAGAAAAGCAGGCGGCGTTTATCGGCGCAGTGTTCTTTACGCTGTCGGCTTTAGCTCTTATCTTTCTGGGAGTCAGAGCTTTCAGGCGCAGCGCCGAGCTTAACAGAAAGCTTTCGGGAGCTTTGTATGCCGCAGTAAATATCACGGCGGCAGGTGGGCTTTTGATATTCGGCTTTATATGCACCGCAAAGTTCCTCTCAGCAGCAGGGCTGGTTTAAGAACTTGTTCTCATAGACTTATGCACGCATCTTTTTGAGCATCTTTTGCCGCTTTCCGCGTTGAAAAGCCTTGCAGGGCGCCAGCCCAACTGCGGCTTTTCGCCTTGAAATCGACAAAATCTACTCAAAAATCTGCATGCAGATCCTATGAGAACAAGTTCTAAGCAGCAAGACAGGTTTTTAGAAAACATAACCCGGAAGCAGGAAAAAAGAAGTTAGAAGCAAGAAAAACCGCCACAGGCGCACCAAGATCTTGCCTCTTGCTTCTGGCAGAGCAGGCTGCGGATAAGAAGTAAGAAATAGTATTCCTTGCCTCTTACCTTTAGCCTCAAAAGATCATAAGGAGGTAAAATTATGAACATTGTTATTGACGCCTTCGGAGGAGACAATGCACCTCTGGAGGTAATCAAGGGCTCGATAGACGCTCACAGGGATCTTAGCGTTGATGTTACGCTGGTGGGCGATGAAGAGAAGATAAAAAAGTGTGCCCGGGATAACGGGCTGGATATCTCGGGACTTAAAATTCGCCATGCGGATACCGTTATCGAGATATGCGAGGAGCCTACCGAGGTCATCAAGGGCAAAAAGGACTGCTCGATGGCTGTTGGCATGAAAATGCTTGCGGACGGCGAGGGTGACGCTTTCGTTTCGGCAGGCTCAACAGGTGCGCTGGTGGTGGGGGCTACCTTTATCGTAAAGCGCATTAAGGGCATTAAAAGACCTGCCCTGGCTACTATTCTGCCAACAGCAGGTGCGCCCACCATGCTGCTTGACAGCGGCGCAAATGCCGACTGCCGCCCCGAAATGCTCACACAGTTCGGCATTATGGGCTCGGCTTATATGAATAAGATACTGGGTGTAAAAGAGCCCAGGGTGGGTCTTGCCAACATCGGCGCTGAGGAGTCAAAGGGCAGAGACCTGGAGCTGGAGACATACAAGCAGCTCAAAGCAGCCCCCGTTAATTTTATCGGCAATATCGAGGCAAGGCAGCTGCCAATGGGCGACTGTGATGTGTGCGTTGCCGACGGCTTCTGCGGCAACCTTATGCTGAAGCTCTATGAGGGCATGGCTAAGTTCTTCTCGGGGGAGCTGAAAACGCTGCTGACTAAGGACGCCAAGTCGAAAATGGCTGCGCTGCTGGTGATGAAGAACGTTAAGGAGTTCAAGAAAAAGGTGGATTACTCAGAGTACGGCGGTGCGCCGCTGCTGGGTACAGCAAAGCCTGTTATCAAGGCTCACGGCAGCTCAAACGCAAGGGCTTTCTACAACGCCATAAGGCAGGCTAAGCAGTTTACCGAAACGGGCGTTATCGAAACCATTACAGAAGCCCTTGACGCATTAAAGTCAAAGCAGGTGGTCTGAAATGGACGAGCAGAGAAACCTTTCTGAGTTCCAGAAAAGGATAGGCTATAAATTTAAAAACGAAAAGCTTTTGTATGAGGCGCTTTCCCATTCCTCATACGCCAACGAGAACAAAAAGCTGAGAAACAGCAACGAAAGGCTGGAATTTCTTGGCGACTCGGTGCTCTCTATCGTGGTCTCCGACTACATCTTCGAGCACTTCAAGCACCTGCCCGAGGGGGAGCTTACAAAGCTGAGAGCCTCGCTGGTGTGCGAAAAGGCGCTGTTTGAGTTCTCCAAAAAAATTGACCTTGGCAGATACATATTTCTCGGCAAGGGGGAGGAGCTGACAGGGGGCAGAGAGCGTGCATCTATCGTTTCCGACGCTATGGAGGCGGTGATAGCGGCTATCTACCTTGACGGCGGAATTGAGCCTGCAAGAAAGCATATAATGGGCTTTCTGCCCAAGGATATCGACCCCTCCCACAGCAACACCTTCCACGATTACAAGACCGCTTTGCAGGAGGTAATACAGAAAAACCCCGAGGAGAAGATAGAGTATTTCCTCAAAGGGGAGGAGGGTCCCGACCACGACAAGCGATTTACCGTGCAGGTGCTTTTAAACAGCAACATAATCGGCACAGGCGTGGGCAGGTCGAAAAAAAGCGCCGAGCAGAACGCTGCCAGAGAAGCGCTGGAGCTTATGGGATTAAAGGATAAGCTGTAATGCACAGTAATATCTCAATATTCGTCCCCCATGTGGGCTGCCCCCATATGTGCGCCTTCTGCGACCAGCGGACTATCAGCGGTGCAGATGACCTGCCAAGCGGCGATGATGTAAGGCGTATCTGCCAACAGGCGCTGGGTGAGGTAAAAGACCCCGAAAACACCGAGATAGCCTTCTTCGGCGGCAGCTTTACGGCTATACCCAAGGACTATATGCTGGAGCTTTTGACTGCCGCCGGGGAGTTTGTGGGTGAGGGCAGATTTCACGGCATAAGGCTTTCCACCCGACCCGATTATATTGATAAGCAGGTGCTGGATATCCTGAAAAAATACGGGGTGACAGCTGTCGAGCTGGGTGCACAGTCGATGGACGATGAGGTGCTGAGAGCCAACGAGCGGGGGCACACCGCCCATGATGTGGCGAGGGCTGCTAAGCTCATAAAAGAGCAGGGCTTTGAGCTGGGGCTGCAAATGATGGTGGGGCTTTATAAAAGCACCTATGATAAAGAGCTGGAGACCATGAATAAAATAATCTCACTCAGCCCCGATACGGTGAGGATCTACCCCGTGGTGATATTAAAAGGCACTAAGCTGGGGGAGCTTTACCTTTCGGGGGAGTATAGGACCATGAGCTTTGATAGTGTGGTGAAGCTCTGCGCCGAAATGCTTGATCGCTTTGAGCAAAGCGGCATAAAAGTGATAAAGTGCGGTCTGCACGCCAGCGAGTTTGTTGAGCGTGACATGGTGGGGGGCTTTTACCACCCTGCCTTCCGTGAGCTTTGCGAGAGCGAACTTTTCAGAAAGCTTTTTGAAGCCGAGACTGACAAGGCAGGCGGCAGTGTTAGCTATGCTGAATTTATGGTTGACAGCCGTGACCTCAGCAAAGCGCTGGGGCAGAAAAAAACAAACGTAAAATATTTTGCCGACAGGGGTATACGCCTTGTGATAACCCCCGATAATGAGCATAAAATAAAGAATAAATACATGACTAAGGATATACACTAGAAGGGAGTTGAAAAGCCGTGTATTTAAGATCGCTGGAGATGCAGGGCTTCAAGTCCTTTCCCGATAAGACAGAGCTTAAATTCACCAAGGGCATAACCGCCGTGGTGGGTCCCAACGGCTCGGGCAAGAGCAATATATCAGACGCTATGCGCTGGGTGATGGGCGAGCAGTCCTCAAAGGCGCTGAGAGGCGAGAAGATGTCGGGCGTTATCTTCCACGGCTGCGAGACCAGAAAGGAGTCCCCCTTTTCACAGGTGACTCTCACTATTGATAACGAGGACAGGGCGCTGGACTACGACAGCGATATAGTTTCGGTGTCCAGAAAATTGTACAAAAACGGCGACAGCGAATATATGATAAACGGCAGCGGTGTCAGGCTCAAAGAGGTAAACGAGCTGTTTATGGACACGGGTCTTGGCAAGGACGGTTACTCGATAATCGGTCAGGGCAGGATAGCCGATATCGTCAACGGTAAATCAAACGACAGGCGTGAGATATTCGAGGAAGCCGCAGGTATCGCAAAATTCCGCTACAAAAAGCAGGAAGCCGAGCGCAAGCTTGCCGCTGCTGAGGAGAATATTTCAAGGCTCACCGATATACTGGGGGAGCTGGAGGACAGGATAGGTCCCCTTGAAAAGCAGTGCGAAAAGGCTAAAAAATTCAGGGTGCTGGACGATGAAAAGCGCAAGCTTGAAATTTCCGTCTGGGTAAAAAGGCTGGAGCAGTACAGAGTCAGGCTGGAAGAGTATGAAGAGCGCATAAAGCTGCTTAAAGAGCAGCACGCCGCTGTCTCAGCCGAGCTTGAAGAGTCTGACAGGGAGATCGAGGAGAGCTTCAGGCAAAGCGCCGAGAGCTCTGCCAAGGTGGACGAGATAAGGCAGAAGATACACGACACCGAGCTTGAGAGCCGCAAGGGTGAAGCCGATATCGCCGTGTGTGAGAACGATATATCACATATCAGCGAGAATATTTTAAGGCTCAAAGAGCAGATAGAGCAGTCGAGGGCTGATAAGTATTTTCTTGAAGCGGAGCTGGAAAAGCAGCGTGGGCAGCTCACAGAGCTTAAAAAAAGCAAGCTTGAAGCCGATAATGCAGTAAGCGATAAGGAAAAGGAATTTGACAGGCTGATAAACAAAGCCGAGGAGTCGGACAAGGCTGTAAGCGATGTGAACTCGGCAGTGAACGGGGCTTATCTTAAAAAGTCGAAGCTGAGCTTTCAGATTGAGAATGTTAAAAACATCATTTGCGAGACTGAGGAGCAGATAGCCGATAACGAGGCTGAGAAAAAGCAGACACAGGAAAACAGCCGCTTTACTCAGTCGGAGCTGAAAAAGCTGAGAATGGATAAGCTGAGAGCCGAGGAGCAGCAGCAGGAAGCGCAGAACAGGCTCAGCGGACTGCAAAAGCTTCACGAAAAACGCTCACAGAAGCTGGCAGCCGCCGACGAGAGCTTTTTGAAAACAGACAGCGAGCTGAGAGACGCAGCAGGCAGGCTGCAGATCCTGCGTGATCTGGAAAGCTCAATGGAGGGCTTTGGCTACAGCGTAAAGCATATAATGACCGCCGTTAAGCAGGGCAGGATAAAGAACGTCTGCGGCACGGTGGCACAGCTGATGACCGTTAAAAGCGAGTATTCGGTGGCGATAGAGACCGCACTGGGCGGTGCGCTGCAAAATATAGTGGTTGAGAATGAGGAAGCTGCCAAGCGGGGCATAAGGCTTTTAAAGGAGAGCCGTGCAGGCAGAGCCACCTTTCTGCCCGTTACCTCGGTAAAGGGCACAAGGCTTGATAACAAGGGGCTTGAGCAGGAGGACGGCTTTGTGGCAATGGGCTGCGATATCGTCAGCTTTGATGATAAATACAGGGGTATCGTAAACTATCTGCTGGGCAGGATATGTATAGCGGAGGATATAGACTCGGCGGCGGTCATAGCTAAGAAAAACGGCTATAAGTTCCGCATAGTCACCCTTGACGGACAGGTGATAAACGCAGGCGGCTCATTCACAGGCGGCAGCGTTTCAAAAACCACGGGGCTGCTTACCCGTAAAAATGAGATAGAGGAGCTGGACAGGAAAAAGCTCGCCCTTGAAGCAAAAAGGGGGGAGCTTTCAAATGAGCGTGAAAGGCTCCGGAATGAAGTAAATAAATTCGCCGCAGATATCGAGGGGCTAAAAGAGCAGCTGGGTAACTTGGGCAGCGACTGCCT
>CALCRR010000171.1 GCA_937894495.1 uncultured Ruminococcus sp. | reverse complement strand
TTTCTTGCCTCTTGCCTCTGACATCTTGCCTCTAGTGGGAGGGGGCGCTTTTGTGACCTCTATTATTTTGTGACGCTGCGCGAACCTTGTGCTTGCCAAACCGAAAGAGCATAAAAAGGACTGAAGCCAAAAGATTTCAGTCCTTTTTCTTTTGAAATGTGTCAGCCATTTGCATTCATAGAGCCTTTATACAGATGTTAAGACATATTAAACATAAGCCGCAAGCTAATCTTATGCAAATTAAATAAAAGCAATTATTATCCCTATATTTTCGTTGACTATTTGTTAATAATATGATAAAATAATACAAACAATAAAGGTGCCACGATAAGTGACACCCTAATGGTCATTATGGGCGGAATATTTGGGATACCGCCATACCCTACGGCATACTGCCTTATCTTAGAACTCTTGATGAATATTGATAAACTAATAATCAATGCGTTTATTAATGTTTCCTCTGATGAATATTGATAAACTAACATCAACATTTCTAAGTTCACTTTCATTATATCACTTATCATTGATCTTGTCAACACTTTTTGGAGGTGTTTTGGTTGAAAAATTATTATCTTGGCCTGGACGTCGGTATCGGCTCAATAGGCTGGGCTGTTATAAACATGGATAAAGAGCGCATAGAAGATCTCGGAGTGAGATTATTTGAATCAGGCGAAGATCTGCATAAAAAAGAACGGTTTAGTCAGCAGCGAAGAAGAAACAGGGGGATACGCAGGCTTTACAGAAGAAAGAGCCATAGAAAACAGCGCCTGAAAAAATACCTCGGTGTTATCGGGCTGACTTCCGCTGAAAAGATAGAACATTATTTTGAGACCAATGACAACAATGTCATTCGCTTAAGGTATAAAGGTCTTTCCGAGAAGCTGACCCCTGAGCAGATCGCAGCCTGCCTTATACATATTTGCAATAACCGTGGATACCGTGATTTTTACGAGGTGAATATTGACGACATAGACGACCCCGCAGAGAGAAAAGAGTATGAGGAAGAGCACGAAGCTATCAGCCATATCAATGAACTAATGAATAATGGCGGATACCGTACTCCTGCTGAGATGATATGCGAAAATAACGAATTTGATGAGCCGGATTCTGATTACAGAAAGTATCATAATTCGGCTTTTTCTGAACGTCATAATCTTATTTCAAGACCTATGCTTGAAAAAGAAGTAAGTCTTATACTAAAAAAACAAAGCGAGTTTTACGCTCAGCTTAGTCAGGATTCGATAGATAACATACAAAAGATCATATTTGCACAAAGAGATTTTGAAACCGGCCCCGGTGACGAAAATGACAAGTATCGTAAATTTACAGGCTTTTTGGACTCTTTGGGCAAATGCCGCTTTTATAAAGATCAGGACCGTGGAGGCAGAGCAACACTTATTGCTGATGTTTACGCTTTGGTGAATGTACTGTCGCAATACAGCTATACTGATAAAAGCGGCAGACAGACATTCAGCAAAGAGTTAGCTTACAATATCATAGAAAGCGCATTGATAAACGGTGCAATGACCAAGAATGAACTCAAAGCACTCGCAAAGCCCTATAATATTGTGATAAATGATAATAGCTGTGATACTCCCATAACAAAATGCTTTAAATATATCAGGGCTGTAAAGCCGATATTTGAAAGACATGGCTATGACTGGGAAGAACTGGTCGTAAACTATAATGATACGGATAATAATATTCTGAACAGGGTCGGCATAGTTCTTTCACAGTCACAGACCCCGAAACGAAGAAGGGACAAACTTATTGGACTTGATATGGGTCTTGATGAAACAATTATAGATGCGCTTGTCAGACTTAAGCTGTCGGGTACTGCCAATGTGTCATATCAGTATATGCAGGGCTGTATCGAGGCTTTTTGTGAGGGCGATATTTACGGCAAGTATCAGGCAAGATTCAATGATGAACAGCCAAAGACAGATGAGGCACTCAAGCCTGAAAAGCTCCCTCCGTTCAAAAATGAGGACGATTGTGAGTTCTTCAAGAACCCCGTAGTATTCAGAGCCATAAATGAGACCAGGAAACTGATAAATGCCATCATTGATAAGTATGGTTACCCTATCGCTGTAAACATAGAGACTGCCGATGAATTAAACAAGACCTTTGAGGACAGAGCGAAGGACACCAAAAGAAACAGAGATAATGAAAAAGAAAATGACAGGATAATAAAGGAGATATGTGAAGCTGTCAAGGTCTCTGAGAATGAAGCCCGTAAGCTGATAGAAAAGTACAAGCTGTGGGAGGCACAGGAGGGCAAATGTCTGTATTCGGGAAAAGCCATAGCTTTGGAGACAGTGCTTAGAGATAAGGACAAGCTGTTTGAGGTAGACCATATCATACCCTATTCGCTTATACTTGACAACACCATAAATAACAAGGCTCTTGTATTGGCTGAGGAAAACCAGCGTAAAGGGCAGCGTACACCCCTGATGTACATGGATAATGCTCAGGCTGATGAGTTCAGAAAAAGAGTCAACGCTATGATGAAGGGCAAGAAATGCAGCAAGAGAAAATATCAGTACCTTATGCTGGCAGATCTGAAAAACTCTGAGCTCCTTGATGAATGGAAGAGCAGAAATCTTAACGACACAAGGTATATATGCAAATACCTTGTCAATTACCTGAGGGATAATCTGAGATTCAACAGAGAGGGTAACTCAGTCAGAGAAAAGGACAGGGTATTTGCTGTAAAGAGCAGATTTACTTCTATGTTCAGAAGACAGTGGCTGAATGAAGCGACATGGGGCAGGCGTGACAAAGGCGAGCTGAAGAAGGTGACCTATCTCGACCATGCGGCTGATGCTTTAGTTATAGCGAACTGCCGCCCCGAATATGTGATACTTGCGAGTGAGAAACTGAAACTCAGCAAAATGTATCATCAGGCGGGCAAGAAGATCACACCAGAATACGAGGAGAGCAAAAAGGCTTGCATAGACAGTCTGTACAAGTATTACGGTATCTCGCCCAAGAAGTCGGCATCGCTGTTAGAGGGGTATACAAGCAGACTAAGGCCGATGATACCAAACTTAAAGACTGAGGCTGATAAGCGCCTGTGGGACAAGAATATTTTCAAGCTGTTCTGGAAGGAAGACGGCATGAGCGAGGAGGAGTGCGATGAAAAGTGTGAGGAGATATTCCGTGCTAATATGAATTCTCTTTACGGTGATGACCCCGAATTTGCCGCATCGCTGAGAATGCCTGTTGTTTCGATCAAGCCTGACAGAAAGTACAGAGGGACTGTGACTGACGATAACGCTATACGAATCAAGGCGATCGACGGCATTCAGATGCAGCTGAGGAGAAAAAAGGTAAGCGACATATCAGAAAAGGATATAGACAAGATATACACCGAGGACAAAAATCTCATAGATTCTCTTAAAGCAGTATTTGCCGAAAAGGACTGCAAAAACATTGACGAATACCTCAAGGAAAAAGGGCTGGCTTATTTCGCTACAAGTACAGGCAAGCGTGTAAACAAGGTAACAGTCAAAGACCCTGCGCCTGCAAGATGGCTCACTAAGAAAATAGATGATAACAATTATACTCTGATGAACGATCAGAATTACTACTGTATCGAGCTCTACAAGGACAGCAAGGGGAATAACAACTTACTGGGCATTGCCATGAGTGATATAGTTCATACAAACGGCAAGCTGTGGCTAAGACCCGATTATAAGTATCCTGATGATTACTGCACTCATGTGATGTATATTTTCCCGAGGGATTATCTAAGAATAAAATCTACAAGCAAGAAATCAGGAGAAAAACTTAAATTTGAAGGATACTATAGATCTGTTTTCAATATCAATGAAAATAGAATCTGTTATATCTCAGATAATAAACCCAATTCAAAAAAAGATAATTTGACAATAGCTAAAACAGATATATGTATCAAACTCACAGTAGATCTGTTAGGAAATATCCATGGTGAAAACAATGGAGGGGGTATATCATGTGGAGAACCGTTATCGTTACTAAAGGAGAAAAACTGACTTTAAGAGATAACTGGCTTGTGGTCTATTCGGATCATACAGAACAGCATGTACCGTTGGGAGACATATACTCAGTTGTTATTGATAACAGAGCCTCTTTGGTAAGTGTCAGCCTTTTGGCGGCACTTGCTGAGGCTAATATCCATGTGATCTTCTGCGACAGTAAGCATACACCAACTGCTTTAATGCTGCCGATGAATACGCACTATAAACCTTTTGGGGTAATAAAAAGACAAATAGCACTCACAAATGAGTTTAAAGCGGTATTGTGGCAGCGAATAGTAAAACAAAAAATTACAAATCAGACAATATGCCTTAAACTAGCAGGAGTAAACACTGATGAGATCAAAGCTATTGAAGACATGGTCAATGAGGTACTTCCCGATGATAAGACGAATCGTGAGGCAGCAGCAGCCAAAAGATATTTTATAGCATTATTCGGCAATTCTTTTAGAAGAATAAAGGATGATGTTACAAATGCTGCGCTGAATTACGGTTATGCCATCATTCGTTCAGCAGTTGCAAAAACTCTTGTGGGATATGGTTATAACTGCGTTCTTGGAATTCACCATATCAATGAACAAAACGCCTATAATCTTGCAGATGATATGATGGAACCGTTCCGACCGTTAGTTGACCTCTGGGTCGATAATTCCTGCGAAGAACTGTTTGAAGAACTCACCAAAACTAACAGACGTGATCTGGTCGATCTTGTAAACGTTCCAATCAAAATGGGAAAAAGAAGGACCAGAGTGAGATATGCTATAGACAAGTACGTTTCAAGCCTGACAAGTGCAATAGAGAAAAATGTCCCTGAACTTCTTCAGCTGCCGACCCTTATACAGATAGATGAAATGTTTGAGGACGATGAGGATGGTTAACAGATTTATGAGAATTATAGTGTTTTTTGACCTTCCTGTTACAACCAAAAAGGATAGAAAAGAGTACGCTAAATTCAGAAAATTTCTTATAAATGATGGATTTATAATGATACAGTTTTCAGTGTATTCGAGAACTGTCAGAAACCATGATGATGCAAAAAAGCATTGCAGGATAATTGAAGCCAATGTGCCGCCGAAGGGCTCAGTCAGAGTGCTTACTGTTACCGAAAAGCAGTACACCTCAATGAAACTGCTTGTCGGTGAAAAACTAAAAGATGAAAATTTACTTGACAAAAAGGATATAATTGAGTTATAATATCAAAAGAACAAAATAACGTGATGAGCATCAGATGTTGATGCAAAACTCACAAAGCAATAAAACTGATGACTATTTATTATTGTAACTATTGATGAAATCATCGGTTTTAGTCCTCTGATGAATATTGATAAACTAATACGCTCGCAGGAGATTATATACCTTGCTAGAAGTTTTAGTCCTCTGATGAATATTGATAAACTAATACCTAGCGTGTAGCCTTTTGCAATATTGCAACGTTTTAGTCCTCTGATGAATATTGATAAACTAATACAGACAACAATGGACTTGTGCGCACGAAATAGTTTTAGTCCTCTGATGAATATTGATAAACTAATAATGTGATTTAATAGAGTCTCCTCGGAGGCTCTATTTTTTCCCACCCTCACAAAACCGCCTAGATAAGCGTTTTAATAACACAAGCACTTTTCTGCTATAATGAAAATAAAATATCAAGTGCAGGGGGAGCTTGTGAAAAAGCTCGCCATTGGTGAGTCTCGCCATAAAGCCAAGCAAGCCACTGATGACGGCAAGTCTAATAAGATCCATTCGTGGTCAACTTACAATAATTATGTTAAAGTAAGCGATGATGATTACAAGTCTATGAGCGAGGATTTTGCAACTGAAAGAAAAACGCTTGAAAGTGAGATTTCAGAGCTTAATGCCAAGTTTGAAACCCAGAAAAGCAAGGCTTCTGGCATTGATGCTTTTGTGGCGCTTGCTAAAAAGTACAGCGATATTAGCGAGATAAACGCTGAGATAATCAACGCTTTCATCGAGAAGATCATCATTCATGAGAAGGTCAAAACCGACAGCGGAGTTGAACAGGAAATTGAGTTCGTCTTTCGTGGTGTCGGTAAGATAAATTTGTAAGAATTAGTTTGAGACTAAGGAATAATGTTCCCTTGCGGAGTGATTTGGGGATGACCCTTTTTCAAAAGGTCCCCAAATAAACGACCCACACGGTATATCAAAAAAATTATTTTGTAGTGAATAATTCGGGTAAAAAAATGCAAAATAATTTTACCTGAATAACTTACAAAGGAATGATCAATATGTCTATAACAAACCGTGGGGTCACAAGGCTCAGTTTATTTGCGCTGGCGCTGGTGGGGGTACTTGGGGTCAAGAGCTACTGCTATGCGAAGGCTGCCGATGAGGCGCAGCGTGCGGTGGTGAACAACTATTCCAGGGCGGTGGAGGACCTTGCAGGCAGCTGCGAGAACCTTTCTGCTACCCTTGAAAAGCAGCTCTACGCAGGCTCGGGGGAGATGCAGCAGAAGCTGGCGGTGGAGCTTTACCGTGAGGCGAGCGCTGCCAAGGCGTCCCTTTCGCAGCTGCCTGTGGCTGAGCTCAACCTGGAGAACACCTACAAGTTTTTGTCTCAGGTGGGCAACTATTCGCTGTCGCTTTCAAACAAGCTGATGCAGGGGGAGAAGCTCACTGATGAGGAGTACCGCAGCCTGTCATCGCTGTACGATTTCTCCAAAAAGCTCTCGGAGGATATGTGGGAGCTGGAGGGCTCGGTGACAGGGGGGGAGATTTCCCTCGCTGAGATAAAGGGGCTTTCCTCTGAAAAGCAGATACCCTATGTCACCGAGGGCTTCAGCGATTTTGAGGGCAACTTTGATAACTACCCCACCCTTATCTACGACGGTCCGTTCTCCGACAATATCCTTGAAAGAGCTCCCCGTATGACCGAGAACGCAGCTACCGTCAGCCGCGACAAGGCACTTTCAAAGGCGGCAATGGCGCTGGATATCAGCCCATCGGCGCTTGCGGTGATCGAGGACGTTGAGGGCAAAATGCCTGCCTGGAGGTTTTCGGATAAGGACGGCATAGTGTTCTGCGAGGTGACAAAGCAGGGGGGCTATGTCTCATATTTTCTCAATATGCGCACCGCAGACCGCAGCAAGCTCAGCAGCATTGACGCCGAAAACAAGGCTAAGGAGTTTTTGGAGGGGCTGGGCATTCTCTCCATGGAGACCACCTATTATGAGATACAAAACAATATCATGACGGTGAATTTCGCCTACAGCGACCTGGGCAAAAGGGTGTACCCCGACCTGGTCAAAGTCTCGGTGGCTATGGATAACGGCGATATCACAGGCTATGACGCCAGGGGCTTTCTGGTGAACCACACCCATAGAAGCTACTCCGAGAACCTTATCTCCCCTGCGAGAGCACAGGAGGAGGTGTCCCCAAGGCTGACCGTCAGCTCCAACAGGCTTGCGGTGATACCCACCGACGGCATGAATGAGAAGCTCTGCTATGAGTTCACCTGCAAGGCAAAAAACGGCAGGAACGTGCTGGTGTATATCAACGCCGAGAATGCAAAGGAGGAGCAGGTGCTTATCCTGATAGAGAGCGAGTCGGGAGTGCTGGCTCAGTAAAAAGTGAAAAACCGCAAAAAAGTCCGCTGCTGCACAAAGCAACAGCGGATATTTTAATATGACCTGATCTTAAGTTATGCTCTTGTTTATTAACCCTTAACGGAACCGAGAGCGATACCGCGGATAATAAACTTGGAGAGGCAGAGATAAACGATAACTACAGGCAGGATAGCGATAACGATATACAGGTTGAACATACCGGGATCCTTCTCCTGAGGACCTGAGTTACGCATTGCACTAAGTACCAGCGGTACAGTGTACTTTGCCTTCTCGGAGAGAATAAGTCTTGGTGTGAAGTAGTTGTTCCAGTTAGTAACGAAGGTGAAGATCATCTGAACTGCGTATGCAGGCTTCAGGATAGGAGCAACTATGCTGTTGAAGGTCTTGAACTCTCCGCAGCCGTCAATTCTCGAAGCCTCAACGATCTCGAGGGGCAGTGAGGACTGCATATACTGCTTCATGAAGTAGTATGTAGCGGGAGCTGCGATAGCAGGAACTATCAGAGGAATGTAGGTATCAGTGAGCCCCAGATCGCCCATGAACCTGTAGAAACCGATAGCCGATGCCTGAGTGGGGACCATCATTACCAGGAGTATGAATGTATCGGCGATCTTTCTGAGCTTGAAGTCGTAAACATAAACAGCGTAAGCAGTAAGAGCTGAGAAGTAAACGCTGAGCAGAGAAGCTGAAGCCGAGATTATAAGCGAATTGATAAGCGACTTGAACACGTTACCGAAGGCAACAGATGTAGTGCCGCTGAAAAGGTTTGAGAAGTTCTTGCCCAGATACTTATCGGGTACCCAGCGGATACCGATCTGCGAAACACCACGAGTAGCGTTTATAAGCAGCAGATAGAAGGGCAGAAGTGAGATTATTACCAAGAATATAAGTACGGTATAAGCAATAATCCTTCTTACAAGCAGCTGCTTGGCGTCAGTCTGCTGACCAACTATATCATTATTGTTCATTATTGCTTACCCCCTTTTCTTCTTTTTCTTAGGCTTCTTTTCTTCAGAAGCCATCATCATTGCAAAGCCGACAACTGCGGAGATTATGAAGATGATAACGCAGACTGCCGAAGCCTTGCCAACGTCTGAATCCTTACGTTTCTGGATCTCCATGATTATCGTCATAGTGGTACCTGTAGGGCTGCCCTTATCGTTGGTGAGCAGTGCAGGAACGTCGTATGTCTGAAGACCGCCGATCATAGATGTTACAAGAACATATGAAAGGATAGGCTTGATAAGCGGGATAGTGATCTTCCAGAAAGTTTCTGTAGGATTAGCGCCGTCGATAGATGCTGATTCATACAGTGATGGGTCAACGCCCATGATAGCTGCCATAAGCAGGATAGTAGTATTACCGTACCACAGCAGGAAGTTGATGAAACCGATGGTTCCCCTTGCGCCCCATACTGTCTCGAGTATGGATTTGCCGTCTGCCATATTCTCAAATAGACCGTACAGCGCACCGTTCTTGGTCAGCAGTGTATAGAACAGGAAGGATATAGCCGAAGCCATGATAACGTTGGGCAGGTAGATAACTGCCTTGAAAAAGCCCTGTGCCTTGATCTTCAGGCGAAGATCAGTGAACCACACTGCAAGGATAAGAGAGATCGCGATCTGAGGGATAAAGCCTATCAGCCAGATAACGATGGTGTTGCCGAAGCTCTTCATAAGAGTATCATCCGAGCTGAAAACAGCCGAGTAGTTATCCAGACCGACGAAGGTATCCTCTTCCTCTTCTTCCTCTTCAGGCGCTGTTGAATACCAGCCGCCGTCGATGGATCCGCGGTCGATTACGTAATTCTGCGTACTGTTATAGAATGTTGACAGCAAAGGATAAAGGGAGAAGATAAAATAAACTACAAAAAACGGGATCAGGAATATATAGCCCCATTTAGCGTAGCTGATGCTTTTTTTCTTCATATTTGGTTACCTGATATATAAGCAAAAGCCTTATATTCCTTTCTTAAATCATTCAATTGTAAATGCCTTTTTTTAACAGGCAATATAAACAAACAGGGGGAGGGCAAGAATACCCACCCCCTTGGTGTTTATCTATTTGGGTTTGTCAGTTTCGATTTAGAAATCTGTGCTGAGGTTACCGTATGTTGCAGTGATGTCAGTCTTGAACTGCTCAAGTGCTGCCTCGTAAGAATCGAGGTTGCCTACGAAGTATTCCTTCATAGCTGCCTGGAACTTCTCGTTGCATCCCTGGTCATAAGCTGAGAGCTTGTTGCTCAGATCGATCTTGTCAGCTGCTGATGTGAGCAGTGCAAGGTGGTTCTGACCGCCGAGGAATGGGTTGGAGTAACCGCCGTCGATAAGCTCCTGGATAGCTGCCTTGTTGTTGGTGTAGTCCTGCTCGCCCTCTGTGATAGCCTTAGCTACGTCCTTGTTGCAAGTCATAACCTTCATGATATCAGCAACGATATCTGTGTTATCGGAGTCGATAGCGCCGCAGATCCATGTGCCGCCCCAGAAGTAAGCCTGAGGACCTTCGCAAGCTCTCCATCTGCCGTAACCGCCGTTGCCTTCAACTGCGTTGGAGCCGTCAGCCTTGATTTCCTCGTCTACTGTGTTAGGCAGCAGGCAGAAAGGAATGCCCCATGTAGAATAGAAGTAACCGAATACCTTACCGTCGATCTTCTGACCAGCAGCCCATGCAGAATCCCACAGTGATGTGCCGTTGTTGTAACCGGCATCTGTGTACTCCTTAGTCTGGTCAACCCAAGCCTTGATCTGAGGATCGATCTTGATGGTCTCACCGTCAACCCAAGGTGAAGTAACGTTGTTGGAGAAGCATCTGTATGTATCGTCATAACCTGATACCATGAAGATGCCAGCTTCCTTCATCTTAGCAGCTGTCTCCTTGAAAGCATCCCAGTCCTTAACATACTCCTGTACCTCTGCAGGATCGTCAGTTCCGAGAACTTCCTGAGCGTAGTTAGCATTGTACATGAACAGACCTGGTGTAGCCTGCCAGGAAACGCCCTTCAGCTCGCCTGTAGCCGTCTCTGTAGCAACGTCCTTTGTATACTGATACATCTGAGACATATCATCCTCTGTGATGCCCAGGTCTGTAACTGTGAGAGCTACGCCGCCGTTAGCATACTTCAGAGCATAGTCAGCTTCCATCAGGAACATATCGACTTTATTGTCGCTGTCCTTCTGAGCCTGGAGAGCGTCGTCAAGCTTTGTCTGATAAGCGTTGCCTTCGTTCTCGATCTGTACCCAGTTGAGCTTTACGCCGTTGATAGCTGTGATCTCTGTTGTGCCGTCATCAAGAGTATTTGTCTCGAGGTCGAGAGAAGTACCCTGAGGATAATACTTGTCAAGTCTGGACTTGAACTCTGTGTTCCAGCAGTAGATGTTCAGAGTGTTCTTGGACTCCTCTGAAGACTCAGCGCCGTGCATATCTGTTGTAGCAATTCTGTCGCCGTTCTCGTCAGTAGCGCCTGCGCTGCCGTTGTTGTTGCTGCCGCTGCTCTTCTTGCTGCTGCTGTCGTCCTTGTCGCTGCCGCAAGCTGTGAGCATAGAACCTGCCATGCAGAGGCAAAGTGCGCCTGCGAGCATTTTCTTAAGATTTGTCATGATAAATTTCCTCCTTGTTTTGCATTATCATTATTATTGTTTTTTGCCGCATTTTTTTTGCGTCAAACTAATGCCTATGTTATTTTTCTGACGGAGCTGCCCTCTATGAGCTGCCCGTCCACCGTGATCACCTCTGTAAAGGTGGTCTGCGGATTTTCGATCAGCGAGATCAGCTGTTTAGCTGCCGCTGTTCCGATCGCTTGCGTATCCTGCAAGTATGTTGTGAGATTGGGAGACAGCAGCTGCGCATACGCTATCCCGTCATATCCCACTACCGATACATCATCAGGCACGCTCAATCCTGCGTCGCTTATTGCCCGAAGTCCGCCCATTGCCGAGTAATCGTCCGGCATAAAGATGCAGGTCGGTCGGTCCTTCATACCGAGTATCTTCTTAGTCAGCTCGTAGGTCCTGTCAGGGTTGTGGTAGTCGCCCATCACCAACAGCTCGGGGTCGACCTCTATCCCTCTGCTCATACAGGCTTTGCAGAAGCCTGCCTGCCTTCTTTCCGCCACAGCCGATCTGTTGCCCTGTATGTAGGCGATCCTTCTGTGTCCCATGTCCGCTGCGTAGTTTACCAGCTCTTCCATTCCCTTTTCGTTGTTAGACATCACTGCGGTCCTGCAATCAAAAATATGATCTATAGTGACCACGGGAATATCCCCGTTGATTATCTCATAAACGTCCTGAGATGTGAAATCTGTACAGGCGATGACCACGCCGTCTACATTGCGGTATTTGCAGTGCTCGTAGGTGGACATCTTCTGCTTACCCACATTTTTGTTGATAAACGTGATATCGTACCCTGCTTTTTCAGCCTCAGTCTTGAAGCTGTTGAGCACCTTTGCAAAAAACTCATGGGTCAGACCGCTTCCCGCGTCATCGGAAAACATCACTCCCAGGTTCAGCGTCTTGTTGGTTTTTAAAGCCCTTGCCTGCGAGTTGGGGAAATACCCCATTTCCTTAGCCGCCTTAAGCAGCCTTTCTC
The DNA here is from genome assembly GCA_937894495.1 of uncultured Ruminococcus sp. Taxonomy (GTDB): domain Bacteria; phylum Bacillota; class Clostridia; order Oscillospirales; family Ruminococcaceae; genus Hominimerdicola. Next base: position 15,210 of record CALCRR010000171.1, on the reverse strand, counting down.
TGGTAGCCTCGCTCACGTCCTTATGACCGTTGAGTGCCTTGCTGACCGTAGCGACTGAAACGCCGCAGCGAACGGAAATATCTTTTAATGACACCATTTTGATGTTTCCGCCTTTCTGTCGGTCTAAAACGTTTAAGGTAATTCCTTCCGCCTCAAAAGTTCACACCGATTTCATGGATTTCAAACGTTTCCGTCAAATAAAAATATACAATATTTCACTTAAAATTTCAAGGGGTTTTTTCGATTTTTTTAGGCAATGTAATAATTTATGGAGCTTTCACTAAACTTTCAACATGACTTTTGTGCAAATTGCCCACAGGTTTTTAGCATATGTAATTTATTTGTAATAATTTTTTAGAGTCTTTTAGTATTTTCATATTACCAAAGGCTTCAACTCTGTTCATATTTGATAATATTTTTGCGTTTTCACTAAAAGCTTTGCTCTTTCTTGCACAATATTACCGAAGGTTGTGGTTTCTTCAAACGATTTCGTCCATATATTGTGTATCAGAGCTTTTCTTTGTGCAAAATAACCAGCTAGTTGCTAGTCGTCAGAGGGCTAGGGGCTTTTAGAAGTAAGATGTAAGAAGTAAGAGGTAAGAAAACGGTTTTACAAAAAAATGCGGTAAGCCGCACAATAACTCGTTTACAGGGTTCGCGCAGCGTCACAAAATAATAGAGGTCTCATAAGCACCTCCTCCCCTCCGGGGAGAACTCGATATCTTGCCCACCACACAAAAGTGCGATAGGAGGGGGAAACACCCCGTCCGGCGAGGACAAGGTTCGCGCAGCGTCACAAAATACTAGCCGCCACAAAAGCACCCCCTCCCCTCCGGGGAGGACTCGATATCCTGCCGCCCACACAATAGTGCGATAGGAGGGGGAAATACCCCGTGCGGTGAGCACTAGTCATTGTTTCTTAGTTCTACTGTGCTGTCCTTTATAACCAGCCCGCCCTCGGCTGCTTCAACAGCCCTGCCGCAGCTCGATACCACCACTACTCTGCCGCTGCAGCCGTAAAAGCCTACCTTGCTTTTCTCGGTGCCGCCGCCTATGCCCACGGCATTTGCGCCCTCACAGCGTATGTCTACAAAGCTTTCCACCAGTATCACCGTCACATCGTCACCTGTGGTGCCTATGCCCGTCAGGCTCTTGCCCTTGAACAGCATTTTCACATCTGTCTTTACCAGATTTACACTGCTGCCCTTGTCGGTGTTCACGCTGATACCGCCCAGCTCGTCGCCCGAGAAGTCCACATTTATATCGCAGCCCTCGGCGTTCACGTCCATGCACTTGTCAAAGCTGCCTATGCCTATGCCTCTTGCACAGCGCTCGGTCATGGAAAGCCTGGTGTTTTTCATCGTCACCCATGCGTCCGATTTTGAGCTGCCTATGCACAGCACCTTTTTGCCGCTCAGCTCTATGTCCAGCTCCCTGCATTCGATATTTATCTTTGAGCCCATCTTGTTGAAGCCGCCGCCTATGCCTATGCACTTTTCACTGTTGAGCTGTATAAGCATTCTGTTTTTAAGGTATATGCCGATATTTCCGTAGGAATTATCCGCATCGGCGCCTATGCCGTAGGTCTGGTTGGAGGAGGACATTATGCTGAATGTGCCGTCCCCCACGATATCCAGCGACGCAGTCTCAGGCACGCTCACCGCACCTGCCAGGCTGACCTCGCCCTCAATGCCCAGGGTGAGCCTGCTGCCCTTGCCCAGAGTTATGCAGGCGTCACTAAGCTCCCCTGCCATAGCCACATCGCATAGGTTCAGCCTGCAGCTGATACCGTCCTTTATGGTTATTGATATATTGCTCACATGGTCCCTTGTGCCTTTAAGAGTAAAGCTCTCTGTACCCACAAAAATATCCGTGTAATTGTCAAAATCCAGCGACATAAGGGATATCTCCTGCTCCGCCCCCGTGAAATAGGTCTTTCTTACCTGCCTGTTCTCATTCTGGCGGTTATACTCCCTTATCTTCTCGGCAATATCCCAGTCAATGCTTTTTATCACCTCGGGTGAGGGTCTGGCGGTGAGGTAGCCCTGTATCAGGTCCACACCCATAGCTATTACCGTTTTAAGCTCCTCCGGCTCCTCCACGCCCTCTGCCAGCACCCTGAAGTTGTTGTCATGGGCATAGTCGATGATGTTCTTGGTAAAATGCTGCTTGCGCTTGTCCTCATGTATATTCATGATAAGGCTGCGGTCTATCTTAACGCAGTTGGGCATAAAGGTAAGCAGGTTGCTTATGTTTGAATATCCCGTGCCGTAATCGTCGATAGCTATCTGAAAGCCCATTTTATGCCTGCGGTTGAGCACCAGCTCCAGCTGCTCGGGGCTGGCTTCCGTCTGCTCGGTGAACTCTATTACCAGCCTGTCCATTATGCTCATATACTTGGTACACAGCTCCTCAAACTCCTTTTCGGGGATCGTGCATGAGGGTATGCTGTTTATAAAAAGCTTTCTGCCGCAAAACTTCTCGCTGTTGGAGTAATAATACTCAAACAGGTTTTTCATGGTGTGCCGCTCGATATCGTCAAGCCTGCCCATAGCCCCTGCGTGGTTGAGTATGGCGATGGGCGAGAGCTTTATCTCCCCTGCGCTCCTCATAAGGGCTTCATAGGCGTATATCTCGCCCGTTTTGGCGCTTACGATAGGCTGGAAATGATAAACAAAAAGGTTATCGTTGAGAAGCTTCGCCACATACTTTCTCTCCTCGGGGTCAAAGCTTTCAGCCGCAGCGGTGCTTGCCACCGATCTTCTGCTCTTATTATGGTTATCCTTTGTGAGAGTACGCTGATAGTTAGCCTCATAGGGCAGCGTATCCAGCACCTCGGGTGAGGTAAGGGGCGCTGTGACCCTTGACGTATATATATGTATACCGTACTCGGTATCTCCCCCCGAGTTAAAGGCGTTTATATTCTTTTCAAGGCTGCTGGGCACCTCGTCAACGGGGAGATCCGCGTCAAGTATGCCTGCTATAAAGAACTCGTCGCCGCTGACCCTTACGCATATATCGTCATCGCCTGCGCTGTTGTTGAGTATGACAGCCAGCCTTTGCAGCACCCTGTCACCCTCGCTGTAGCCGTAGCCGTCGTTTATACCCCTCAGGTTCTCGATATCCACCGAGATTATCCTCAAAAGCTTATCGGGTCTGTCGAACCTGCCCACACGGTCGCTGATAAATCGCTTGAAGCCCTTCATATTCAGCAGACCTGTCAGCGAGTCTCTTATCATGGTATCCGCAACGGCGTCATTATATAGTATATTTCTTCTCTGCTTTTCCATAGCGCCTGTTATATACCTCAGCCACTTGACATAGCTCTGGTCTATAAAGCTCTCGGCGTCATCATAAATTATCACCGCATAGCCGAAGTTTGTGCCGCAGAAATGCAGGCATGAGAAAACAAAGGTGCAGGGCTTTTCCCTTTCCTCAGCCATGTCGGGCAGAAGCCTGCGGCGCTCAAAGCACCTGTCCGTATCAACACTGCCCTTGCCATTTTTCTTTTCAAGGTGGAGATACATATTGTCGGTATAGCTCTCAAACTCCCCCGAGGTATGCAGCACCCCTTCGTTGACGCAGAATTTAAAGCCGCTTATGCCCTCCAGCCAGTTGGTATACCAGTCAACCTTCCACAGAAAGTCCTCATAGAACTCAGCCCCGATAAGATCCTCCTGCATATAATTATAGTATGATTCAAAGCCGTCTCTTCTGGACTGCAGCATATTGTCCACCGCCGACCTTGAAAGCGCCTCCAGCTCGATATCGGCACAGCCGCAGGACATACCCTCCAGCAGCCTGCCCGAGGGTCTGTTCACAGGCACATACTCTGTACCCTTTATTTTTGAGATGATAAGCCTTGCAGCATTCACCGCAACGCTCTCGGCGCTTCGCTCAACAGAGGTCATGTTTAACTGATCCCCCTCAAAGGGTTCCCCCCTGCTGTAGCCTGCAACTATCACATCATCGGGCACTCTTATACCCTTTTTCGCAAACTCACCTATCAGTGAGACCGCAGTGAAATCGCTGCAGCCCACCACCGCATCGGGCAGCCCGTCAGCGATGATGGCATCTGCCATTTTGCTGTAATCGTCCTTCCAGTCCAGCCCGTGATATATCCTGCTCTCGGGTATCTCCACCCCCAGGGCTTTGAATGACTTTAAAAAGCTGTCTCTCACCCTGTCATGGAAGCATGAGCCCTCGGGACCTGCCCCGAAAGCCGCCGTTTTAACGCCGTGGTGCTTCACCAGGTGCTCAGCAAGCAGCATGGTACACTCATCATTATCAAAATAAACGCTGTCGCAGTATTCGCTGGGTTCGTCGATATACACCGCAGGCATACCCGTGTCCTTAACTATCTCATCTATCCTGCCGATGACATTTTTGCCCTCCAGCGTGTGGGCAAAAACTATCAGTCCGTCGATAGTCTCGCCGTTTATCAGCGAGAACACCGAGTTCTCCAGCTCCTGCTGGTCGGTAGGTGCAAGCAGCGATGCGAACACCGCAGCGTCCATATCCGCAGCATAAAGCTCTTTTCTTATATAGCTGACAGCGTCATTATAGAACCTGAAATCAGGCTCATTGACCACAATGCCCACCATAGGTCTGCGTTTACTCAAAAAAATTCCCTCCTAAAATGAAAGCACCGATAGTCTTTCACTGCCTATCTTCATTTCCCTTTGTTAGTTACAGCAAATTTCTCCCCAAAAATTGTGTAATATATACAAAAAATCCAAAAATTACAGGTTATCATTTTAAGTATATCACATTTCACAGAAAATTACAATAGCCTACAGAAACAAATTTCACCTGCCAAATACAGCAGTTTTACTAATTCCCCCAGCCTCTAGAAGCAAGAAGCAAGAAGCAAGAGGCAAGAGTCCTCTTTTCAAACTTTGTGGGGGTAGAAAAATTCTTGCCTCTTGCCTCTGACATCTTGCCTCTAGTGGCTGGGGGCGCTTTTGCGCTGCTAGTCGCTAGATAATTAGAGAACTAGTGGCTAGAAATTGGATATCAGACTTTGATATGTTAATGAAACAGGACTAACCTTAGAAAATGGTGTATTAGTGGATTTTATCACAAAATATTGTAAAATGCTTTTCTAGCCACTAGCGACTAGCAGGCTAGAGATCAGCTATCAAACTTTTGGCAGTTCGTCAAAGCTTTGCGTTTTTCAGACAAGCTGCGGTCTAAAAAAAGGGCGGTCAATGACCGCCCGATATAAACCTGCTCTGTGCACAAACTAATAAACGTGAATTATGCAGTATGCATTATGAATTAGACTAGTGACCATAAGCTTATGATCACTTTTTAAGCTTATCGCTGTTTACCACCAGTATATCATTCTTTTTCAGCTTAACATTCGCCGAGGCGATCACCGCCAGCTCGTTTCTCACTATCACCAGCACCCTCATGCCGTAGATAGTCTCTGTCTCACTCACCGTCAGCCCCAGCAGCTCGCTCTGTGAGTCCACCAGTATCTCGCCCACATGGGTTATGTCGTTGAACCTCGAGTGGGAGCGCTGCTTCTTCTGGTACTGCTCCACAAAGCCTGCGCTTATGATACCTGTGGGGATAGCCACGACCCCCACCCCCAGAAAGGCGATGAAAATTGCCATTATCCTGCCCACCACCGTTACGGGGTAGATATCGCCGTAGCCCACCGTCAGCAGCGTAGATACGCTCCACCATATGCCCGAAAATGCATTTTTGAACACCTCGGGCTGTGCCTTGTGCTCGGCACTGTATATCCCCAGCGATGACGCCAGCATAAGCACTATTATTATAAACAGCGATGACGCTATCTGGTTGCGCTTTTCTTTCAGTACAGTCACAATAACGTGGAATGAGTCGTACTGCGCGTTTATCCTAAACAGGTGGAATATCCTCACCACCCTCAGCATTCTGAATACGATAAACCCCGAAAGATAGAAAAACGGCAGTATCGTCATAAGGTCCACGATACCGTCAAATGATACCAGAAACCGCAGCCGTGACACTTTCTTCGTAAGCTTGGGATAAAGCAGATCAGCCGTCCATATGCGCAGCACATACTCCACGCAGAACACCGCCAGCGTGAACCCCTCAACTATGTGAAACATCGGCATAAGCGCCCCAAGCTCATCAAAAGTCTCCATAAACATGGTCACTATGTTAGCTATTATTACTACCGATATGAATATGTCAAATACCCTGCTTGGCAGATCGTCCTTCCTGCCTATCTGTATTATCTGAAAAACACGTTTTTTTACATTCCTGTCCATCATAAGCCCCTCTCGGCATAACACTGCTCTGCATTTAGTATACCACATCTCCGCATTTATTTCAAGAGTTGAGCGTCATAAAAACCATTCCGAGTTCTGCCCGGCATTTATGCTTTTACAGCATATCGGGGGGCGGTATGACTGTGTGCGCTGTTTACTGGGGAAAACCTTTCTGAAGAAAGGTTATTCCCCAGACCCCTTTCCAAAGACTTTTATTTCTTTTTGGCGAGGGGGCATGAGTGCGGTCTGCACGGTAAAATTCGGGCGTATAATAAGTCGGATAAACGAGCAAAAGCCCCCTCGCCAAAAAGAAACAGAAGTTTTAGGGAGGGGGCTTGGGGGATGACCCTTTTTCAAAAGGGTCTCCCCCAATAGATAACGCACATGACCATACTGTCTCCCGATGTGCTGTAAAGGCACAGACGTCAGGCAGAACTCGGAATAGTTTTTGTGGCATTCAGCTCTTGAAATAAATGTGGGAATGTGGTATAATATATGCCGATACTGCAATTCAGGAAAGGAAATGAAGAAATGAAAAGAATACTGGCAATGACGATAGCTGTATGCATGGGGGCGGCTATGCTCGGCTCCTGCGGCGGCAGTGATGACAGCAGCAGCTCTTCAAAGGCAGAGGTCAAGGCGGCTTCTGCTGAGATCAATGCTGATGAAGAAAGCACCACCGGGGAGGACAGCGGCAGCGGGGAGCCTGACGCTCAGCCCACCGATGGTGAGGACAGCGAGGCTCCCGAAGAAGAGCCCGAGGAAACGCCGCCCACTGCCGATGAGATATCAGCCCAGCTGCTGGCGCAGTACCCTGCCCATGAGGGGGCATACGATGTAAAAAACGGCGCTGATGAAAATATGCTGGGCAGAGCTATTTTAAACAGGGGCGACACCTCACGGCTGGCGCAGAAGATCGACCACGCCGTGAATAATCCCAAGGAGATGACAAAGATCTGCTATCTGGGCGACTCCATCACCGCAGGCTCTGGGGCGAGCTCGTCGAGGAACACCTACGTCAGTCAGGTACACACCTGGTGGGAGGAGAACATCAGCTTTTACATCGAGTCGGTAAACGCAGGCATAGGCGCTACAGACTCCTACACGGGAGTACACCGTGCGTCGAGAGACTGCCTGCCCGAAGAGGCTGACATAATCGTCATAGAGTTTATAAACGACGGCGACAGCCCTCTTTATGAGGACACAATGGACAGCCTGCTGAGAATGTGCCTTTCCCAGCCCAACGACCCTGCGGTGATAGTTTTAGAGCCCAGCTGCGAGGGGGGCTCATCGCCGCAGAACGCCCATTTCAAGTCGGCGCAGGCTTACGGCGTGCCTGTGATATCCTATCACAACGCAGTCCAGCCCGAGATACAGGCAGGCAACTTCACCTGGGCAGATATCTCCCCCGACAACGTTCACCCCAACGACAGCGGTCACACGATAATGGCACAGTGCGTGACCAGCCTTTTTGCGCAGCTGCTGGCAGATATCGAGAGCGAGGAAAAGACCCCCACCCCCTTTGACCCCTCTACCGAGTCGGTAACAGGCGATATTTTCGCAAATGCCACCCTTGGCACCAGAAACACCCCAGAAACTGTCAAGGTCACAGACGAGGGCAGCTTCACCGAGAGCGCAAGCTTCCAGAGCTTTTTCACAGACGGCTGGGGCACAACCACAGGCGGCTCTGCCACCTTTGAGATAACCGCCAGAAACATAGGCATTCTTTTTGAGAAAAAGCCCGACGGCAGCAACGGCACCCTTGCGGTCAAGGTAGACGGCGGCGATGCGGTGCTTATAGACGGCAGCTTCCCCGACGGCTGGGGCGACTGGGCAAAATCCGAGCCCATTTTCACCTCCGACGAAACAGCCACCCACACCGTCACCGTAGAGGTAATAGACGGCGACGCACAGTCATTCAAAATCCTAAGCTGGCTGGTAAGTTGATATATTATAATGATATAAAACGCCTCTTTTCCGCACTTGGTGGAAAAGAGGCGTTTTTAATAAAAACGGGCATTCAACGACCTCAGACTTTTGTAAAAGCCAAATAATAAAAAGGGTTCGGGTCAAGCCCTTTCCGGAGGGCACTCCGAAAAGGGTGAATTTAAAAACAGTCCGATGAACTGTTTTTAAAGAGGGGAAGCCCACTTTTAGATGCAAGAAATCAGAAGTAAGAAGCAAGAAACCTGTCTTATGTGCTGTGTTGTGTAAACAAACTTCTTGCCTCTTGCCTCTTACCTCTTGCCTCTAGTGGCTGAGGGCTGCTCCTAATTCAAGGCGCAAACTATGTTTTTCCACAAACTATAAACGTGCAATAATTATGAATTATGCATCATGAATTAGACCGGCAGCGCTGCCCCGTCAACGGTTTTGTAACTGCCGGTTAAAAAACGGTAACAAGAATTTTTTTGGACAGTTGAAAACTTTTAAACAGCGCCCGAAAAAATGTTGAAAACTCTGTTGAAAATGTTTAAAACTCACTTATTTGCCTGTATATCGCAGGGCAGCTGTTGAAAACTGACGGGATTTTCAACAGCTGTACTATTTTTCTCCCTGTTTTGTTACCGTTATGTTACCTGCCCATATGTTTCATCAATCCAAAAATATGTACAAAAATGCCCTGTTTCGCCGTCGGGAGAAGCTTTGGCGTGTAATTTTTTGTAACCAAATTCGCCTTTTTACGCCGCTTTTTGACTTTTTGGCGGTTTTCGCTAAAAAATTTCACTCAGTCGGTTTACAAATTACAGAAAATGTGGTATAATATAGGCAACACCGTACAAAGGCGTAAGCCGGTGGTTGTGCGGTGTTGCCTATATAATTGACAGAAGATCACAGTCAGATCAACTAAATTTTTGAAAGGAAGTTATTTATGGGAAAACTGAAAAGAAAACTGGCAGCTCTGCTGCTGTCGGCAGCGGCTGTGCTGACGGTGGGCGCCTATTCTCCCTCAGCTGATGTATCGGCTGATACCCCCGGGGTGAGCGTTTCGTCGGTAAGCCCCTCGGCAACACTGGCAGCTCCCAAGATATCCGCTTACTACGTCCCTACCGACACCGCCATAAAGGTGACCTGGCAGGGAGTAACAGGAGCAGACGGCTACCTTATCTACAGAAGGTATAATGCCGGTTCATCATGGGTATATGCAGGTGCGGCAGGTGCCTCCGCCAGGAACTTTACCGACAAGGGGCTGAAGTCCTGCACTAAATATCAGTACATAATGCGTGCCTACAAGCTCACAAACGGCAAAAAGGTGGGCGGCACCTTCAGCAACGTCATCAACTCCACAACAAGACCCTCCAGAGAAGTTATAACAGGCGTCAGTGTGGTCAACTCCACCACCGTCAGGCTTTCCTGGGAGAAAAGAGCAGGACTGGGATATCAGATCTATATGAAAAAATCCACCGATTCCGGCTGGACAAGAAGGGCGACTATCGCAGACCCCTCAAAGCTCAGCGTTAATGTGACCAAGCTTTCACCCTCAACAAAATACTATTTCATGGTGCGTGCATACACCAGGGACGCAGGCACCTGCCTGCAAATGGGATATTTCAGCAGCCCCAGAGGTGCCACCACCCCTGCCGCTACTCCCTATGAGCTCCACGGAAAGCTTTCGGTAAAGGGCGCAAATATCGTGGATAAGAACGGCAATGTGTTCAAGATCAAGGGTATGTCCACCCACGGTATCATGTGGGAGGATTACAGGAATATCCTCTCGGTCGCTTCCCAGAAGGTGCTCAGGGACGACTGGAAGTGCAACACCGTAAGAATAGCTATGTATACCGAGGAGTGGGGCGGCTACACCACAGGCTCGGCAAATGCAGCCACCGCCAAAAACAGAGTCATAGCAGGGGTAAACAACGCCACCTCTCTGGGAATGTATGCGGTCATCGACTGGCACGTTCTCAGCGATCAGGACCCCAGAAAGCATCAGGCTGAGGCTGTGGCGTTCTTCACCGATATGGCTAAGAGATACAAGGGACAGTATAACGTTATCTACGAGATATGCAACGAGCCCAACGGCTCTGTGAACTGGAACAGCGGCATAAAGTCCTACTGCCAGGCAGTGGTCAGCGCTATCAGGAAGTACGACTCACACGCTATCATAATCTGCGGCACAGGCACCTGGAGCCAGGATATAGATCAGGTACTGGGCAGCAGGCTCAGCGACTCAAACTGTGTTTACGCACTGCATTTCTACGCAAACACCCATACCGACTGGCTGAGAAACAGACTGCAGAGCTGCTACAACAGCGGTCTTCCCGTGCTGGTCTCCGAGTTCGGCACCTGTGATGCCAGCGGCAACGGCGGCTTCAACGCATCACAGACCAAGACATGGCTCACGCTGCTTGACAAGCTGGGTATAGGCTACATAAACTGGTCGGCTTCCGGCAAGAGCGAGACTGCTTCCGCATTCCTGCCGGGAACGGACCTTAAAGCCATCAAGGCAGGCGAGTCACAGCTGACCGAGAGCGGCAAGCTGGTCAGGGCTTGGTACAGGGCGCACTGAGTTTAATTCATAATTCATAATTTATAATTCATAATTTTTGGTGTTCGCTCCGCTCACGTTATCTGCCCGTTGGCGGCACAGCGCAGGGGGAGCGGACAGCTGCGGTATCATAAGATCAGGGAGTCTCTTTCCCCGCCGTTGGCGGGGAAAGAGACCCACACATCATTTTTATTACTGTGCAAAGTGGAGAAAAAAGCAGCACGGTCGTAAAAGCCAGACGCATTTATGCGGTTCGGGTAGTTTTGCGGTCAGCTTTGGTATAATATTTTCAAGGAGGAATTTCTATATGGAAGATCGTATGCAGACCATACAGTCGAGAAAAAACAAAAAGGTGCAGATCGGTGTTATCCCCGGTCACTATGCTACCAACCACTCACACGTAAACTACTACGTAGCTATGACAGCTATCAAAACAGGGCTGAAAATGGCTAAAGAGGCTGCGGCAGAGCTGGGCAGCACCTATACGAACACCCATGTTGACACCATAATCTGCCTTGAGGGCACCGAGATACTGGGCGCTTTTCTGGCAGAATATCTCTCACAGGGCGGCATAAACGCAGGTGCTGACATCAGCGTGATAACCCCCGAGCTCAACGCCGTTAACCAGATGATATTCAGAGACAACACCCAGAAGAAGATCTGGGGCAAGCAGGTGCTGCTGCTCATATCCTCGGCTTCAACAGGCAAGAGCATCGGCAGAGCTATCGACTGCTTACAGTATTACAACGGCAAGCTGGTGGCTATAGGCGCTATCTTCTCGGCTATCAAGGAGTCTGAGGGCATTGAGGTACACGCACTGTTCACCGACGAGGACCTGCCCCACTACGAGAACTACCTCGCCAACGAGTGCCCCATGTGCAAGCAGGGCAAAAAGGTCGACGCACTGGTCAACAGCTTCGGCTATTCTAAATTGTAAGCTAGAAGCAAAAAAACCGTTTAACAAAATAATGGGATAAATAGCACTGCGCCAACATTTACCTGGGTTGGCGCAGTTTTCTGCTAGTCGCTAGTGGTTAGAGAGCTAGTGGCTGGAAAACGGATTTATCAAGTTATGTGGTAACACATACAAATATGCCATTTATAAGGTCAGCGCAGTGCGTTAATTTCGGGCGAACGATGTTCGCCCCTACAGACATTTGGTTTACAAAATTTCATCAGACTTCTTAATTTCAAGGTTTGTAGGGGCGGTCATTGACCGCCCGTTTTTTAGACCGCACTTCGTCCGAAAAACGCATAGATTTGATAAACTACCAAAAGTTGATAGTTGATTTCTAGCCACTAGCTCTCTGATCATCTAGCGACTAGCAGCGCAAAATCTCCCCCAGCTTTTAGAGGCAAGATGTAAGAAGTAAGAAAACGGTTTTACAAAAAATGCGGTAAAGCGCACAAAAACTCGTTTACAAGGTTCGCGCAGCGTATCAAAGTAATAATCGCCACAAAGGCGCCCCCTCCCCTCCGGGGAGGACTCGATATCTTGCCGCCCACACAATAGTGCGATAGGTGGGGGAACTACCCCGTCCGGCGAGGACCCGGCGAGGACATATTTGACAATGTAGTCTTGATGTGATATAATATAACTATGTATAAAATCTCCGCTTGATGGGGCGGAATGTATAAAGGAGTAATTAAAATGATCGACATTAAACTTATCAGAACAGACCCCGAGGTCGTTAAGGAGAATATCAGAAAGAAGTTCCAGGACGAAAAGCTGGTGCTGGTGGACGAGGTGGCACAGCTGGATAAGGACTACAGAGCCGCAAGGACCAGAGCGGACGAGCTTAGAAACCAGCGTAATGTCAAGTCCAAGCAGATAGGCGGTCTTATGGCTAAGGGTCAGAAGGAGGAGGCTGAGGCTGTAAAGGCTGAGGTAACCGCTATGGCGCAGGAGCTGGCAGAGCTGGAGGTCAAGGAGACCGAACTGGAGCAGCAGATACGTGAGAGAATGCTGGTCATTCCCAACATCATCGACGACAGCGTGCCTATAGGCAAGGACGACAGCGAGAATGTGGAGATCGAAAGGTTCGGCGAGCCTGTTGTGCCCGATTTTGAGGTGCCCTACCACGTGGATATCATGGAGAGCCTTGACGGTATCGACCTCGACGCCGCAAGAAGGACCTCGGGCAACGGCTTCTATTACCTCAAAGGCGATATCGCAAGACTTCACTCGGCTATTCTTTCTTACGCCAGAGATTTTATGATAGATCGCGGCTTTACCTACTTTGTGCCACCCTTTATGATACGCTCGGACGTGGTAACAGGCGTTATGAGCTTTGCTGAGATGGAGAACATGATGTATAAGATCGAGGGAGAGGACCTCTACCTCATAGGTACCTCCGAGCACTCGATGATAGGCAAGTTCATAAAGACCACCCTGCCCGAAGCCGACCTGCCCCAGACCCTAACCAGCTACTCCCCCTGCTTCAGAAAGGAAGTGGGCGCACACGGTATCGAGGAGAGAGGCGTTTACAGGATACACCAGTTTGAAAAGCAGGAGATGATAGTTGTCTGCAAGCCCGAGGACAGCATGGCTTGGTACGACAAGCTGTGGCAGAACTCGGTGGACTTCTTCCGCTCGCTGGATATCCCCGTGAGAACTCTCGAGTGCTGCTCGGGAGACCTGGCTGACCTTAAAGTAAAAAGCTGCGATGTTGAAGCGTGGTCGCCGAGACAGAAGAAGTATTTTGAGGTAGGCTCATGCTCAAACCTGGGCGACGCACAGGCAAGACGTTTGCAGATAAGGGTAAAGGGCGAGGACGGCTCGAAATATTTCGCCCACACCCTCAACAACACTGTGGTAGCGCCCCCCAGAATGCTCATAGCTTTCCTGGAAAACAACCTTAACGGCGACGGCACAGTTTCTATCCCCGAACCCTTGAGAATGTATATGGGCGGTAAGGATAAGCTTGTTCCAAATTCCTGAGCCGAATTTCTCATACAAAAAAGATAATATGCATACTGTTGCCTTTCCCTCGCCCTGCGGCGGGGGAAAGACTTTTTAACGTATTTTTAGCTAATAAAACTGCCTTAATAGGCATTAGGGCGTGTTGACACTAAGCCTAACACACGTCTTTTTGGATATTTTTGTCCCGTTCGTCGTTAAAAATCCTTGCAGGGCGACAGCCCAACTGCGGATTTTTGCCTAGAACGGAACAAAAATATCTCAAAAATCCGCGTATCAGTTTAGTGTCAACACACCCTAACAAGAAATCGCCTTCGGTGATGATAATGACATCATTTTCCGAAGGCGATATTTTTCTTTTGTATAGAGTGCATTCAGCCCCTTCTGGCGTTTTTCAGCTCCTCGATAAACATCTTGTCCGTCTCGCTCAGGCGGTAGCTGTTCTGGCTTATGAGCACGTCCTTGTTGGGGCGCTTTATCTCGGGGCAGGTGCGCTGTACCAGTCCGCAGCGCTCCAGCACCTCCCCCGGCATGGGTGATACCCACATGAATGACTCCGTGCAGGCAGACAGTATATCGAACTGGCTGCCCCTTTCATACACGTAAATGTGCCTTGGCTGCTGGTTTATCAGCGCATTCTTTTTCTGATACACCGCCGAGATGTTGGGCACGGTGTTGTCGCCGTGGAGCACCTCGATATATTTTCTCAGCACCTCAGTGTCGATATGCTCCTCCCTCGCAAGGGGACTGCTGCGGCTCATTATCAGCACATAGTCAAACTCCCAGCTGTCCAGTATCTTCAGATTTTTCTCCTCCAGCAGCGGCAGAAAAAAGCTCTCATACGCCAGCGGATATCTTATTATCCCCAGGTCATACTCGCACTCCACCACCGAGTTTATGGTCTCCATCGAGTTGGTCTCTTTCAGCTTTATGTCGATATGCTCCGCCGACGACAGCTTGTTTAAAAACTCGGTAAAAGCGTGGGTTATATAGCTCGCCCTGGGCAGCAGCAGCGAAAAGCTCAGCTTGCTGTCTGAGCTGTCCATGTACAGGTTTTCCATCTTCTCCATCTGCACCAGTATCGCCTTGGCATACTGCAAAAACTCCCTGCCCTTTTCGGTGGGCACTACCCCCTTTGCTGACCGCTTGAAGATAGGCACCCCCACCTCTCTCTCCATCTCCTTTATAGCCTTTGAGAGATTTGGCTGCCCCATATAAAGCGCCGAAGCCGCCTTTGTTATAGACCCTAACCGCTCGACCTCCACCATGTATCTTAAATGAGTTAAATTCATATTCCGCACCTTTCCATATACAATATTACATATTCACCATGTAACATTATACAACATTCAACAAATTATGTCAATAGTCCTCGGGCGGACGGCTCGCTTCCCCCACCCCACAAACTTTTATGCGTGCGGCAAGATATCGAACCCTCCCCGGAGGGGAGGGGAGCGCTTTTGTGGCGGCTATTGCTCCCCCAATTAAACCTTGCAGGAAAGGCGCAGGCAAAAATAAAAAATATCAAGGCGTAA